>CACMMN010000037.1 GCA_902614905.1 uncultured Pelagibacteraceae bacterium | reverse complement strand
TGTAAGCTCTTCCCAAACGAGTAATGGAATCTAGCAATATAATCACATCTTTTTTATGCTCCGTTAGCCTTTTGGCTTTTTCGATTACCATTTCTGCTACAGCAACGTGCCTTTGTGCTGGTTCATCAAAAGTAGAACTAATAACTTCTCCTTTGACTGTTCTTTGCATGTCCGTAACCTCCTCCGGTCTTTCATCGATCAGTAGTACCATTAAGGAACATTCGGGATGGTTTGCTGTTATTGAGTTTGCAATGCTTTGAAGTATCATAGTTTTGCCTGCCTTTGGTGGTGAAATAATTAATGATCTTTGTCCTTTTCCAATGGGGCTTACTAGGTCAATTAATCTTGAAGTTAAATCTGGTTTTTTCTCTGTTTTATTGTTTTCTACTTCCATTACTAATTGTTTGTTTGGATATAATGGTGTTAGGTTATCAAAAGCAATTTTGTGCCTGGATTTCATTGGATCTTCATTGTTTATTTTGCTGACATGTAGCAAAGCGAAATATCTCTCACCCTCTTTAGGGGCTCTTACAGGACCCTCAACCGTATCACCAGTTCTAAGACCAAATTTTCTTATTTGGCTTGGACTAACGTAAATATCATCTGCTCCTGGTAAATAATTTGATTCCAAGGCTCTCAAGAAACCAAACCCGTCTTGTAATAATTGTAAAACTCCCATACCAGTTATTTCCTCACCTTTTTCAGCAAGTTTTTTAAGTATAGCAAATAAGATTTCTTGTTTTCTTAAAGTGCTAGCATTTTCTATTCCAAGCTCTTCTGCTTGCGTAATTAGCTGTGCTGGGGGGTTTTTTTTAAGTTCTTCGATTTTCATGTTAAGGGAATTTTGTTAAAGATAAATATAATATAGACATTATTATAGATTTTTCAACCCTACATGGGCTTTAAAATCGCTAAAAAGACTACCAATATTAGTAAAATTGTGGGAATTTCATTAATTACTCTAAAAAATTTAGGACTGTTATTATTCAAATCATAATTAAATGATCTTAAGCAGTGTCCAAGATAAAAATGATAGCCTGTTAAAATAATCACAGCGATAATTTTTATTAAAAACCATTTAGCTTTTAATAATTCAATTCCTTGAAAGTGGATAATTGATACCCCAAAAATCCAAGATAATAACATTGCTGGATACATGATGTAAAAATATAGGCGTCTTTCCATTATTTTAAAAACTCCGGATATATCGTTGTTTAATTTATTTTCTGAATGGTATACAAAAATTCTCGGTAGATATAAAAGTCCAGCCATCCAAGAGATAACCGCTATCAAATGTAATGATTTTAAAATTAAGTAAATATTCATTTCCTTACCAAGTATGTATCCACTAAGTTTTTAAGTAAATTTATATGATCTTCATTATCATTTAAACACGGTATTAGATCAAAATTTTCACCACCCGCATCAACAAAAGACTCTTTCCCCTGTATTGCTATTTCTTCTAATGTTTCTACACAATCTGAGGCAAAGCCGGGGCAAATGACTAATATATTTTTTTTTCCTTGTTTTGGAATTTCTTCTAAAGTCTTGTCTGTATAGGGCGTTAGCCATTCCTGTGGTCCAAACCTAGACTGAAATGTTGTCATAATATCAATGCTTTGAAACTTCTCTTTCAGAAGTCTTGTGGTTTTCATACAATAACAGTGATAAGGATCCCCTTTGTCAAAATATTTTTTTGGTATCCCATGATATGATGCAACAATTAAGTCTGGTTTCCAGCTAATTTCAGAAATTTTCTTTTTAATAGAATTAATTATTGCGTCTATATAAAGCGGGTTTTCCTCATAGTGGGATACAACTTGAAGGCTTGGTTGCCATCTCAATTTCATTAAAGATCTAAATACTTCATCACAAACTGTTGCGGTTGTGGGTGATGCGTACTGAGGGTAAAGAGGCAATATTATTAAATTTTCACATCCTTTTTCTTTAAGTTCTTTAATCTTTCCATTAATGCTTGGCGATCCATATCTCATAGCAAAATCAACTATTAAGTTTTTCATACTAT
>CACMMN010000036.1 GCA_902614905.1 uncultured Pelagibacteraceae bacterium | reverse complement strand
ACTCATGGTGCCAGAAAAGGTCTTGCAGATACAGCATTAAAAACAGCTAATTCAGGATATTTAACTAGAAGATTATGTGATGTTGCACAGGACTTAACAATTACAAAAAGAGATTGTGATTGTAAAAGTAAAGGTAGCATTACTTTATCTGAAATAATTGAAGGCGGAAATATTATTGTCAGTTTATCAGAAAGAGCACTTGGAAGAGTAGTTGCTGACAATGTTAAAAATCCAATATCCGGTGAAGTTATAATTAAAAAGGGTGAAATGATAGATGAAGCTGGTTGTGAAAAAATTGATGCAGCTGGTGTTAAAGCTATAAATGTATACTCCGTTATAACTTGTGGTTCTAAAGAGGGTGTTTGTGCGATGTGTTATGGAAGAGACCTTTCGAGAGGTAAAATGGTTAACGTAGGTGAAGCTATAGGAATGATTTCAGCACAATCAATTGGTGAACCAGGTACACAATTGACAATGAGAACTTTTCACGTCGGTGGTACTGCTCAAATTAAACAAGATTCTCAAATTGTTCTTAAAAATGATGGCGTTTTAAAAATAATTAATACAAACTTATTAGAGGACTCTAAAAAAAACCAAATAGTGATGGGAAGAAATACACAAATTTCTTTAGAAGATGAAAAAGGAATGCAAATTGCAATTTATAAAGTTCCTTATGGGTCAAAACTTTTTTTTAAAAATGGAGATAAAGTTAAAAAAAATTCAAAAGTTTGCGAATGGGACCCTTATACAACTCCAGTTATAGCCGAAAAAAGTGGTATAGTTAATTTTGTAGATTTAATTGATGGAGTTTCTCTTTCTGAGACTCAAGATGATACAACAGGTATATCATCAAAATCAGTTATTGATTGGAGATCGCAATCTAAAAATACAGAGCTTAAACCAAGAATTACTTTGAGAGATGAAAAAGGCAATGTTGTTAAAAAAGCAGATGATAATGAAGCTAGATATTATTTAGTTCCTGACTCTATCTTATCAGTTAAAGATGGACAAAAAATTACTGCTGGTGATGTGATTGCCAGATTACCAAAAGAAACCTCAAAGACTAAAGATATCACTGGAGGATTACCACGTGTGGCTGAATTATTTGAAGCAAGGAAAGCCAAGGATAGTGCTATCATAGCAGAAAACGATGGTAAGGTTGTGTTTGGTAAAGAAGTGAGAGGAAAACAAAAAGTTTCAATTGTTTCAGACTCAGGTGAAACATCAAATTATCTAATACCAAAAGGAAAACATATCAATTTTAATCCTGGTGAAGAGATTAAAAAGGGAGAATATCTACTAGATGGTCAACCATTACCACATGATATATTAAGAATTCTTGGCATAAAAGAGCTAACGGAGTATTTTGTAAATCAAGTTCAAGAAGTTTATAGACTACAAGGTGTTATAATTAATGATAAACACATAGAAACAATTTTAAGACAAATGCTTAAAAAAGTTGAAATTAAAAACTCTGGAGACTCAGATTATCTGCCAGGTGAAATAATAGATAGGTTTAAACTAGAAAATGTGAATGAAGAATTAATTAAAAATGGAAAAAAACCCGCTGTTGGAGAGAGGGTATTAATGGGAATTACAAAAGCTTCTTTACAAACAGAGTCATTCATATCAGCTGCTTCTTTCCAAGAAACAACTAGAGTTCTTACAGACGCTGCAATTAAAGGAAAAGTTGACACATTAGCTGGCTTAAAAGAAAACGTGATTGTTGGAAGATTAGTTCCAGCAGGAACTGGCTCAATTAAAAACAAATGGAATAAAAAAGCACTAGAAGATGATCAAAAATTTTTATCTGAGCAAGAAAAAGTCGAACAAGCAGAAACCCCTGCTAATCCATAATAATAGAGCGTTATTTTCATTGTTTTAATTTGACAAATTCAAAAACTATAGTATTTTCTCCAAGATTTTGGTTGGATAGTAGTACTGTTTAGGTACTAAACGCGACCACAGACATTAGACTACATTTAATTTCTTCCTTAATCACTATTAAATTATGCCAACGATAAACCAATTGCTAAAAAAAAAAAGAACTAGACCAAAGGCTAGGGACAGAGTTCCTGCGCTTGAAAAATCTCCTCAAAAAAGAGGTGTTTGTTTAAAAGTTTATACAACAACACCTAAGAAGCCAAATTCTGCATTAAGAAAGGTAGCTAGAGTAAGATTGTCTAATGGGCATGAAGTAACATCATATATACCTGGGGAGGGTCATAATTTACAAGAACACTCTGTTGTCCTTATAAGAGG
>CACMMN010000035.1 GCA_902614905.1 uncultured Pelagibacteraceae bacterium | reverse complement strand
GTCCAAACTCTTCCTTGTCTCTTCATATGTCTTGTTAAAGCAACTCTAGCGGCTTCGATTTGTTTAGATATTACTCTTTCAGGCTGTAGTGCTTTTAAACCGAAAGAGCCATAATTCATGGTATTGCATCTAGAGGCATTTCCATGAATTCTGCCTTTGTGAGCTTTTCTAAATTTTGTTCTTGTTGGTTGTAGCATATCTATTTTTTATTTGTCTCCTGACTAAATTCTTTTGAAAAAATTTCTCCTTTATAAATCCATACTTTAATACCTATAATACCGTAAGTAGTTAATGCCTCTGACTCTGCATAGTCAATATCAGCTCTGAGTGTGTGTGATGGTATGCTACCTTCTCTTAACCATTCTGTTCTAGCAATTTCATTACCACCAAGTCTACCACTTATGGAAACTTTTATTCCCTTAGCTCCTAATCTTAAGGCAGATTGCATAGCTCTTTTCATTGCACGTCTATAAGAAACTCTTTTTACTAATTGTTGTGCAATATTTTCAGCAACTAAAAAACTATTAGTTTCAGGTTTTTTTACCTCTTTAATATTTAAATTAACTTCATTGGTAGTTAAAGCAGATAACTTATTTTTAATTTTTTCTATATCACTACCCTTTTTTCCAATTACAAAACCAGGTCTAGATGTGTATATAGTTACGAAACATTTTTTAGATGTTCTTTCAATCATTACTTTGGATACACCAGAATTAATAACATTTTTTTTAATATAATCTCTTATTTTAAAATCCTCTATTAAGAATTTCCCAAAATCTTTTTTCTTAGCGTACCAAACAGAGTCCCAGCCTCTATTAACACCTAGTCTGTAACCTACTGGATTAACTTTTTGTCCCATGCTTCTCCTTTTGATCTTGTTTAGATTCAGACAAAATTATTGTTAAATTTGAGTATGGTTTAATAATAGGTGCAGCTCTACCTTTCGCTCTTGGTCTGAATCTCTTCATAATAATCTGCTTTCCACAATATGCTTCTTTAATAAAAAGTTTATCTATATCGTATTGATAATTATTTTCTGCGTTAGCGATAGCAGAAGCAAGTGTTTTTTTAACATCTGCGCATATTCTTTTATTTGAAAATTCTAAATTTCTTAAGGCTAAATCAACCTTTTTCCCTACAAGAGATTTTAAAATAGGTTTTAATTTTCGTGTACTAGATCTAATATTTTTATTAATTGATCTCACCAAATTAAGTTTGTTTTCTTTTTTAACCTTGTTCATAAATTATTTTTTATCCTTAGTTTCTTCTTCTTTAGCCTTTTTATCCGCTGGAGTATGTCCAAAAAATTGTCTCGTCGGTGCAAATTCCCCAAATTTATGACCAACCATATCTTCTGAGATCGTTAGCGGAATAAATTTTTTGCCATTATATATTAGGAAACTCAATCCAATAAAATCAGGTATTATGGTTGATTTTCTTGACCATGTTTTAATAGGTTTCTTATTAGTTTCATTCTTTTGTTTTTCAGCTTTTTTTATTAAACTTTCTTCAACAAAAGGACCTTTCCAAACTGATCTTGCCATTATTTATCCCCTTTTTTTCTTCCTTCTTCTAATTATAAACTTGTCTGTTCTTTTATTATCCCTTGTTTTTAAACCTTTTGCTGACTGACCAGTTCTTGATACAGGATGCCTTCCTCCAGCTGATTTACCTTCACCACCACCGTGGGGATGATCAACTGGGTTCATTACAACACCTCTTGTATGCGGTCTTCTGCCAAGCCATCTTGACCTTCCTGCTTTGCCAATTTTAATATTTTTCTGGTCAGGGTTTGACAATACACCAATGGTAGCTAATGACCTTGAGTCAATTTTTCTTACCTCACCGGAAGTCATTTTAATTATTGAATAGTTACCATCTGTTCCTGATATTGATACAGAGGTGCCAGCAGATCTTGCAATTTTACCTCCGCCACCTGGATTGATTTCTACATTATGTATATCAATACCAACAGGTATTTCAGATAAAGGTAAACAGTTCCCTATTTTAATTTCTGACTTTTCCCCATTTGAAATTTTGTCACCAATTTTAATACCCTGTGGGGCTAAATAATAAAATTTTTCGCCATCTTCAAATTTAACTAACATAATATAACATGATCTGTTAGGATCATATTCTATTCTCTCTACTTCAGCTTTAAGATCCTTTTTTTTTCTATAAAAATCTACCATTCGATATTTTTGTTTGTGACCACCGCCTATATTTCTAGCTGTAATCCTTCCTTGATTATTTCTTCCACTTGAGGAATATTTTACTGATGTAAGAGGTTTGTAAGGTTTTCCCTTCCATACTTTACTTCTATCGACTAGGATTGTGCCTCTTGTAGATTTTGTATATGCTTTAAA
>CACMMN010000034.1 GCA_902614905.1 uncultured Pelagibacteraceae bacterium | reverse complement strand
AAATATTCCTATCAATTCATCTTTTAGAGTAGAAATACCTTTCATTTTTTCTTTTACAATCATTCTGTAAAATAAATCATAATCAGCAGAAATTTTATATTCTGTGTTATAAAATCCTAATTTTCTTTGAGATTCCGATTTAATAAAAAAACCCGATGAATGACTTGTATAAAAATCAAAATTCCAAAAAATTCTATTTTTCTTAAAGCCGTGCTTTAATATTTTTTTCTTAACAGTTCCAAAAATAAAATCCACATCATTATTTGACTTTAGATACTTGTGAATAATATTTAATGCATTAGGGGTGTATTTATCACCAGCATTTATAAATCCCACATATTTTCCTTTTGAAATTTTAAGACCTTTGTTCATAGCATCATAGATTCCATTGTCATTTTCTATCAAATATTTAGATATAAAATCTTTGTTTCTTTCTATTAATTCTTTAGAACCATCTGTAGAGTTACCGTCTATGACAATATACTCGAATTTTTTAAAGGATTGTTTTTTTAAACTTTGAATAGTATTAGCTAGATCTTCTCTTGCATTTAAAACAACTGTAATAATTGAAAAAAAATTATCCACGTAATTTATTTAAAATTATTTTGATTAAATTTTTTCTTCTTATAATTTTTTTTGGTTTTTCTAAAATATTATCTTTTAATTTTATTAAACGAGCCATTCCAGAGTCCTGAAAATTAAATTCTAAGTTAAAATTATCCTTGTTAGAATTTAACAAATTTAACAACATTTGAAATGTATCAAAATTTATATTTTCAGAGTATTTGTGATCTCTCCAACTATTCTTAATATAGGGCAACCAGCTAATATCATCTATGTACATTGACCCTCCAATTGTAAGATTTTCCCAATATAAATTAATTATTTTTAATACATGGTAAGGATCATGGAAACTGTCGATTAAAATTATATCAATACTTTTTTTTAAAAATGGAGAAATCTTTACTTTATTGTCATCTCTACATTGAATAAAAGTCCAATTTTTGTCATTAAATAAATTCGCATAATCATCAATATCTATAGAAATCAAACTTCCATTATTTCGCTCACAAATTTCTAAAAACATTTTTGTTGATCTCCCTTGTCTTACCCCAAACTCTAGAATAAAAGGATTGTCTTTATTTTTTTCAAATTCAAATATAAAATTTCGTATTTTTTGTAAATAATTATTATTATCTAACTTAATATTCATAATTTTTTCAATTCATTATTAACTATTTTCAAGTACGCTTCCATATTCGATTTATAGTCAAACCTATTAAGTCTCTTATAACCATGTTCAATTTTTTTATTTATAATTTTTATATTTTTTTTTTCAAAATTTTGAAATTTAATAGCAAGTTCGTCATAATTTCCAACCTTAAATAAATCTCCACCACTTCCATTATCTAAAATCTCTTTTGGGCCGGTTGGACAATTGCTTGAAATAATATATTTTTTTAAAAGCAATCCTTCCAAGAGGATATTTGGAAGCCCTTCATATTTAGAACTTAAAACCACAATATTAGATTGTTTAATTATGGGGTATGGATTTTTTTGGAATTTAACAAGTTTAACTTTATTTCTTAAAGAATTTTCTTTAATAAATAACTTATATTTATCTAACATCTTACCTTCTCCTAATAATAAAGTTTCAAATTCTACATTTGATTTTATCAATTTAAGAGCTTTCAATAACGTAATTTGGTCCTTCTGATCAACAAACCTACCTACACAAATAATTTTTAATTTAACATTTTTTTTAAAATAATTTTTAGTTTTTATTTTAGATTTATTAATAATTTCAGTTTTGTTCAAAGGATTATATATAAATGAAGATTTGATATTAAACTCATTATTAATCTGATTTCTAAAATCGATACTGTTTACGATCACTTTATTTATTCTCCTAAACAAAAGTTTGAATATAAGTCGTTTTAAAAAATTTTTAGACCAGCCTGAGGGAGATGTATTAGATCTTGTTATCAATATTATCTTTGGAAAAAATAGACAAATTAAAGAGCAATAAAAATTTGCCTGAAAACAAAATAAAACAATTCTTTTATTAGTCAAAATAAATTTGGTTAGTAAAATTAAACATATCAAATATTTAATTTTTCTTCCTAATTTATCCCATACAAAATATTTGGGTGTTATCAGATTGATTTTAGGATTAAATTTATTTCTAAATTTTTTCGAGGTGGTGATTAAATAAACATTTTCAACATTTGTTGCTAGATAATTACTAATTAAAAATAAGTTTTTTTCTACTCCACCATTTTCTATTGAGGGATTAAAAATTATAAGTTTTTTTCTATGCACTAAATTTTTGAATTATTATTTGTTGTTTAATAAATAAAATGCATGTAATTATTAAATATGTCATTATTATTATCTTCTATTTTGTTATTAATCAAAAAAAAAAATGAAATGATT
>CACMMN010000033.1 GCA_902614905.1 uncultured Pelagibacteraceae bacterium | reverse complement strand
TAATCAAGCAATTACAAATATTAAACCAACTGTAGAAGTTAGATCAAGGAGAGTAGGTGGTGCTACATATCAAGTACCAGTTGAAGTTAAATCTAAAAGATCTCAAGCATTAGCAATAAGATGGTTGATAGATGCATCAAGAAAAAGAAAAGATAAAAAAATGTCAGATAAAATATTTAATGAAATATATGACGCTTATCAAAATAGAGGATCAGCAATTAAAAAAAAAGAGGATACTCACAAAATGGCAGAATCTAACAAAGCTTTTGCGCATTTTAGATGGTAATACTAAATGGCACGAACACACAAATTAGATAAATACAGAAATATTGGCATCATGGCGCATATCGATGCTGGCAAAACAACGACTACTGAAAGAATTTTGTACTATACAGGAAAGAGCCATAAAATTGGTGAGGTGCATGATGGTGCCGCAACTATGGATTGGATGGAACAAGAACAAGAAAGAGGTATCACAATTACTTCTGCTGCAACTACGTGTTTTTGGAAAGATCATAGAATTAATATCATCGATACACCAGGTCACGTAGATTTTACAATTGAGGTTGAGAGATCTCTGAAAGTACTTGATGGTGCAGTCGCAGTTTTTGATGGAGTTGCAGGTGTTGAACCTCAATCAGAAACAGTATGGAGACAAGCAGATAAATATAAAGTGCCAAGAATATGTTTTGTAAATAAACTTGACAGAACTGGAGCAGATTTTTTTAGATGTGTTGACATGATTAAAGATAGATTAGGAGCAAAACCTTTAGTAATGCAAATTCCAATTGGTATAGAATCTTCGCTTCAAGGTGTAGTTGACCTTGTAAAAATGAAAGCTGTTGTATGGAAAAATGAGGATCTAGGTGCTGCCTGGGAAGAAAAAGATATTCCTGCTGATCTAAAAGAAATTACAGATAAATATAGACAAGAGTTAGTTGAAACAGCTGTCGAACAGGATGAAAAACTTATGGAAAGTTATCTAAATGGGGAAGAAATAAAGATTGAAGATTTAAAAAAATGTGTAAGAAAGGGTTGTTTGAGCTTTAACTTTGTTCCAGTGCTAACTGGATCAGCTTTTAAAAATAAGGGTGTGCAGCCCTTGTTAGATGCTGTAGTAGATTATTTACCAAGCCCAGTAGACATAGGATCAATTAAAGGAACAAAACCAAACTCAGATGAAGAAATTGAAATGAAATTTGAAGATAATGCTCCTTTTTCAGCATTGGCATTTAAAGTTGCAAATGATCCTTTTGTAGGGTCACTTACTTTCATTAGAATTTACTCAGGAACTGTTAAATCTGGCACTGGCATTTACAATACATCGAAAGATAAAGAAGAAAGAGTTGGCAGAATGTTATTAATGCACGCTAACTCAAGAGAGGATATTAAAGAGGCTAATGCAGGGGACATAGTCGCTTTAGCTGGATTGAAGTATACAATTACTGGTCACACTCTTGCAAATGAGGATAAACCTGTACTTCTAGAGCCAATGGAATTCCCGGATCCTGTAATTGAGATTGCTGTAGAACCAAAAACTAAAGGTGACCAAGAAAAAATGGGTGAAGCATTAGGAAGGTTAGCAAAGGAAGATCCCTCGTTTAGAGTTACTTCAGATGAAGAATCTGGCCAAACAATAATTAAGGGTATGGGCGAACTTCATCTAGATATCATAGTTGATAGAATGAAAAGAGAATTTAAAGTAGAAGCTAACATTGGAGCACCACAAGTAGCATATAGAGAAACAATCTTAAAAAATTCAGAATTTGATTATACTCATAAAAAACAAAGTGGTGGTGCTGGTCAATTTGCAAGAGTTAAGTTGTCAGTGGAGCCTTTAGAACCAGGCAAAGGGAGAGAAGTGGAAAGCAAGATTAAAGGTGGCGCTATACCAAAAGAATTTATTCCAGGTGTTGAAAAAGGGATAGAAAGCGTTTCTGACTCAGGAATTTTAGCTGGATTCCCTATAATAGATTACAAAGTTACAATTTTAGACGGATTGCATCATGACGTTGACTCAAGTGTTCTGGCTTTTGAATTAGCTTCAAGACAATGTTTTAAAGAAGCATGTAATAGAGCAACACTAAAGTTACTAGAACCCATAATGAGAGTTGAAGTTGTTACACCAGAAGATTATATGGGAGATGTTATTGGTGATTTAAATAGTAGAAGAGGTCAGATAAATACACAAGAGCAGAGAGGTAATGCTACTGTTATAACCGCCATGGTGCCTTTAGCAAATATGTTTGGTTACATCAATGCTTTAAGATCCATGTCGCAGGGAAGAGCCCAATATTCAATGTTTTTTGATCATTACGACAAAGTTCCTCAAAATGTTCAAGACGAAGTAACAAAAAAAACAGGATCTTAAAAAAATGGATAAACAGAACATAAGAATCAAATTAAGGGCATACGATAACAAAGTTTTAGATCAGTCAACTGAAGAAATCGTTAATACAGTCAAAAGAACTGGAGCTAATATCAAAGGCCCTATACCATTACCAACTAAAATTGAAAGATACACTGTTTTAAGATCCCCTCATATTGATAAAAAAAGTAGAGAACAA
>CACMMN010000032.1 GCA_902614905.1 uncultured Pelagibacteraceae bacterium | reverse complement strand
GTCTGATAAACTAAACCAAAATTCATCTTTTGAAATTCTTAACAAAATTGGATCGTTAAGAACACCACCTTTATAATTACAAAGAATTACATATCTAGCTCTCATTGGAGAAATCTTTGTTGCATCTCTAGTGATTACGTAATCTGTAAATCTTTCTGCGTCTGGACCTTTTACTCTTATTTGTCTTTCAACTGCAACATTCCACATTGTAACATGATTTTTGATTGCTTTATATTCAACCATCGCTCCACCTTTTTCAGGTCTTACATATCCACGCGGATGATAAATTCTATTATAAACAGTTGCTCTCCAACATCCTGCTTTCATTGATAGATGCCAGTATGGAGATTTTCTAACTCTTGTTGACATTAGTAATTCTACTTTTGTTGGTCCACTTTGCCTTAAGTTATATGGAACATGTCTATCTGATTGATCTACTTTTGTAGTGTGAGAAACTTTAGAATAATCAACTTTCTCTATAATTCTGCTTGGTGATAATTTTCCGTTGGACTTTTTTGCTTTTTTTCTTTTTTTAGGCATAGTTATTTTCCTTTAGCCAGTTGTTGGTTTCCTTAAGCCCACCAAACGTGTAGATATGAAAATGTTTTGTATGCTCTTTAATTTTATCTACTAGATCATTTGGGTCTTTTGGTTTTAATAAATCAATTGCCCTACTAAAATTAGATTTAATAAAATTTATAGAATTTTTTGCTCCTACAATATTAGCAAATTTAATTAAGCTTGATATTTTCATAGGTCCAGTAATTCCAACATGAACTGGGACAGACTGTTTAGAAATGAAATCAATAATTGGTTCTGACTGCATTAACCATTGAGTTACAATGTAATCAGCATAGGGCTTTTTATCAATCATTGCTTTTTCTAACACTTCGTCGGATATATCAGGACTCCCCTCTGGATGTCCAGCAATTCCTATCTTCATTTTCTCAAAATAACCAGTCTCTAAAAGTTGGAATGAGCTATCAAATTTTCCCATGGGCTCTCTGCCGCCACCAATTACAAGCGCTTGTTTTACTCCGCCATCTTTGCACATTGTTACATATTCTTTAAGTTGTGCCTCGTTTGCCATAGATCTCGCCGGAAAGTGAGGGACTGGGTTGAAACCCTTTTTTACTAAGTTGACTGCTTGCTGTGCTGTTTCCTTAAAATCACCACCAGGTAGCATAGTAATGTATACATCTTTAAGAGCTGGCAAGGTATCTAAGTTAGTTTTTGGTCCAATTTCTATAGAAAAATTCATTCGGCGATCATTATTTATTTTCAATTATCTGTCTATAAAAATATTGGCACTAAATAAGGCTGGCAAATATTCAATTTTTTCGATCTACAAATATCCTCTTTTATCTAATATATAAACTTAAATTAATTATGAAAATTATATTAATAATGGGGCTACCTGGAGCAGGTAAAACAACTCTAGCAGATGAGCTTGCACCAATGTTGAATGCTAAAAGATTAAATGCGGATGAGGTACGTAAAGCTGCAAACGACTGGGATTTTTCACCGGAGGGAAGAACTAGACAAGCAAAAAGAATGGCAGATTTTGCAACAAAGCTAAAGGAGGAAGGCAATTTTGTAATTGCAGATTTTATTTGTCCTACCCCAAAAGCTAGAAGTTTATTTCCAGCAGATTATGTAGTTTGGGTTGATACTATTCAAAAAGGTAGATTTGAAGACACTAACCAAATGTTCATAAAGCCTGAAAAATATGACTTTCATGTAACCTCCCAAGATGCCAAAAATTGGGCACCTAAGATATTTAAAGATTTAAATAAATAAACTAGAATTGCTTATATTATATAATTTAATGAATATTTAATAATGTTGATCACGAAAAATAAAGTTTTAAGGTTTAATATTTTTTTTCTAAAAATTTTATTTTTATTTTTTTGTTATTCCTATGTAAGTGCAGATAGTAATACCATTCAAGATGGTGGAACTGAAACTGATCAACAAAATATTGATGGTGATGGACAATTTTTAACTGTAAAGAATAGCTCAACTTTGGCTACAGGTGCAACTACTAAAGCAGCAAACGTAACTGGAGATAGTGTAACTGTAACTGTTGAGTCTGGATCAACTATTAGTGCTAATACCGTAGCTGTTTTTGGAGACACTACATCTGATTTGACAGTGACCAACTCAGGAACAATTACAGCTAGCGGCACAACTGCCATCGATGCAAAAGCTACAACTAATGCAACAATTACAAATAATTCTGGAGGAACAATTTCATCAAATAGAAATACTATTAGAGTTAGTAAAACAGGTGGCACAAATACTACTGGAATGACAATTACTAACTCAGGAACAATTACAGCCACAAATGGCTCTGCTATTTTTGGAACTGCTGCTGGTAATACAGTGACAATTACTAATAAAGTGGGTGGAGAAATTACTAACTCAGATAGTGACAATGCAACTATAAGAGTGGGTGTCAACTCAAGTGTAGCAAATAGTGGAACAATAAAGAATGATGTTGGTTACGACTCGATTAAATTATACGGAAACAATTCAACAATTACTTTAAAAGATCAAGGAATTGTAGTTGGTAAAATTGCCCATGGAGCGGGCATAACAGGTAGCACATTAAAAATTAATCATGGAGTTGGTCAAAGTTATTATTATGAAACAGATGGAGATTTTTCACTCGAGGATTTAGATGGAAACCAAATTGTCAACGGATCAGCAAGCTCAGTCGGCCAAGGTGGTAGCGAAATACTTGATGAATTATTAAGCACAAAGTCTTTAGATATTAGACAGTCTCTAACCAAATATAAAAAAGCAGAAAAAGATTTAGATGATAGAAATGGTTGGGGTGAAATTAATTTTTCAACATTTAAAAGAAAACAAAACAATCAAGATCTTACATTAGGTTTTAATCTAACTGGGGTAACACTAAATTTGATAAACCCTTATAAAGGTAAAGATTTTATTTTGTCTTTAGGTAGTGGTAATCAGCAATTTAATAAAGATCACGACATAAAAAGGTACTCTTTACATTCTGGTTTATATTTTAAAGATCAAACAATATTAACAAAATTCCTAGATGAAAATTTTATTTTAGCAGGAATTAATATACACGATAGTGAAAGAGAAATTTTGACTAATACAAGAG
>CACMMN010000031.1 GCA_902614905.1 uncultured Pelagibacteraceae bacterium | reverse complement strand
TTCATCCATAATCTTAATTGAAGTAATTAAGAGCAACTTGTTCTCACCAATATTTCCGAGGTCAGTTTTTAATTTCTCAAATTTAGCTCCAAGATGGTTAGCTAACTCCTCCAAATGTTCTTCCTGACCATCGTCACAAGACAAAAGAAAGTCTTTACCATTAAATTTTATATTTACATTTGCCATTTATCAATTTCATCTAACAGAATATCTGTTTCTTGATTTAATTCATCAATTTTCTCATCAAATCTTAGTTGATCTATTTTGTGTTTGGAATTTTTATCTTCAATACTCTTTAAATGATCCTTTAGCTTATGATGTTCGCTTATTAAATTTTTATGTTTACTTTGAAGTTCTTTTTTTTCAATTTCTAATTGATTTTTTTGATCAGATAAAAATTTAAGATTTTTTTGACTATCTTCATCTATCAAATTAAGTTTTTTTAATTTGTCCAGAGCTATTTTCAGCTTTTTTTCTTTCTCGCCGAAGTATTTCATATATATATTATATTATTAAATTGAATCATCTTAGTCTAGATAGGTTAACAATTGAAAATAGAACATAAACAATTAGCTAACGCAATTAGATTTTTATCAATTGATGCGGTAGAAGCAGCAAATTCTGGTCATCCAGGTATGCCTATGGGAATGGCTGACGTCGCAACAGTTTTATTTAAGAATTTTTTAAGATTTAATCCAAAAAATCCAAGTTGGATAAACAGAGATAGATTTATTTTATCGGCAGGACACGGATCAATGCTTCTATATTCTTTGCTTTATCTAACTGGATATAAAAGTGTTTCTTTAGATGACATTAAAAATTTTAGAAAGCTAGATTCTATATGTGCGGGCCATCCTGAGTATCATTCAAACTCTGGTATTGAAACGACTACAGGTCCACTTGGTCAAGGAATTTCAAATGCAGTTGGTTTTGCTTTAGCTGAGGAAATATTAAAAAATAAGATTGGTAAAAAATTTATAGACCATAAAACTTATGTTTTAGCTGGAGATGGTTGCTTGATGGAAGGTATAAGTCATGAGTCTTTGAGTCTGGCGGGTCACTTAAAGCTAAAAAATCTAATATTATTATTTGACAATAATTCTGTCTCAATAGATGGGCCGACAAACTTAGCGGTATCAGACAACACCAAGAAAAGATTTGAAAGTTACGGCTGGAGTTATTTAGAAATAAATGGGCACAACGAAAAACAAATTTTTAATGCGCTAAAAAAAGCTCAAAATTCAAAAAAACCTTTTGCTATATCTTGCAAAACAACTATAGGCTATGGTTCTCCTAACAAGGGTGGCAAAGCATCATCCCACGGAAGTCCTTTAGGCCAAGAAGAAATAAAACTTGTTAGGAAAAAATTAAATTGGAAATATAAGCCCTTCGAAATTCCAGATAGAATTTTAAATGCATGGAGAGATATTGGAAATAAAGCATCCTTAGTCGCAGAAAAATTAAGTCCAAAAGAAAATCCAAAAAAAACAAATTTGATACCAGACACTATAAGTGAAGAAATTGAGGAGTTAAAAAAAAGATATATAAAAAATTTGGAACCAATGGCGACCAGGAAATCCTCTGAAAAGTTTCTTGAAATTGCATCGCAATTGTCGAATCTTATTGGGGGATCTGCTGATTTGGCTGGCTCTAATAATACAAAAACTAAAAATCATAAAATTATTTTACCAGGAAAATTTAATGGGAATTACATCCATTACGGAGTTAGAGAACATGCCATGTGTGGAATAATGAATGGAATATCTCTACATAGTAATTTAATTCCTTATGGGGGAACATTTTTAATATTCAGTGATTATTGTAAGCCATCAATTAGACTGTCCGCAATGATGGGTCAAAAAGTAATTTTTGTTTTTACTCATGATTCTATTGGACTAGGTGAAGATGGGCCTACGCACCAACCAATTGAGCAGTTATCAGCTTTAAGATCTATACCGAATTTAAATGTTTTTAGACCAGCAGATACAATAGAAACATTTGAGTGTTGGCAATTAGCTCTAGAAAATAAAAATACTCCAAGTGTAATTGCCCTGACAAGACAAAAAATAAATCCAATTAGAAAAGATTACTCAAATATTAATCAATGTTCTAAGGGTGCTTATGAAATAATGAGGACCGGAAAGGAAATAAAGTTAATATTAATCTCAAGTGGTTCTGAGATAGACCTTGCATGTAGAGTTAGTCATAAATTGGCCACAGATAATATTTATTCAAAAGTTATATCAATGCCTTGTCATGAGATTTTTGATTTACAGAATAATAATTATAAATCAGAAATATTAACAAAAAATGTGATGAAAGTTTCAATAGAAGCATCGGAGACTAGTTATTGGAAAAAGTACACTGGAATTAATGGTTTAAATTTTGGAATTGATAATTTTGGCAAAAGTGCACCATATAAAGATATTTACGACCATTTTAAATTAGATGTACAAAATATTGTAAGTAAAATTAAGGAAAAATTGTGAAAGCAAAAATTGGAATAAATGGTTTAGGTAGAATTGGCAGGATGGTTATTAGATCAATTTTTGAAGAAAAACACAAAAATTTAAAAATTAATCATATTAATAATAGATCAGATATCAGGACGGCTAGTGAGCTTATAAAAAGAGATAGCATACATGGAAAATTTAAAGGAAAAGTAAACATTGAAAATAATAAGTTGATAATTAACGGAAATAAAATTACTTACTCACAGGAGACTAATTTAAGTAATATCTCTTGGAAAAAATATAATGTTGACATAGTTCTTGAATGCACTGGTAAGTTTAATTCAAAAGATAAGTTAATTTCACACATTAAAAATGGTGCCAAAAAAGTAATTGTCTCAGCTCCGTGTAAGGGTGCTGATAAAACTATAGTTTACGGAGTTAATCATAAGAATATTTTAGGTAAGGACAAAATTATTTCTGCTGCCTCATGCACAACTAACTGCTTAGCACCTACTGTCTATGTTTTAAATAACAATTTTGGGATTGAAAAAGGTTTTATGACGACCATTCACTCTTACACTACAGATCAAAGAATACTAGATAATTCTCATAAAGATCCTAGAAGAGCTAGGTCTGCTGGTCAATCAATCGTTCCAACCTCAACAGGAGCTTCGAAAGCGATTGGTGAAATTATACCTTCTTTAAAAGGAAAATTAGAAGGAATTGCAATGAGAGTGCCCACACCCAATGTTTCATTAGTTGAACTAGTCTTTTACACAAAAAAAAACTTAACAATTAAAAAAATAAATTTAGCTTTTGAAAATTTT
>CACMMN010000030.1 GCA_902614905.1 uncultured Pelagibacteraceae bacterium | reverse complement strand
AATATTAGATATTCCAGTTTTTCATGATGACCAGCATGGTACTGCAATTATTACAAGTGCTGCTTTAATAAATGCATGCGATATTGCTAAAAAAAAATTAAACGAAGTAAATGTGGTTATTAATGGTGCGGGTGCCTCTGCAATGGCATGTGCAAAACTTTTCATTAATTCAGGTGTTGATAAAGATAAAATTAAAATGCTTGATTCAAAAGGTGTTATTTACAAAGGCAGAGATAACTTAAATGAATGGAAGAACGAGTTTTCAATTAAAACTGATGATAGAAATTTAAATGATGCAATAAAAAATGCTGATGTTTTTTTAGGTTTATCTCAAGCGGGAGTTCTTAAAAAAAATATGGTAAAAAGTATGGCAAAAAATCCTATAATATTTGCTTGTGCTAATCCTGATCCAGAGATTACTCCTGAAGAAATCGAAGAAGTAAGAAATGATGCAATTATTGCGACTGGCAGATCAGATTATCCTAATCAGGTAAATAATTTAATTGGCTTTCCATATATTTTTAGAGGTGCTCTTGATGTTAGATCAAAAACAATTAATGAAGAAATGAAGGTTGCTGCAGTGCACGCAATAGCTTCACTAGCTAGAGAAAGAGTTCCTGATGAAGTAGTTGCTGCAATGGGAGGTGAAAGACCTGTTTACGGTAAGGACTATATTATTCCATCTACTTTTGATCCAAGACTTATAAGTGTAATACCACTAGCAGTTGCTAAAGCCGCAATAAAAACTGGTGTCGCTAGAATAGGAATTGAAAATTTCGATAACTATTATGAACAACTTAAAAATAGACTTGATCCAACAGTTGCAGTTATGCAAGGTATTAATTCTCAAATTAAAAAGAATCAAAAAAAAGTTGTCTTTGCAGATGGAGAGGATGAAAATAATTTAAAAGCCGCAATTGCATTTAAAAACAGCAGATTAGGAATACCTATTTTAATTGCTAAGGATGAAATAGTAAGAAAAAAATTAAATGAAATTGGATATGGAGAGAATTTTGATATAGAAATAATTAACTCTACTAACGAAAAGCTGAGAAAAAAATATACAGAGTTTTTATTTAAAAGACTTCAAAGATCGGAGGGTTTGTTAGAACGTGACTGCGATAAACTTATAAGAAATGACAGAGTTACTTTTGGTGCGTGTATGGTTTCATGTGGTGATGCAGACGCAATGGTCACTGGCAACACAAGAAGGTATTCGGCCTCTTTAGAAAAAATTTCCAAAGTTGTTGACCCAAGACCTGGGGAGATTATGTTTGGATTAAATATGATTGTAAACAGAGGTAAAACTATTTTTATTTGTGACACTACTGTTATTGAATATCCAGACGAAAAACAACTAGCTGATATTGCAATTTCAGCTGCTAGAGTTGTAAGATTATTTGGATTTGATCCAAAGATTGCCTTTTTATCTCATTCTACTTTTGGTCAACCAACAACTGATAGAACAAAAAGAATAAGTGATGCTGTTGAACTGCTTAAAAAGAAAAATGTTGATTTTAAATTTGATGGTGAAATGCAGCCAGATGTTGCTTTAGATGATATGTTTCAAGAACTTTACCCGTTCTCTGAAATAGTAGGAAATGCCAACGTTTTAATCATGCCGAGTCAACACAGTGCAGCAATATCATATAAGATGATACAATCTATGAGTAGAGCAAAATTAATTGGACCCCTTTTAATAGGTTTAGGACAAGCTATTGAGATAGCTCCATTAAGAAGTTCAACATCTGATATACTAAATTTAGCGTCTGTTGCAGCGTATTCGGCTGAAATAATTGATTACAAAAAAAATTAATTTTTTTGAATTCTTAAATCTTCTACTAAGAGAATACTGGCAATAACTTTGTTTACGTCTAATATAGATCTTGCTTCATCGACAACTATCTCTAATTCTTCTTTAGTTCTTGCTATTCCGTATATATAGATATTTTTTTTATAAGTATCTATTTGATAATTGCTTGATTTTATATTTTTATTTATGATTAAAGCAGCTCGTAGCTGAGAGGTAATTAGCGTATCCTTAGCTGATTGTTTAAAATTAAATTTTTCTTTAATTTTTATATCGTTTCTTACAGATCTAACTCCACTGGTTTCCCATGCAATTTTTGTAATTTTTAACTTTTCCTCTGGATTATCAACTTTACCAGTAATAAATATTCTGCCGTCTAATACCTTAGTTTTAACAGTCAAGAAATATTTTTTTTCTTCCATTGTGAGTCTTGTTATTAAGTTTTTTTCCATTATGGAGTCGTCAATTTGAGTACCTAAAGATCTCGGATCAATTGCTACTGAAACTCCTGTCCCAAACAAGCCTTTTGAACTAGTTCCTGAACAACTATTTAAGAAAATAAGTAATATTAAACAAAAATAAAAATTTTTACTTCTCATTTTTAAGTTTTAGACAGGAATCATAGATTATTTTTTTTGGTATTTTCTTATTGGAAAATTTTTTGATTATATCTTTTATACTTTTATTTTTAAGCATTGTTTTTATAATTTTCTTATCAGATTCGGTCAAAAAACCGAAAGAATTTGTACCTTCTTTTATCTCAGAGATAACAATTGTAAGTTCCCCTTTATCGTATATTTTAATTTTTTTTAAATCCTCAACTTTACATCTAATAAATTCCTCATGTATTTTTGTCATTTCTCTACAAAGAACGATCTCTCTTTTCTTGAAGTAATTTATTACTAATTCTAAATTTTTGATCAATTTTTTTGGTGGAATAAATAAAACTATTGAACAATCCATTTTGGAGAGGAATTCTAAATCTTTAATTAATTTATTTTTTTTTTCTTCTAAAAAACCAAAAAAAATAAATTTGTCTGAAAAACCACTTATTGATAACGAAGTTATAACTGATGAAGTGCCAGGTATTGGCGTAATTGGAATATCGTTACTTATACATTCTTGGACTAATAATTTACCTGGATCTGAGATTGCAGGAGTTCCCGCATCAGAGATAAGTGATATTATTTTACCATTCATCAAATGATTAATTATATCTTTGGTCTTTTTTCTTTCATTGAATTTATGAAATGCAATAAGTTGAGTTTTTATATTAAAATGATTTAAAAGCTTTATAGATACCCGAGTATCTTCACACAAAATTAGTTCTGAATTTTTAAGAATTTCTAGTGCTCTAATCGTTAAATCTCCCAAGTTTCCTATGGGCGTGGAAACTAGATAAAGTCCCTTTTTTTGTGATTGTGATATCATTAAATTAAATGTTTATTATATAATATATAATATGAAAAAATTAGTTAATTTAATATTTTTTGTATCCATAGTTTTTATTTTTACTAGCAAGCTTTTTGCGTCTGATGAAAAGATTAAAGTTGGCTTGTTGTTGCCTTTAACCGGTCAAAACCAGGAGATTGGAAAATCAG
>CACMMN010000029.1 GCA_902614905.1 uncultured Pelagibacteraceae bacterium | reverse complement strand
TTGGAGTAGTTTCAACATGGAATGAGGCAGCACCTTGTAACATTGCTTTAATGAGACAGGCTCAATCTGTTAAAAAAGGTGTTAAATCATCTGGAGGAACACCAAGAGAATTTTGTACAATCACTGTCACTGATGGTATTGCAATGGGTCACGAAGGAATGAAATCTTCATTAGTTTCTCGTGATGTTATTGCTGATTCAACTGAGCTTACTGTAAGAGGCCATTGTTACGATGCTCTAGTTGGTGTTGCAGGTTGTGATAAATCTTTACCTGGTTTGATGATGGCTATGGTTAGATTAAATGTGCCTAGTGTATTTATTTATGGAGGTTCTATACTCCCTGGAAGATTTAATGGTAAGGATGTAACCGTTGTAGATGTTTTTGAAGGAGTAGGAAAATATTCTTCAGGACAAATGAATGCACATACTTTAAGAAAATTAGAATTAAAAGCTTGTCCAAGTGCTGGTGCTTGTGGAGGTCAATTTACAGCAAATACTATGGCATGTGTCTCTGAAGCAATGGGATTAGCATTACCTTATTCAGCTGGAACTCCGGCACCCTACGAACAAAGAGATAAATTTGCATTACAAAGTGGAAAAGCTGTAATGAATTTATTAGCAAAAAATATTAGACCAAGAGATATTGTAACAAGAAAAGCATTAGAAAATGCAGCAACGATTGTTGCAGCAACTGGAGGATCAACAAATGCTGCATTACATTTACCAGCTATAGCAAATGAAATAGGAATTAAATTTGATTTAATGGATGTTGCTAAAATTTTTAAAAGAACTCCTTATCTTGCTGATTTAAAACCAGGTGGAAGATATGTTGCAAAAGATATGTGGCTAGCAGGCGGTGTACCAATGTTATTAAGAACATTGTTAGACGGTGGATATATCCATGGTGACTGTATGACTGTTACTGGAAAAACTATGAGACAAAATCTTAAAAATATCAAATTTAATCCAAAACAAAAAGTTATGAGAAAATATAACAATCCACTTTCAAACGATGGTGGTGTTGTAGGTTTAAAAGGAAATCTTGCACCAGAAGGAGCAATTGTAAAAGTTGCTGGATTAAAAAAATTACAATTTACAGGAACAGCAAGATGTTTTGATACTGAAGAGTCTGCTTATAAAGCTGTTAAGAATAAAAAATATAAAGATGGAGACATAATTATTATTAGATACGAAGGTCCAAAAGGTGGTCCTGGTATGAGAGAAATGTTACAGACAACTGGTGCAATTTACGGCCAAGGAAAAGGGGAGAAAGTAGCACTTATTACTGATGGTAGATTTTCAGGTGCAACAAGAGGTTTTTGTATTGGTCACGTTGGTCCAGAAGCATCTGTTGGAGGACCAATAGCATTACTTAGAAACGGAGATGTAATAGACATTGATGCTAAAAAAGGAACTATCAATGTTAGATTGTCCAAAAAAGAATTGCAAAAAAGACGTAAAAAATGGAGACCTAAAAAGATTAACTTTGGTAATGGAACTCTTTGGAAGTATGCACAAACTGTTGGACCAGCATATTTAGGAGCACCAACACATCCTGGTGGTAAAAACGAGGTTAAAGTATACGCTGATATTTAATGAAAATTAGACCGGTTATTTTATGCGGTGGGGCAGGTACAAGACTTTGGCCCAAAAAATCTAATCATCAAGCAAAACAATTTATAGATTTTGGTGGCTGGACTTTAATTAATAAAACTTTTGAAAGAGTTAAAAGTAAAGTTTTTGATTACCCAATTATAAGTACTAATTCAAAGTATATTAAGGATGTAAAAAAAGCTTTAAAGAAAAGCAGAATTACAAAATATAAAATTATTTTAGAACCAGCAAAAAAAAATACTGCTCCAGCAATTTTAGCATCAGCATTAATTAAAGATGTACCGTATAATCAGCCATTAATGTATTTTACTGCAGATCATTTAATTGAAAAGCCTAACAAATTAATTACAGCTATTAATAAAAATAAGTCAAATTTAGATGAAAAAAATATATTTATATTTGGCATAAAGCCAACAAGTCCATCTAGTGAGTATGGATATTTCATTACTAAGAAAAAAAAGAATATTGATAAGGTCACCAAATTTATTGAAAAACCTAAAACATCGAGAGCAAAACAAGTAATTAGACAAAAAGGATACTGGAACTCTGGGATGTTTTTTTTGAGAAAAGACTCAATTATTAATAATTTTAAGAAATATCAGCCTAATATTTTTCGAAACTGTAAAAAAGCTGTAATAAAAGCTAAATATAAAAGCAATGTGTATTATTTAAATAAACAATCATTTTCTAAAGCTACAGCAAAATCGTTTGATTACGCAATACTTGAGAAAACTAAAAATATCAATGCAATCAAGCTTGATATTCCATGGTCGGATCTAGGGAGCTGGAAAGAAATCTGCAAAATGTATGGAAAAATTAAAAATAGATATTTTAAAAAGAAAAACGTATTTCATAGACCATGGGGCAGCTATACAAACTTATTTAAAGGCAAAGAATTTTTAATTAAAGAATTATTTGTTAAACCTAAAGGCATTTTAAGTCTTCAAAAACATTTCCATAGATCAGAACATTGGGTAGTTACTCATGGAATTCCAAGAATTACTCTAAATAAAAGTAAATTCTTAAAGAAACCTGGTGAAACTATTTATATTCCATTAGGAGCTATTCACAGAATTGAAAATCCATTTAAAAAACCTGTTAAAATTGTAGAAGCACAAATAGGCTCAATCCTTAAAGAAACAGATATTGTTAGATATCAGGATGTATATGGTAGGGTAAAATAGTATTAAGCAGACTTTAATATATTTATTTTTTTTTCTGATTTTGAAATTAAAACTTCTTTGAAATTACCAAAATTGTCACCATCAATTTGCACTGGTATTTTACTATTCACACCTTCAAATTTAATATTATCATCATATTTTGTAATCACTGATTTTGATTTTTCTAAATTACCATAAATAGCTAATAAATATATGTAATATAATAATTTTAATCGATTTAAGTTTTCAAAGATGTATGTAACAACTTTATCATCAAAGATATTTGTTTTTGCTATTGAATGATGACCTGCATAATATTTGCTATTTGTACATAGAACCCAATCTGCATAAATAGTTTCATTATCGATAAATATCTTGATTTTATTATTCTTCATAAATAAAAATTTTTGTAAACCTTTGATACCAAATATTAATTTTCCCATTATTTTTTTAATCGAGGAATTAATTGATTGAACTATTTGAGCATCCCATCCTAATCCTGCCATCAAAACAAAATGTTTTTCATTTATTTTCATTAAATTAGATTTATTAAAATTATTTGAGGTTAATGTTTTTGCAATTTGTTTAATGTTTTTAGACATACCCAATTCAGCTTGTAGAATGTTAGCTGTTCCTGCTGGAATATATCCAATTGCAAAATCCTTATTAAAATTAAAATTATTTTTTATAAGTTCGTTAATAGCAAATGAAACTGACCCATCTCCACCAGCTAAT
>CACMMN010000028.1 GCA_902614905.1 uncultured Pelagibacteraceae bacterium | reverse complement strand
AGTTGGCGGAAATATTTTAGCTAACATTCTATCTCATGTTAAGCCAAACGGAATAGTTGCAGCGTGTGGAAATGCATCAAGTATAAAATTAAATACTACTGTAATGCCTTTTATCATAAGAGGTGTAAAACTTTGGGGTATAGACTCTGTGAGCGTATCCATAAAGAGAAGAGAGTTCCTGTGGGATGAAGTTTCAAAACTTGTGGATTTCGATTTACTTGACAAGTCCATCAAAGAAATAAGTCTCGAACAACTTTTAGTTGAATATTCAAAAATGCTTGAAGGCAAAACTTCTGGAAGATACATTATCAATGTTAATAAATAATGGATTGGGACAAGCTAAAAATATTTCATGCAGTTGCAGAAGCTGGTAGTTTTACAAGTGCAACAGTTAACCTAAATCTTAGTCAATCAGCAATAAGTAGACAAATTCAGGCTTTAGAGGAGGACCTTAAAGTCAAACTATTTGAGAGGCACGCAAGAGGTCTTACTTTAACAGAAAATGGTGAGTATGTATTTAAAACTGCCCATGAGGTAATCAGCAAGCTTAAAGAGGTTGAAACTTCACTTGGAGATCAAAAAAACAAACCTAGCGGTAAATTGACTGTCACCACCGTTGTAAGTTTTGGAACAACATGGCTAACTCCGAGAATTCAGGAGTTTATGCAATTAAATCCAGATATAGAGGTAGAGCTTATTTTTGATGACAAAGAGCTAGACTTAAGCACAAGGCAAGCTGATATTGGTATTTTTATGAGAAGACCTAAACAACTAAATTATATACAAAAAAAATTGATAGATATAAATTACCACATTTATGGTTCTCCAAAATATTTGGAAAAACACGGTTTTCCAAAAACTACAAGTGACTTAAACAAACACTCTTTCATATCATTTGGAAGAGGCGCACCTTCACCAGTTTATAATCCTGATTGGGCATTAAAATTAGGCACAAAAGATAATAAAAAAAGGAAAACTGTGATGAAAGTTAATAGTGTTTATGGCTTATTATTAGCTGTTCAAAGTGGAGTTGGATTAGCAGCTTTACCTGACTACATTACCGTAAATCAACCTAATATTGTTAAAGTATTACCAAACGTTGAAGGCCCAATAACCGAGGCCCATTTCGTTTACCCACAATCAATGAAAAATGTAGCCAGGGTTCAGGCTTTTAGAAACTTTCTATATAGCAAAATCTCAGAGTGGGAATTTTAAATATCGCTTGACACCTGCGTCAATTTATGCGATTGATAATCATTATCACTGAGATTAATTATCATTTTCAATGAGATTAATTCTCATTATCAACAGTGCGGAAGAAGGATAAATAAAAAAATGAACAAACTAAGTATATATACGATACTTTTAACTTTCATTTCTAGTTTAACGATAGCTGCTGAAGTTAATATCTTTAATGCAAGACATTACAAAGCAGATGCAGAACTTTACAGTAAGTTCACAAACAAAACTGGAATTAAAGTTAATTTAATAAACGGAAAAGCAGGAGCTCTTGAAAAAAGAATGATCGAAGAGGGAGCAGATTCTTCCGCTGATCTTTACATCACAGCTGACGCCGGTAGATGTGGAGCATTCAAAGCAAAAGGAATGACGCAAGGTGGTTTAATTTCACCTGCAATAAAAGCAGCTGTTCCGTCAAACTTTAGAACGAACCATTGGACAGGAATTGCTAAAAGAGCAAGAATTGTTTACTACGCTCCAGATAGAGTATCAGGTGCAGAGTTGTCAGGTTTAACTTACGAAAGTTTAGCTGATCCGAAATGGAAGGGTAGATTAGTAATTAGAGCATCAGGTAACATTTATAATAAATCACTTGTAGCATCATTAGTTAAGAATAATGGTAAAAAAGCCACAGCTGATTGGGCAAAAGGTGTTGTTGCGAACATGGCTAGAACACCAACAGGAAATGATCGAGCTCAAATTATGGCAGTCGCTGCTGGGGAAGCAGATATTGCTGTTGCTAATACATATTATTTAGCATTAATGTTATCAGGAAACAAAGGAGCAGAGCAACAAGCTGCTGCAAAAAAAGTAAAAGCTTTCTTTCCTAACCAAAATGATAGAGGAACACATATGAATATTAGTTGTGCTGCACTAGTAAAAGGCGCACCTAATAAAGCAAATGCAATTAAACTTGTAGAGTTTTTATTAACTCCAGAAGCTCAAGAGCACTTTACAAATAATACTTTTGAGTTTCCAATGATCGATGGTGTTTCTCCAAGCCCGCTGGTTGTGAACAATATAGGATTAGATTTTAAACAAGATTTAAAAACTAAGGTTTCAAGCTACGGTGCTAAACAAGCTGATGCATTAGAAGTAATGACAGCAGCTGGTTGGAAATAATATGAAAGATAAAAAAGAATTTATTTCTGAAATAGATTATAATAAATCTTCTAAAGGATGCTCACCGTGTCTTTCAGAGTGTAAAAAAATCAATGACAGAATAAATAAAAGAAATTTATCTGATATTAAAGATAAGGAGGTTCCGCACATCCTAAAGGTTTTTGATTTTTAGATAATTTCTTGATTATATGCCTATGGACAATCTCCTCCATGGACATACTTAATTTCATGATTATAAGGCGGATTATAATATGAAAAAAATTAATATTTGGTACTTTAGCTCTTTACTCATCTCTTTTGTAGTTTTAATTCCTATAGCAACTGTTTCCTTTAGTTTTTTTGAGGAGACAACAGAATATTATAAAATTTTAAAGGAAACTTTTTTACTAGAATACATATATAATTCTGCAATTTTATTATTTGGAGTTTTGATTTTAACATTTATCTTTGGAACTGGCACAGCTTATCTTGTATCTTTTTATGATTTTCCAGGAAGTAATTTTTTTAAATGGGCATTAATATTATCTTTTGCTGTTCCTCCGTATATTTATGCGTACTCTATTTTTGCTTTCTTTGATAATTATGGAACAGCTTTTACCATTCTTAAAAATTTATTTGGTGAGGGGGAATACAATAAACACATACCGAAATTTAGCGGCATGTTTGGAGCGATACTATCATTATCCTTTTCTTTGTTTGCTTATGTATATATTTTAGTTAGAGCTTCTTTTTTATATCAATCTCAAAATTTAATGGACCTTAGTAAAAATTTGGGATTTTCTA
This sequence comes from uncultured Pelagibacteraceae bacterium, assembly GCA_902614905.1. Lineage (GTDB taxonomy): Bacteria > Pseudomonadota > Alphaproteobacteria > Pelagibacterales > Pelagibacteraceae > Pelagibacter. The sequence goes on along the minus strand of CACMMN010000028.1, from coordinate 369 downwards.
AAATAAAGGTTTTTTTAAAGGTTATTTTACCATCCGCTAGACCCGCAATAGTTGCTGGATTGTCATTGGTAGCAATGGAAACTTTAGCAGAATTCGGTGCTGTAGACTTCTTTTCAATAAATACTCTAACAACTGGAATATATAATTCATGGATAACATTTGATGACCTTGCATTTGCGAATAGACTTTCATTCTTTTTGTTGTTATTTATTTTTGCTTTATTCATCTTAGAAAATTTATCAAGAAAACAAGCAAAATATCATTCAAACTCATCAAGTAGATTTAAACAACGAGAGAAATATAAATTAGATGGAGGAAAAAGTTTTTTGGCGTTTTTATTTTGTTTTATAATATTTTTTTTAAGTTTCA
>CACMMN010000027.1 GCA_902614905.1 uncultured Pelagibacteraceae bacterium | reverse complement strand
AAAGGAACATCAGCAATATCAGCAGCTAGCCTAGCTGCCTTTAAATTTTTTATCATTGTACTTGTTGGAACCAATACTTTTCCACCCATATGTCCACATTTTTTCTCACTTGCTAGCTGGTCCTCAAAATGAACTCCCGCAGCGCCAGCTTTTATAAATTTTTTAGCTAACTCAAAAACATTAAGTGGTCCACCAAATCCAGCTTCACCATCAGCAATTATTGGTAACATATAATCAACTCTGTCTTTAGATTTCATTTGACCATCTTTAATTTCCATGTGCTGAATTTGATCAGCTCTCATTAAAGCATTGTTCATGGACTCAACTAATTTTGGTGCACTGTCATAAGGGTACAACGATTGATCTGGGTACATTTCACCTGCGCTGTTAGCATCTGCCGCTACCTGCCACCCACTTAAGTAAATTGCTTTAAGGCCAGCTTTTGCATGCTGGACTGCATGATTTCCAGATAATGAACCCAATGTATTAACGTAAGGCTCAGAGTTTAACAATCTCCACAATTTTTGAGACTGATGTTTGCACATTGAATACTCTATTTTTATAGATCCTTTTAATCTTTCTACATCTTCCGGGGTATAATCTCTTTTTACTCCTGCAAATCTCTTTAGGTCATATGATATTTTAGACTCAGAGCTCATTTTTTCCTTTGAAAAGGTTTATAATTAAGACTTAAAAATTAGTTACTGTTATACTCGTTAGTAAACTCATTCATTCCACTTGAACCCCAATCGCAATGATCATCTCTTAAATAAATGCCAGAGTTGTCAGACTGATTTTGATTCTCATGGTCAGAATTAAAAGCCTTATTTACTTGATTTTTTATTTTGTTTTTGTTGTTCATGTAAACTTTATAATTTACAAAGTTTACAAAATCTACAAATAACTTAATAATGCTTGTAAAATCAATAAATTTATAGTAAATTATTATTTACAAAATTTACAAATAGAAAATTATGAGTCAATTAGATGTAAAAATAGGCCCAAAAATCAAGTCTTTTAGGAGACAATTGGGACTTCAAGCTAACAAACTGGCTGAGCAACTAGGAATATCCCCAAGTTATTTAAATTTAATTGAAAGTGGTAAGAGAAAAATTGATGGTGATCTTCTTTTAAAGGTTTGTGAAGAACTTAAAATAGAGCTTTCAGACTTAACAAATAAGTCAGATCTAAACTTGGTAAATGATATATCGGAATTATTGGATGATCAATTATTTGAGGATTTAGATATTGTTGGACCTGAAGTTAAAGATCTAGTAAATACAAATCCTAAGATAGCGAGAGCATTAATTAAATTAGGTGATAACTACAAACAAAAAGATAATGAAATTATCAATAAAGTTGAAACTCTATCTGGCAAAATAATAGACAGTCGTAAAACTTCATTTCCAGGAGAAGTAATATCAGATTTTCTACAGGATAAACAAAATTATTTTCCAAAACTCGAAGAATTCGCAAATAAAATTTTTGAAAAAGTTCAAGTAAATAATAGAACTAGATATATTGCACTCTGCGATTTTTTAAATTCAGAATACTCAATTAAAGTTAAAGATGTAATTCCAGAAGAAGATAAACCTTTCTCAAAAATATTTAATAAAAGTAAAAAAGAACTTCTTTTAAGTGACTATAATTCTTTGGAGACTAAAAAATTACACGCAGCAGCTCAAATAGCTCAAGAAGGTGCGGAAGAAGAAATTAATAGTTATTTATCTGAATTTAAATTTCCTTCTGATGAAGCAAAGAGATTAACAAAAATAGCACTACTAAATTATTGCGGAGCTGCAATATTAATGCCTTATAAATTATTTCACTCTGAATGTAAAAAATTGAAATATGATTTAGAATTATTACAAAATACTTTTGCAACTTCTTTTGAGCAAGTAGCGCATAGAGTTACTTGCTTGCAAGATCCAAAATTACCAGGAATACCTTTTCATATGTTACGAGTAGATATAGCAGGAAATATATCAAAAAGATTTTCTTTATCCGGTATTGAAATACCTAGATACGGTGGAGCTTGTCCAAGATGGAACGTCTATTCAGCTTTTACAAGACCAGGAGTAATTCAAGCTGCTGTAAGTAAAATGACTAATGGTAAGAAATATGTTTGTATTGCTCGTACAGTTGAAAAAGGTGTTGGTAGATATGGTCAAAAGAAAAGTATGTTATCTATTGGCCTAGGTTGTGAGGCAAAATATGCAAAGGACTTCGTATATACGGAAAATTTAAATTTAAACGATAAAAAAACTGAAATACCTATTGGCGTATCTTGTAGAACTTGTGATAGATTAGATTGTTCTCAAAGAGCATTTCCTCCTCTTCATAAAAAATTTGATGTAGATATCAACTCAAGAGGAGTTTCTGTTTACGTTACAGATAAATAATTCAAAAACAAACTAAATGATCAATATAAACTGGTTTTTTAATACCAAATTTTTCATCTATATCGTGTTGATGAATATGGTGAGAGTGAACGAAAACAGGTAATAAATTCCCTTTTTCTGTTCTAAGAGTATAAATAAAATTAGTTCCTCTAAATTTTCTGTCTACCACATCAAATTTTAAGTTACTTTTGTCGTCATGAATAAGATCTTCGGGTTGTAATAATAATTTAACATTAGAACCGATTTCAGCAGGTTTAACAAATTTACCTTCAATGGTGCCCAAATCATCATTTTCTAATGTGTTTTTTCCAGTAACTTTGGCTGGTATTAAAATTCCCCTGTTTAGAAAGTTAACTACACTTACGGAATTTGGATAATGATAGACTTTATAAGGATCATCAAACTGTTTTAATTTTTCATCTAAAATCACTCCACATTTATTTCCTAAATAAAAAGCTTCATAGGAATCGTGAGTTACTACAATTGTAGTTATCTTCAAATTTTTTAAGATTTTTTTTAGCTGTATTTGTATTTCTTCCTTGAAACTTTGATCAACGTTTGACAGTGGTTCATCTAAAAGTAATAAGTCTGGTTCAAATACTAGTGATCTTGCAAGAGAAACACGTTGAGCTTCACCAGCACTTATCTGATGAGGAAATTTTTTTAAGACATTATTTAAATTTAATAATTTAACTATAAAATCTGGGATGATTTTTTTTGTTTTATTTCTATTTCTATTTACAGCTATTTGTATGTTTTTTTCTACAGTGTAGTGAGGGAATAAACAATTATCCTGAAAAGCCAATGATATATTTCTATTCTCAGGTTCGACATGATTATCTTTTGAAGATATTAATTGTCCTTTTAAAAAAATTTCACCTTTATTAATTTTTTCAAGCCCTGCTATAGTTCTTAAGATTGTGGTTTTACCAATGCCAGAAGGTCCTAACAAACAAATTATATCTCCCTCATTTTCAATAGAAAAAGAAACGTTTTTTACTTTTTCAATTCCATCTACTGAAAAATTTACATTTTTTATTTCAAAAATATTTTTCATTTAATCTCGCAAAATAAACTTAGATGTTGATAAAATAAATACACTAGCAATTAAGATTAAAATTAAGGACGGTGCTGCAGCTGCCTCTAATAAATCCTCAGATGCGTATATATATGCAGTAGTTGCGAATGTCTCAAAATTAAATGGCCTTAAAATTAAAGTAATTGGAAGTTCTCTAATTATTTCCAAAGATATTAAAATTGCCACAAATAAAACTGAATTTCTTAAATAAGGTATATGTATATTAACAAATGT
>CACMMN010000026.1 GCA_902614905.1 uncultured Pelagibacteraceae bacterium | reverse complement strand
TTTGTAAAAATCAGTAATCTCTTTCATTCTAATTTGTTTTGTAGAAATATTATGATTTTTCAAAACTTTTTTTAATTTTTTGGCAGTTCTTTCATCAATATCATTAGATGCATAAACAATTTTTGATATTTTTTTTTTAATAATTAAATCGGTACAAGGTGGTGTTTTTCCATGATGTGTACATGGTTCCAAAGTTACATAAATAGTAGAACCTTTAAGATCTTTTGTATTTGCTAAACGAATAGCATTATCTTCTGCATGAGGTCGTCCATTGATTGATGTTTTTGATAGTGATAAAATCTTATTATCTTTAACTATAACACAACCGACAGAAGGATTTACGCTTGTCAAACCTTCATGTTGTTTGGCCAAATTTAAAGCTAATTTAAGGTAAAATTTATCTTTTTTTGAAGACATCTATCTTGTCTACAAATTGAACGAAATCTTTTTCTTCTCTAAAATTTCTATACACAGATGCAAATCTAACATATGCAACTGGATCCAAGTTTTTGAGACCATCCATAACCATAGTTCCTATAGTGTTAGATGATATCTCATTTTGCCCCATCTCCTCTAATGAATTTGAAATTTTTGTAATAAATTTTTCTACTGTGTCACTATCGATAGGTCTTTTTTTTAATGCAATATAAATTGACTTCGATAATTTATCTCTATCAAAAGGTGATTTTCTCCCATTTTTTTTAACTACAAATAGCTCTCTTATTTGAATTCTCTCAAATGTAGTAAATCTTTCTCCACAAACAGTACAAAGTCTTCTTCTCCTAATTGCAGTACCATCTTCTGTAGGTCTAGAGTCAACCACTGATGTTTCGCCTTTTTTTTCACAGGGACAAATCATTTTTAAGTTATTTTAAATTTTTATAAATCGGAAACTTAGAGCAAAGATCGATAACTTCTTTTCTCACTTCATTCTCAACTTTACTATTATCTTCTTGATTAGTCGATAAACCTTTAATTACTTTAGTAATCAAATTACCTACTAATTTAAATTCCTCTAATCCAAACCCTCTTGTTGTTGCTGCTTGAGTTCCCAATCTTATTCCAGATGTAATCATTGGACTTTCTGTATCAAAAGGTATTCCATTTTTATTACAAGTAATGTTAGCTCTGCATAAACTATCTGCTGCCATATTGCCTTTTACATTAAATGGACGTAAATCAACTAACATTAAATGTGTATCAGTGCCTCCAGAGTAAATTTTAAATCCATTATTTTTTAATGTTTCAGCCAACATCTTAGCATTTGAAAGAACGTTAGATATATAATTTCTAAAATCTGGTTTCAACGCTTCCAAAAAACCAACTGCTTTTGCAGCTATGACATGCATTAATGGCCCGCCTTGGTATCCTGGAAAAACTGCAGAATTAAATTTTTTAGATAAATCCTCTCTGTTTGTTAAAATTATTCCACCTCGAGCACTTCTAAAAACTTTATGAGTTGTTGATGTTACTACATCCGCGTGGTCAACTGGATTTGGATAACCTTTACCAGCTACTAGTCCGGAGAAATGTGCCATATCTACCATCAAATAGGCTCCAACTTTTTCTGCAATTTCTTTAAATTTTTTAAAATCTATAACTCTAGAATAAGCACTTCCTCCTGCAATTATTAACTTAGGCTTATGTTCCATAGCTTTATTTTCAATATCTTTGTAATCTAATAATTCAGTTTCCTTATCTACTTCGTAACTTATTGCGTTAAACCATTTTCCAGAAACAGATGCTTTTGAACCATGGGTTAAGTGACCACCAGAATTTAAACTCATACCTAAAATAGTATCACCCGGTTTTAATAAAGCTAAAAATACTGCTCCATTAGCTTGTGCACCAGAATGTGGTTGAACATTTGCAAATTTACAATTAAATAATTTTTTTATTCTTTCTATTGCTAAGCTCTCTGCTTTATCCACATGATCACAACCATTATAATATCTTTTGCCAGGATATCCTTCTGCATATTTATTAGTAAGAACAGAACCTTGTGCTTGCAGTAGTGCATTTGAAACAATATTTTCAGAGGCTATAAGTTCTATATGTTGTTGCTGCCTTAGTAATTCATCATTAATAGCTTTATAAATTTCTGGATCAGATGAAGATAAATTGTTTTCAAAAAAACTTTGAAAATCTGGATTGATATATTTTTTTTCACTAGACATATATTAAATTTTTTTAATTCTCCTCAAGTGTCTACCACCTTCAAACTTAGTTTTCAAAAAAATATTTACTAATTTAAAGGCTAAATTTTTACTAATTAACCTAGATCCTACTGTAATAATATTTGCATTATTATGCAATCTAGATAATTTCGTATTTTTCACATTATAACACATTGCGGCCCTTATATTTTTTACTTTATTAGCAGCCATTGCCATACCTGTCCCAGATCCACAAACGAGAATTCCGAAATTTGTTTTATTTTTGGACACTTTATTAGCCAATTTTTTTGCATAAATTGGGTAGTCTACAGATTTATCATCAAAAGGTCCTAAATTTTCAATCTTAAATTTTTTTTTTTTTAAATTTTCAAAAATATAATCTTTTAAAATAAAGCCTGCGTGATCTGAAGAAATAAAAATTTTCAATTTAATTAAACTTATAGTCCAAAACACATGCTACCAGGTGTATTCTATTTTCTTCACCACCATTAAAAGCATTATGATATTTTGTATTATTTGTAATCCAAACAGATCCATCAGCCGGCATATGCTTTGCAACATTGTCTATAACCATTATTGAACCAGGATTAGTTATAATTGGAATGTGCAATCTTGGTTCAGGATCTCTGTGCCAACTTAATGTAGATCTTGGTGTTTTTAATAAAATTCTAACACGTCCTATCTTATAATTTTTTTGTAAAGTTTCTACCACCTCTTTAAAATAAGTTTCTTTATAGTCATCTATAAATTCTGAATAAGCAGCTTCGTCTATCATTTGATCTCTTATAACTTCTTTTCCAGTTTGATCAGGTTTTGTCCAGAAAACACCTCTTGCTTTGTTACCTTTTATAGAATCTGGGTCACCTGGAATTTGAGTTAGGGATATAGCTCCAAAATTTGAGACTCCTTCAACTCCTTGAAAATCTTTTATTTTGAGAACCTGACTATAAGCCTCTTTTAATTTATTTATATCAAACTTAATTTTTTGTTTTTGAAAATCATTAAATGATAGTGACATAATTACTTTTTATTAATAACTTATAGACTAAAATTATATATATTACTATTGTCGCATTAATAAATATTTGAGAATGATTATCACTGGAAAATATCCAAATTTAAGGATGAGAAGATCAAGAAAAGAAGAGTGGTCAAGACGACTTGTTAGAGAAAATAATCTCTCTGGAAGTGATTTTGTTTTACCTATATTTCTAACTGATGGAAAAAATAAAAAGCAAGAAATCAAGTCAATGAAAGGTGTTTACAGATATAGTATTGATAATTTATCTGGAATTATTGACCGTGCAATTAAAAATAAAATTCCAATGTTAGCGCTATTTCCAAATACCAATAAAAAATTGAAAGATATTACTGGATCAGAGGCTCTAAATGAGGACAACCTTGTATCAAGAGCTATAATTAAAATTAAAAAAAAGTATAAAAATAAAATAGGTATAATGTGTGATGTTGCACTTGATCCGTATACTACACATGGTCATGATGGATTAATAAAAAAAAAAGAAATTTTAAATGATAAAACAATTCAAATTTTAATTAGACAATCTTTATTACAAGCTCAAATGGGATGCGATGTAATAGCTCCATCGGATATGATGGATGGTAGAATTGGTGAAATAAGAAAAACATTAGATAAATATGGGTACGAAAAAACTCAAATTTTATCTTATGCTGTAAAATATTCATCGTCTTTTTATGGTCCATTTAGAGATGCTGTTGGTTCAAAAAAAGCTCTTAAAGGGGACAAAAAAACTTATCAAATGGACTATAGTAATATTGACGAAGCATTGAGAGAAGTGGCTCTAGACATAAAAGAAGGTGCTGACATGGTCATGGTAAAACCTGGACTGCCATACATAGATGTTATTAAAGAAGTTAAAAATAAATTTAGAATACCTGTTTTAGCATATCAAGTATCTGGAGAATACGCTTTAATTACAAACGGAATTAAAAATAAAATTTTAAGTAATGACGCAATCTACGAAACACTTCTATCTTTTAAAAGAGCTGGAGCAAATGCAATTATTACTTATTATGCTGATTACA
>CACMMN010000025.1 GCA_902614905.1 uncultured Pelagibacteraceae bacterium | reverse complement strand
AGAGGAAGAGAAAAACCCTCAGATCATACACCTATAGAAATAACAATCGATTAAATTTAATTAAGAACAATCCTTTAATGCGTTAGACATATCTTCAATTAAATTAAAATACATATTTTTACTTTTATTTATATTGGCACCTAACGGATCAAGAACGCCAGTTTTAACACCTGTATCACTTGCAATAGATTTAATTATCGCTGGGTTAAATTGAGGCTCTGAAAATATACATTTTACTTTTTTCTCTTCGATAACTTCTCTAATTTCTGATAATTGTTCGGCACCTGGCATGACGTCTGGGTTAACTGTTAAAGCACCTATAACAGATAGACCAAATCTTTTTTCAAAATATTGGTAAGCATCATGAAAAACAACAAAACTTGCATTTTTATTTAGATCTTTTTTTATATTGCTAGTTAAATTATCTAAATCTTTTAAAAGTTTTTTAGAATTAGCTTTATAAGTAGAGCTATTATCATTATCTATTTTAACTAACTGATTTGTAATTTTTTTAACAATAACTTTTGCATTTAAAGGATCTAACCATATGTGTGGATCATACTCTCCATGCGCGTGGCCATGTTCATCATGCCCATGATCATCGTGACCTTCTTCTTTTTCTGCATGCTCATCATGATCATCTTCTTTTTTACCATGTTCATCGTGTCCGTGATCATCATGACCTTCAAAAATATTTTTTTCTCTAAATTTTAATTTCTTTAATCCACTTTGTTCTAATAAAGGAAAAACAACAGAATTTTTTGGTATGGATTTCAAAGCTGTTGGTAAAAAACTCTCTAAATCCTCACCTACCCAAATAACTAAATCAGCTTTTTGAAGCATCTTTGCATGTGAAGGTTTTATTTGAAAATTATGTGGTGATGTAACTCCATCGATAATTAAACCAGGTTCACCCACTCCTTCCATTATATAGCTTGTTAGTGAATGAAGAGGTTTAATAGATGTAACTACATTAATATCTGCTTTAACAGGCGCAAAGACTAAAAGCATGCTAATAAATGGAGTTAATAATAAATTTTTGCTAATATTTTTCATGATAAATACCTTTTCTGTTATTGTTATATTATAACAATGTAATAATATAACAGATAAATACAAGTTTTTTTTTATGACACAAATAAATAATTCTCTCGTAAAATTAGAAAATGTAGGGGTGTTTGCTAATGACAAATGGTTAGTAAAAGGGGTTACATTTGAAATAAATAAAGGACAGATTGTTACACTCATTGGCCCAAACGGATCTGGAAAAACTACAACAGCTAAAATAACTCTAGGACTATACAAAGATATTGAGGGAAAAGTTCAAAAATTTACAGAAAAAATAGCCTATGTACCTCAGAGAATAAATATAGATTGGACATTGCCTATTAGGGTTAATGATTTTATGAACCTCACAAATACATTAACTAATGATGAGATAAAAGATGCATTAGAAATAACAGGTACCCCTCATTTAATAAATAAAGATCTAAAAAGTTTATCTGGTGGTGAGTTTCAAAGAATACTTATGGCTAGAGCTATTGCAAAAAAACCAGAACTTTTAGTTCTTGATGAGCCTGTGCAAGGTGTGGATTTTAATGGTGAAATAGCATTATACGAATTGATAAAAAAAATATCTGATACATTAAACTGTGGAATTTTATTAATCTCACATAACCTTCATGTGGTTATGTCTAAAACAGATCATGTTGTATGTTTGAATGGACATGTTTGCTGCTCTGGTACACCGATTGATGTAGCTAACAATGAAAAATATCAAGAAATATTTGGTAAAGATATTTCTAAAATATTATCTGTTTATGAACACACCCATGATCATATTCACAATATTGATGGATCAATAGAAAAGAAAAAATAATGTTAGATGATTTTTTTATAAGAGCTTTATTGGTTGGGATTGGAATGGCAATAGTAACTGGCCCTCTTGGATGCTTTGTAGTTTGGAGGAGATTATCATTTTTTGGGGATACATTAGCTCACTCTGCTTTATTGGGAATAACTTTATCGTACACAACTGAAATTAATATGGCTTTGTCGGTTTTTGTTACATCATCTATAGTTGCATTAATTTTATTAAAATTACAAAAAACTACTAATTTACCCTCAGATGCTTTACTAGGATTACTTGCTCATTCATCTTTAGCTATAGGTTTAGTAGTTATTGGTCTCTTGGCAACAATTAGATTTGATTTAATGGGGCTTTTATTTGGGGATATACTTGCAGTTAATGTTAACGACATAATTCTTGTATGGATTGGTGGAGCTATAATTCTTATTGTATTAAAAATTATCTGGAAACCTTTGTTTGCATCTACTGTTAATTTTGAATTAGCTGAAGCAGAGGGAATGAAACCTGAAAAATATAATGCAATATTTACAATATTGTTAGCGGCTATAATTGCGATATCTATTAAAATGGTGGGTTTATTATTAATAACAGGAATGCTCATACTTCCTGCAGCAATGGCAAGAAATATTTCGGATAATCCGATGCAAATGGTGATATTTTCTGTAATTGGAGGCTTGTTATCTGTTTTAATTGGCCTGTTTGCATCTTTAGAATTTAATACACCATCAGGACCATCTATAATTACAGCTGGATTGTTATTATTTATACTTTCATTAAGTAGAATAAAAAAGAAAGCTCAATTGAACAATTAAATGAAAATTAGTAAATTATAATATGGCTCAAAAAAAAGAATATTTATCAAAAAATCAAAAAATAGTTTTAGATATTATTGAAAAATCTGCACAACCTATGAAAGCGTATTCGATATTGTTTAATGTCCAAAAAAAAGGTTTAAAAGCACCTCCTCAGGTTTATAGAGCATTAGATAAATTGGTAGAAATAGGAAAAATCCATAAAATTGAAAGTAGAAATGCATTTATTGCCTGTAGAAATTCGGCTTGTACAATTACAAATGCTACAGCATTTTCTATTTGTGAGTCATGCGAATATGTAAAAGAAATTAGTAGCTCAAAGTTATCGAAATACCTATCAAATTTTCAAGACAAAGAAGGTATGAAATACAACAAATACAATCTTGAGTTTTTTGGTATTTGTAAAAAGTGTAAATAATCCTTTATTTTAATAAATTCTTAACATAACTGAAATAATAATAATGAAAGGAAATTTTATGTTTATAAAAAAATACCTAAAATGGATTAGTACGTTTTTAGTTTTAGTAGGAATACTGCTAACAAATTTAAATATATATCCATTAAATATATATTTTCATGGTTTGGGAGTTGTTGGATGGACTATAGCTGGATTTATAAGTAAGGATAAGGCAATTTTAACGAACTTTGGACTGCAAATACCGCTATTCGTAATTGGTATTTATAAAGTTATTTTTTAAATGAAGAATATATTGTTCGTATGCACAGGTAATTCAGCAAGAAGTATTATTGCTGAAAGTATTATAAATAATGAGTATGACGATTTGTATAAAGGTTTTAGTGCTGGGAGTAATCCGACAGGAAAAATTAACGAAGATGTGAAGAATTATTTATTATCAAAACATTATGATCTTTCAAATTATAAATCTAAAAATTTTAATGAATTTATTAATGGTCAAATTAAAATGGATTACGTAATTACAGTTTGTAATAACGCCAATAACGAAGTCTGCCCTATTTGGCCAAATAAAGATAAGATAATTCATTGGGATATAGAGGATCCTGTTAAAATACTTAATGAAACAAATGACTTAAATAAAAAAGATGAAATAATAGAAAAAGTTTACAATAATATTCATAAAAGAATAAAGGAACTTATAAATGAAAAATAAAAATCGTTATTTTCTTGCTGAACTTTTAGGCAGTTGTTTTTTAGTAATGATTATTGTTGGCTCAGGTTTAATGGCTGAGAACTTAACTAATGACGTTGCTGTGATGTTGATTGCTAACACAATAGCTACAGGAGCAGGTTTATTTGTGCTTATTACAGTATTTGCTGATGTATCAGGAGCTCATTTTAATCCATTTGTAAGTATCGCCATGACGATAACAGGTAAATTAAAAAAGAAACTGTTACCCTACTATATCATTGCTCAATTGATTGGTTGCTTGATTGGTGTTGGTTTAGCCAATTTCTTTTTTGAAAATGAAATTTATGAATTATCTACTAAGTCAAGAGATGGAATTTATATTTTAACCTCGGAGACAATAGCTACATTAGGACTTATAGTGATAATTTTTGGTTCAATGAGCTCAGGTAAAATTGCTGTTGCCGCTAGTGTTGGTCTTTATATTACTGCCGGTTATTGGTTTACTTCTTCGACTTCTTTTGCAAATCCAGCTGTTGCAATTGCTAGAACATTTACAGAGTCTTTTACAGGTATTAGTTATTTAAACACTCCTTATTATATCTTGGCTGAGCTTATCGGAATGTTAATTGCTGTATTTATTGTTAAAAAGTTATTTTTAGAGAAAAATTGAAAGACTTAAAACTTACCAATCAAAT
>CACMMN010000024.1 GCA_902614905.1 uncultured Pelagibacteraceae bacterium | reverse complement strand
TTAATTTTATAAAAAATAGCAAGTTATAAAAAAGGCCTCCTATTTCTAGGAGGCCTTAATTAAACGTCAAACCAAAGAGGGAGAGATGTTTAATCTCGTATAGCGTAACCTATTACGCCAGTTTCTACGACGTCTGTACCTTTTAGTTCTGCTTCTTTACTCAATCTGATACCAATTGTATTTTTCATGATCGCCCAAACAATGTAAGCAACTACAAAAACAAAAACGTTTATTGATACTATTCCAAGTAATTGAGCTCCAAAACTTGTGTCAGGATTAGTTAGTGGAACTGCTAATGTACCCCAAATACCCGCAAACATGTGAGCTGGTATTGCACCAACCACGTCGTCAATTTTCATGGCAAAAAGAAATTTTGTTCCATAGACAACTATGATACCACCGACTGCACCAATTAATATTGCTGCAAATGGTGATGGCATTAAAGGTTCTGCTGTAATTGCAACTAAACCACCAATGCATCCATTTAACATTTGTATTACGTCTGTTTTACCAAAGTGTAATCTAGTAATAGTTGCTGCTGCCATAACACCACCAGCACCTGCTAAAAATGTATTCATGAATATTGTTGATACTGCAATTGCATCATCAGCTGTACCCATAGCTAATTGTGATCCACCATTAAATCCAAACCAACCTAGCCATAATATAAATACTCCAACTGTTATTAATGGTATTGAAGATGCTGCAAATGGTTTCATTGGTGCAGGTTCTCCTTTTTTAGTAAATCTTCCAAGTCTTGGTCCAAGTAATAACGCACCTGCTAATGCTGCTGCACCACCAGTTGAGTGTACTAAAGTTGAACCGGCAAAATCTGAAAAACCAGCAGAAGCTAACCAGCCTCCACCCCATTGCCAACCCATTACTATTGGATATATAATTCCTGCTAATATTGCAGCAAATAATAAGAACGGCCACAATTTAATTCTTTCTGCTAATGCACCAGAACAAATTGATACTGTTGTTGCACAAAATACCATTTGGAAATACCAATCAGAACCATCTGAATAACCTGTATCTACAGCGCTAGCATCTGACCATGGTAAAAACTTACCAATGTACCCACCTTCTGGAATTCCATAGGCTAAATTGTAACCAAATAGCCAAAACATCATTCCGGCAATTGAAAATAAACCTATATTTTTTGCACATATAACTGATACACTTTTTGAAGTTACACTTCCTGCTTCAAGCATTGCGAAACCAGCAGCCATAAACATGACCAAAAATCCACAAACTAAAAATAAGAAAGTATTAAATATAAATCCGACTTCAGCGGATACTGTAGTTTCAGCATAACCAACACTGGTCATATTAAGTAAGAATATAATACTTACTGCTGAACCTATCAGTTTGTTAAAAAGTTTTTTCATTAATCCTCCCATTTAAGGAGTTTGTTATAAATTTTTATGAGTTAATAACTATTGCTATGTAGATTTAATAGGTATGCAAAAATTGCATATAGAAACAGCCTTTATTAACTCTCAATTAATAAAGGCTGTCTAGAGGAAATATTTATTTATTGAATATTTCTTTAAGTGCTTTTGCAGGTAAAAATTTTACCTTTTGAGAAGCTGCGATTTGGATCTGCTCTCCAGTTCTTGGATTTCGGCCAATTCTAGCTTTTCTCTTAGCAACTTTGTAAGTACCAAAACCTGCTATTTTGACAGAATCATCGTTTTTTAATGCATCCAAAATAGTATTAGTGATGGTATCAAATGTTCGCTCAGCATCAGCTTTACTTTGATTTAAAGATCCAGCTAATTTTGCGACTAGTTGTTTTTTGTTCATTTTAGCTCCGGTATTAGGTTAATTCTATACTTGTCAAAATCCTTTATTAATCAAGCTTTTTTTTAGTGTTTAATTTGGTTTTAAACACAATATATGGTGTTAAAAAAACCCTGATTTTACTGGTTTTTTTGGTATTAAAAAACCCTTTAAAATAGGCCTAAATCTTTTAGATCGTTGTAAGTTGCAAAAAACATGAGAGATAGAAGTAAAAACATTCCGATTCGAAAAAAACCTTCTTGAGTTTTTTGGGTTAGTGGTCTTCCAAGAATTTTTTCAATTCCATAAAACATTAAATGACCACCATCTAGGAGAGGTATTGGAAATAGATTAATTAAACCCAAGCTGATTGAAATATATGCCATCATGCTTAAAAATGGAACAATTCCAAATTCTGCGACTTGTCCTGATATTTTAGCTATTCTTATTGGGCCCCCTAACTGGGAGCTATCACCTTTTCCAGTTATTATAGTTCCAAGATATTTTAAAGTTGAAGTAGTTACAAAATAAACTTCGGTAATTGAATAATACATTGCTTTGAGTGGACCAAGTTTTTTGTGGTTAATGTTATTATTGTAAGGGAGTAAAGTGATCCCTATCATTCTCTTTTTTACCTTATTGCCTAAACTGTCCTCAGACTCAACAAAATCTGGTTTAACTTTAAATGATATCTCTTGTTCATATCTTAAAACCTTAAAGTCAATAAATTCAGAAGTTGAAAGAGTAATAAATTTTGATACATCAAGAATACTTTTTACCTCATTTTTATCTATAGAGACTATAACATCATTTTTTTTAAGTCCGGCAATATATGCAGGGCTATCTTTATTAACTTCATCAATCATGGCGGGAGTAAAATCTTTACCAACAAAGATATTAATCATTAAAAATATAACTACAGCTAGTATAAAATTAGCTAATGGCCCACCAAAGACAATTAGTGATCTTTGGTATAAAGGTTTTAAAGTAAAAAGTTTTTCTCTATCTTTTTTATCGTATTTTTTTAAAATTTCATCACGGTCAGCTTGAGAAAATACATCTCTATCGCCAAAAAATTTTACATAACCTCCTAAAGGTATCCAACATACTTTCCAACGAGTACCTGATTTGTCGTTCCATCCAAATAACTCTTTACCAAAACCGATTGAAAAATCTGTTACACCTACACCATATCTACGAGCAAAATAATAATGTCCATATTCATGAACAAAAACTACAACTATGATTAATATTATAAAAGGTAAAACAAATTCAAACATACCTATATAATAATATATTTACTTTACTTTCCAAGTCAAAACTGGAAGTAATGTTGCCGCTATAAACGAAAGAAATAAAAGAGATTGTGTTACAAATTCTGGGAAATAACTTGCAGGAAACAGAATACCAATTAAGATGCTTTTTGAAAAATCAGGACTTGGAAATAACAATATACCTCCTAACAACCCAACTACAATTGAGATATAAGCTGTTTTTTCACTAAACGATTTTGAGTAAAAACTATAAAATATACTCAAAACCGCCGCACAACAAAACAAGTCGGCTAGCAAAAATAGATACAAGATACTAAATCCTTTTGAGGCAACATATAAAGCGATAAAAGAAAGGCCTATAATTATATTTCTAGATAATTTTAAGTAATCTTTATTAGAACTTAAAATTTTTTTTCCATCTACTATAACAAGGCTAGATATAGCATTTATAATTGTATCTATACTGCTTATAGTCAAAGATATGCCCAGCACAATGACTATAATAGACAACGTAGGTATTTCTATATTTAATAATAAGGAAAAAAAAGCAAGATCAGGTGTTACATTCAAATTTTTAGATACAGATACTAATCCTGTAAAACCCATCATATATACAATGGGAATTATAATCAAAAAGGAAAACAACAAACTCTTTTTTAAAACATCGTTATTTTTTGCAGCATAAACTCTTTGCCAATTTCCTTGGTGAAAAAGATTAGTAGCTGCAACAGCAATAAAGAATGTTAAGCCTGCGGTAAAGTTAGGAATATAATTTTTGCTTAATAAATTTGGCTTATTTTTATTTATAAATTCAAAACTAAATTCGTTTGTATTAAATGAAAATAAATAAGAAAAAGCTATTAAAAAAAATAATGTAAAAACTATAAATTGAATATTGTCAGTGAATATTGAAGCTCTTAAACCACCATATAGTGTATATATTAGTGAACTAGAAATAACCATCAAAGCAGTTACCCATAATTTGGTTCCTGAAATATAATTTATCAAAATAGATACAGCTGTAACCTCTGCAATTAAAAAAATGGTCATGTAAAATATCGACAAAATTAAGATCAACTTAAATATATGTTTTCCAAACCTTAATCTAATAACTTCAATTAAAGTTTTTGCTTTTGGGTAAGAATTTCTAAATATTTTTCCAATAAAAATAATTGCAAATAAAGGAAATGCAGTTCCTAGTGAATAACCAATAACCGCACCAATCCCACCCCACGTTGCAGCTGATGCGGGACCAAACAAAATCCAAGTCCCCAAAGCTGAGGCTACTATGCTACATGTTAATGAGAATGTTCCAACTGATCTGTTAGCTACTAAGTAATTATTTAAACCTTTGAATTTTTTTGAATAAAAATAACCAATTATAACAAAAGAAAAACTAATTAATAAAATTAATGTAATAGCAGATGTTGGATTTAAAATATTTTGTTGATCCATTTATCCCTTTCTGAATTACCGGACAGGTTCAATGGGTATTTCTCAGCCATAACAGCACCCCATGTGGTAAATTTATATAAATATTTTTTGATTGTAAATAAGTAATTTAGAATTGCTCTTTTTCCGTTGAACCTTCCATGGCAGTTGTAGAACTTTTACCACCACTAATCGTATTTGAAACAGCATCAAAATATGACGTTCCAACTTCTCTTTGATGTTTTACACTAGTGTATCCATCTTTTTCTCTTGCAAATTCCTGCTCTTGAATTCTTGAATATGCGGTCATTCCTTCTTTTTTATACTTTTCTGCTAATTCAAAAATTGCAATATTTTGTGTATGAAAACCCGCAAGTGTAATGAATTGAAATTTATATCCCATCGCACTAATTTTTTGTTGAAAAGTTGCAATTTCAGTGTCGGATAAATGTTTTTTCCAATTAAAAGATGGTGAGCAATTGTAAGCTAATAATTTACCTGGAAATTTATCGTGTATTGCGTCAGCAAATTTTTTGGCTTCCTCTAGATTTGGAGTTGCTGTCTCGCACCAAATTAAATCAGAGTAAGGCGCATATGCAAGTCC
>CACMMN010000023.1 GCA_902614905.1 uncultured Pelagibacteraceae bacterium | reverse complement strand
TACAGGATAGCTGAACCTTTAATTAACTTTCCAATCTGTTTTAAAAGTAACATAATTAACTTGAAGACATCTTCTTTCTTTTACGATCTCTTTTTTTTCCATACCATGCCATGTATTTGGGCCACTAGAAAAAAAATATCCATAATTGTCTCTATATGGAACAGTTTTGGTCAGTTTAAGGTCTTTGTTATAAAAGTCAGTACCAAGGTCCTCGCTTTCATTTTCTTTATTAACGAATAACAAGCATGACATTAATTTTTCTTTTATGTCACAATGTGGTTTTAACCAAAAACCTTTCCTGTCACATATAACCTCAACTCTTACATAAGAATTGGATAGATCCTTATTAATTAATTTAGATATCTTATTATGTGTTTCTTTGTGCTGAAGTTCTTCAATCAAGCTTTTTAATGCTGGAAAATTTTTTTCATTCTCTTTAGTTATAAAACATCTAAATTTTAAAGCTTTGCCCCCATCTGATATACCCTCTCTAAATTCACCTTGACCGCCATCAATTGCTCTTGTTCCGTCATAATTAATATTGTGTTCAATTGGATTATCTATCTCTGCTTTTATAATTTCTTTTATTTGATCATCAGTAAGAGGTTTGTTTAGTTCCCAGTGATCGAAGGGTTCGCTGAATTTTGAAGAATTATTATTTAATGAGTTTAGAAATGACATTTTATAATTTTTTTTTTAGTTCATATGCTATTCTTTTAGTTTCATCAAGTTTTTCATACTTCCAAAACTCTAATTTATCATCAAATTCTCTTATGACATTCATACTTTCAAATAATTTTCTGAATTTTTGAAATCTAGAGTCTTTTTTAGAAGGAGGTATCATTGCCACATATAAAGGTTTACCAGTTAAAGCTGCTTCAGAAATCATCGAGCTAGAGTCACAAGTAACAATTATATAATCCGCAATTCCGAGAGATGATAAATATGCATCTTTATCAACTTTATCAATGATTAGATGTTCTTTAGTAAAGAATTTTTTTGCAAGATCTATTGTTCTAGGCGGTGTTCTGTTTGAAGGTATTACTATTACCTGAAAATTATTATTTAGAACTTGTTTACTAATTTTTGAGAAAATATTTAGTAAGTTTTGGTTTGAATACGCATAGTATTTAGTTGGACCACCCAAAATCAAAGTAATAATTTGTTTTTCTTTTGATATTTTTTCTAACAAATAATTTTTTTTCTCATTAATTTCCTCAGAAGTTAAATAATGAATTGCCCCTTTTGAACTTAGGATATTATCGCCTTTTAAATCATCATGTTCGGGGGAAATAATATAATCAAAATTTTTAAAATTGACTTTTGGATCTTGGACATGGATGTTTTTTATTTTTTTGCTAGTGTTTTTTTTTAGAAATATCGATGGAATGACACTTTTTCTCCCACATGAAATAATTATATCAAATTCTCTTTTAATATTATTTTTAAAAACAAACTTTTTAACAGGAGTTAATTTCGGTGGGATTAGTTTCCAAAAACTATTTAATTCAACTTTTTCGTGAAAATAATCTAGATCAAGAGCCTTTGCTAAACCTTCTACCTGACTAATCATGCCATGTAATCCCTCTGTCAATAATAACCCTTTTAATTTACCCATTAATTACTATATAGCTTCCATATGACTCAAAATCCAACTAAACACACAAAAGTGTTAATAATTGGATCAGGACCAGCCGGATATACTGCTGCCGTTTATGCAGCAAGAGCTCTTCTGAAACCGATAATGGTTACGGGTATGGAGCCAGGGGGACAATTAACGACCACTACTGATGTTGAAAATTATCCAGGTTTTGCTGAAGTCATCCAAGGTCCTTGGTTAATGGAACAAATGAGAGATCAAGCAAAAGCAGTAGGAACAGAAATGGTTGAAGATCATATTTCGTCCGTAAACTTAAAATCAAAACCTTTTGAAGCAATCGGTGATGGTGGCCAAAAGTACACCGCTGACTCAATAATTATTTCAACAGGTGCTCAAGCAAGATGGTTAAATTTAGACTCAGAGCAAAAATTTAGAGGCTTTGGTGTATCAGCATGTGCAACATGCGATGGATTTTTTTTTAAAGATAAAACAGTTGCAGTAGTTGGCGGAGGAAATGCTGCTGTAGAAGAGGCGATGTTTTTAACAAAATTTGCATCAAAAGTTAAACTCATTCATAGAAGAAACGAGCTAAGAGCAGAAAAAATGTTGCAAAAAAAACTAATGGAAAACAAAAAAATTGAGATTATTTGGGATAGTGTCGTTGAGGAAGTAATTGGAGATGATGATCCTAAAAACGTTAAAGCCTTAAAAATTAAAAATGTTAAAACAAATAAAGTTAGTGACTTAAAATTGGATGGTTTGTTTATAGCTATAGGTCATGATCCAGCAACTCAATTATTTAAAGATCAATTAAAAATGGATAAGGAAGGATATTTAGTAACTAAACCAGATTCAACAGAAACAAACATTCCAGGTGTATTTGCTGCTGGAGATGTTAAAGATAAAATATTTAGACAAGCTGTTACTGCTGCAGGTATGGGATGTATGGCTGCACTTGAAGCTGAAAAGCACCTATCAGGACACTAGGAAAGACTTTCACAAAAATCTTTTATCCTTTTCATTGCTTTTTCAAGATTATCCATTGAAGTTGCGTAAGATATTCTAAAAAAACCCTCTAAACCAAAGGCAGATCCTTGAACAACTGCGATTCCATTGTTTTCAAGAAGGGATTGAATAAAATCAGTATCATTTTCAATTTTTTTTCCATTTTTATCTTTTTTACCAATTAAACCTTTGCAACTTGGAAAAACGTAGAATGCCCCATCTGGTTTTAAACAATTTATTCCATCTATTGAGTTTAACGAATTAACAACAAAATCACGTCTCTCTTCAAAAGCTTTAGATCTTATTGATATAAAATCTTGAACTCCATTAAGTGCCTCCACTGCAGCTGCTTGACTTATAGAAGATGGGTTTGTTGTTGATTGTGATTGAATTTTTGCAATCGCCTTGATTATCTCTTTGGGCCCAGCCGCATAACCAATTCGCCAGCCGGTCATTGCATAAGATTTACTTACACCATTCATAGTAACTACTCTACTCTTAAGTTCAGGAACTTGGGCGATCGTGAAAAACTTGAAATTATTATAAGTAACATGTTCATAAATATCATCACTTAAAATATTTACGTGAGGATTTCTTTTTAAGACTTGAGATAAATTTTTAATTTCCTGCTCTGAATAACAAGCTCCTGTCGGGTTTGATGGTGAGTTCAATATTAACCATTTAGTATTATTTGTTATTTTGCTTTCTAAATCTTTGGCAGTTAATTTAAAATTTTGCTCTTCTGAACATTCTATTACTATTGGGTTAGCTCCTGCTAATAAAACTATATCAGGATAGGAAACCCAGTAAGGGGCAGGTATTAATACTTCGTCTCCTTTATTCAAAGTTGCCATCATTAAGTTATAGATTACATGTTTTCCACCTGCTCCAACTGTAATCTCATCTGTTTTATAATTTAAATTATTTTCTCTTTTAAATTTATCAACAATTGCTTTTTTTAGTTCTGCCGTTCCATCAACAGCTGTGTATTTGGTATCTCCATCATTTATGGCTTTTATAGCTGCTGCCTTAATATTCTCGGGTGTGTCAAAATCAGGTTCACCTGCGCCTAAACCTATAACATCCTTGCCTGCAGCTTTTAATTCCCTAGCTTTTTGGGTGACTGCAATAGTGGGTGAGGGTTTAATTCTCTTTAAACTATCTGATATTATGCTCATTGAAATATAATTTTTATTTTAATACTTTGTTTAATATATGCAAAATACTTATCAAGATTTAATTTCAGATATACAGAATAAAAATCCAAAGTTTGCTGGTAAATTAGAAGGTGGCAAAAAATTTAAAATAAAGTCTGATTTTAAACCCGCAGGAGATCAGCCTGAAGCTATTAAAAAATTAGTTAAGAGTGCAAAAAAGGGAGAGTTTAATCAAGTTTTATTAGGAGTAACTGGATCTGGGAAAACTTTTACAATGGCAAAAGTTATTGAAGAAACAAATAGACCTGCATTAATTTTAGCACCAAATAAAACTCTTGCTGCACAGCTTTATGGTGAAATGAAAACTTTTTTTCCTGAAAATGCAGTGGAGTATTTTGTTTCTTATTATGACTACTACACGCCTGAAGCATATGTTCCAAGATCAGATACATATATAGAAAAGGAAGCGTCAATAAATGAACAAATAGACAGAATGAGACACTCGGCAACCAGATCCTTATTGGAAAGGGACGATGTTTTAATTGTAGCGAGTGTATCTTGTATTTATGGTTTAGGGTCAGTTGAGGCATACAGCAAGATGACTTTAACACTTCAAAGGAATTATGATTATAATAGAGATCAAATAATTAAGTCGTTAGTTGCTCTTCAGTATAAAAGAAATGATCAAAATTTTTATAGAGGAACATTTAGAGCGCGAGGAGAGTATCTTGAGATATTTCCCTCACATCTTGAAGATAGAGCTTGGAGATTAAGTTTATTTGGAGACAAGTTAGAAAAAATTGAGGAATTTGATCCATTAACTGGAGATCAAGTAAGAGAGTTAAATTTAATCAAAGTTTACGCAAATAGCCATTATATAACTCCTAAACCAACTGTGGAACAAGCAGTTATAAATATTAGAAAAGAATTAGAAATAACATTAAAAAAACATAAATCTGAAAATAAATTACTTGAAGCCCAAAGATTAGAAGAGAGAACTAAGTTCGACTTAGAAATGATAGAGGCTACAGGCTCTTGCGCAGGTATAGAAAATTACTCTAGATTTTTATCAGGTAGAAAGCCAGGGGAACCACCACCTACACTATTTGAATACTTTCCAGACAACACTTTAGTTTTTGTTGATGAATCTCATGTAACGGTTCCTCAACTTAACGGAATGTTCAAAGGAGATAGATCAAGAAAAAGTACTCTTGCGGAGTATGGTTTCCGTCTTCCATCTTGTATGGACAATAGACCTTTAAAATTTGAAGAATGGGATTTAATGAGAACTCAAACTATATTTGTTTCTGCAACTCCTGGTCCTTGGGAATTAGAACAAACGAAAGGTAAATTCATAGATCAAGTAATTAGACCAACAGGTTTGATTGATCCAGCGGTAGAGATTAAACCAGCTAAAAATCAAGTGGACGATTTAATGCATGAGTGTAAAAAAGTTATTGATAAAAATTATAGGGTTTTGGTCACTACTCTAACAAAAAAAATGGCTGAAGATTTAACAGAGTATCTTCATGAAAATGGTATTAAAGTAAGATACCTTCATTCAGATATTGATACACTTGAAAGAATAGAGATTATGCGTGACTTGAGAATGGGCGTATTTGATGTTCTTGTAGGAATAAATCTTTTAAGAGAAGGTCTTGATATACCAGAGTGTGCATTAGTTGGAATTTTAGATGCAGATAAGGAGGGCTTCTTAAGATCAGAAACATCTTTAATTCAAACTATTGGTCGGGCAGCAAGAAATGTTGATGGTAAAGTAATTCTTTATGCAGATAAAGAAACGAATAGTATTAAAAAAGCATTAAAAGAAACTGATAGAAGAAGATCAATTCAAATAGAATACAACAAAAAAAATAAAATTGATGCAAAGTCAGTAAAAAAAGAAATTAGCGATATTTTAGAAAGTGTTTACGAAAAAGATTATGTAAAAATTAGCGAGGGTTCAAATATTGGCGGAAATCTCAAAAAACACCTTAAAGCTCTAGATAAAAAAATGAAGGAGGCAGCTTCTAATCTTGAGTTTGAGGAAGCAGCAAAAATTCGAGACGAAATTAGAAAGCTGGAAAGCACAGAGCTTGAAATAACTTTAAATCCTAAAATTAGACAATATGATGTAAAGAATAAACTATATCCTAAAGGACGTTCCACAATGGGGATGCCTGGAACAAAAGTAACAAAAAAGAAAGAAAAAAAATGGAAGCACAAAAAATAATTATCACAGGTGGTGCTACCAGGATCGGTGCAGCAATTGCAGAACGATTATCTGGTTTTAAAGTCCAGATTTTAATTCAATATAACAAATCAAAATCTAAAGCTGAAAATTTAAGACATGATTTAGAGCAAAAAGGCTCAAAAATTTATTTAATAAAAGCAGACCTGGGAAAAGAAAAAGATGTTTTAAAAATAGTCAAATTTGCAAAAAAAAATATGGGTTATCTTGATTGTCTTATTAATAATGCCTCTGTATTCGAAAATGATAAAATTGAAAATTTTAATTCAAAAAGTTGGAATAATCATCTAAATGCAAACTTAAAGGCACCAGCTATTTTATCCAAAGAATTTTCAAAATGTGTAGTTAAAGGTAACAACAATATTATCAACATTATTGATCAAAGAGTTTTTAAACTTACTCCATATTTTTTTTCTTATACCTTAAGCAAAGCTGGTCTTTATACTATGACTAAAACAAGTGCGATGAGTCTTGCGCCAAGGATAAGAGTTAATGGAATTGCACCGGGGCCTACGATTAAAAATAAAAGACAATCTGTTGCCCACTTTAAAAAACAGTATCTGGCTACACCACTAAGAAGGCAGGTAAATGTTAATGATATTTGTAATGCAGTTGACTTTTTAATTAAAAATAGATCTATTACTGGTCAAGTTTTAGCATTAGATAGTGGGCAGAGTTTGAATTGGCAAACTCCTGATGTATTAGGTGGTAAAGAATGAAGAAAAATAATATTGAAATTTTCAGAATAGGTAAAACAAAAAACCTATTTAATTACGAAAAAAAAGTTTTAATAAAAGAGCTTATCCTAAATCTAAAACTAGGTTATTATGATTTTGAGAAAGAAAAACCTCAAAAAGTAAAGTTTTCATTAGAAATTGATTACAAAGATAAAAAACCATCAAATGATAAAGATTTAAAATCTATAGTAAATTATTCAAAGGTGGTGCGACTTATAAAGAAACTAGTAAAAAATAAACATTATAATTTCCTAGAAACCTTAGCTGAAGATGTATTTGATGAGCTTTTTAAAGATAAAAGAATTGAGAAAATAAATCTTAAAATAGAAAAACTTGAGATAATGAAGGACT
>CACMMN010000022.1 GCA_902614905.1 uncultured Pelagibacteraceae bacterium | reverse complement strand
TAGAAAAAATTCAAAATAATGATGTTGAATTCCTTTCAAACTCATTCAAAGAAATGCATCCTGCTGATGCCGCTGATATTATTGAACATTTAAACCAAGATGATCGTGAAAATTTGATTAAGTTGAATAACTTTAAAATTAATCCTGAGATATTTGTAGAATTAAATGAAAATATTCAATCTGAAATAGTAAAAATGTTATCATCTGAGTCTATTGTTTTCATTTTAAAAAATTTAGAGTCAGATAATGCAATTAAAATATTAGAAAATATTGATGAAGAAAATAAAAATCAAATTTTATCTTCTCTTCCACCTAAAGATAGATTTGTTCTTTTAGAAAGTTTAAGTTATCCCGAAGATACCGCTGCTAGAATTATGCAAAGAGAATTCACAGCTATTCCTAGTAATTGGTCTGTAGGTCAAACAATTGATTATCTTAGAGAGAATAAAGATTTACCAGATCAATTTTTAGAAATTTATATTATTGATAGTGAATTTAAACCACTTGGAACTGTTCCTTCGTCTAAAGTTTTGAGAACTTCAAGAGAAACAAAAATGATCGATATAATGCTTGAGTCACAAGTCACAATACCGGTAGAAATGGATAAAGAAGAGGTTGGAAGATTGTTTGAAAATTATAACTTAAATTCTGCCGCTGTTATAGATAAAAATGAAAAATTAGTAGGTATGATTACAAGTGACGACATATTAACTGTTTTAAAAGAGGAAGCAGAGGAAGATACTTTAAGATTGGCAGGTGTAGGTGATGAAGAGATTACAGACGGAGTTATTAAAAAAACTCAAAGACGTTTTAACTGGTTGTTATTAAATTTATTTACTGCTTTTCTTGCAACATGGGTAATTAGTAAATTTGGTGCGACCATAGAACAAATGGTTGCATTAGCTTTTTTGATGCCAATAGTTGCTTCAATGGGTGGTAATGCAGGTATGCAAACTTTAGCTGTAACAATAAGAGGAATTGCTACGAACGATTTGACAGACAGTAATTTTTTAAAAATTGTTTTAAAAGAATTTAATATTGGAGTTCTCAATGGAATAATTTTTGCAATTATCAGTGCTTTAATTGTACAGTTATGGTTTAAAGATTATGTATTATCTATAATTATTTCTGTATCTATGATTTTAAATATGATTGTTGCTGGCTTATTTGGAATTTTGATACCAGTTACACTTAAAAAATTTAAAATAGATCCTGCAATAGCATCAAGTGTTTTTGTTACAACAATTACAGATGTTATTGGTTTTCTTTCATTTTTAGGAATAGGCGCTTATTTTTTTTTAAAGTAGACATTTTTATAACTTTTAAAATTTATTAGAACTATTAATACAAAATACATATAATACAATTTTTAAATGAATATAGAGATCAAAAAATCAATAAAAGCTGTAAATTACAAAATGGCAATTAAATTGTTGGAAAAAAGAGTTAATGATTTGGTGCTTAATAACGGAAAAGAATTAATATGGTTTTTAGAACATAGGGCAATTTTTACCGCAGGTACAAGTTATAAGGAAAAAGAAATAATTGAAAAAAAAATTAAAATTTTTAAAACAAATAGAGGCGGAAAAATTACTTGGCATGGTCCAGGTCAAATAATCTGTTACTTGGTTATAGATTTAAACAAAAGAAAAAAAGATATTAGAAAATTTATATCAGCGATAGAAAATAGTATTATTCATACTTTAAAAGACGTAAATATTAAATCATTCAATGATAGAAAAAATGTTGGTATTTGGACAAATCATGACAATAAAATTAAAAAAATTGCTGCTATAGGAATTAGAGTAAAAAAATGGATTGCATTTCATGGTTTTTCTTTAAATTATTCTAATAGTTTAGAGGAATATAAAAAAATTATACCATGTGGGATAAGTGATAAAGGGGTCATAAACATAAATAAAATTAAAAAAGTTAGCAAAGCAGAAGTTATAAGAAAATTGGAAAAAAATTTATTAAATTACTTAAATTATTAATCTTTTTTTATTTAAATAATTATTAAAATACTCAGGGAGTTTGGCTTTAAAATTAAATTTTTTATTATTTATTAAAAATTTTATCTTATAAGAATGGAGCATTAATTTTTTTTGATCTTTATTTTTAGATTTAATAATATTATATTTAACATCTCCAACTATAGGATTACCCATAAACGAAAGTTGTTTTCTTAGTTGGTGTTTTCTGCCAGTAATTGGCTTTAGTTCAAGGAAACTAAAGAAATTATTAGAACTAATTACATTGTAATTAGTAATTGCTAGTTCAGAAATTTTTTTTTCTTTTTCATATTTAACCAAATTACCTCTTATTTCACCTTTTTTATTTTTAAATACACCATGACAAATAGCTAGATATGTTTTGTGAACTTTCCTTAACCTGAATAATGAAGTTAACAATTTCGCACTATTATAATTTTTAGCTATAATCATAACACCTGATGTTTCCTTGTCTAAACGATGAACTGAATAGGGTTTAGTATTTTTAAATAAATTGCTATTAGAAAAGATATCTATTAAATTATTTTTAGATTTTGTACCACCTTGCACAGAAACACCAGCCTTTTTATTTATTACTATAAATTCATCATTATTATCAATTAATGATTTCTCATTTTCATCTAAATTTTTTTTTGACGGTGTATACTTAATTTTTATTTTTTTTTTGAACTCATAATTGAAATTATAAAAACTTATTTCATCTCCAATTTTAAGTTTGTAGGAGGAGTTTGTTTTTTTTTTATTTAACTTGATTTTTCCTTTTCTAATTGATTTTTCTAATAATGACTGAGGATATTTACCAATATTATTTTTAATCCATCTATCTAAACGCATAGTTGCATGAATTGGTTTTATTTTATAAGACCTATTCATTTATCTTAGATTAATTATGCAGGTATTTGTTTTTTATTCTTATCTTCTGTTTTAGCGTCTTCTTTTTTTTTCTTTTTAAATTTTCTTTTTGCCTCAACATCTCTATCTACAAATTCAATAACTGCCATAGGTGAATTATCTCCATATCTATAACCAGCTTTAACTATTCTAGTATAGCCACCAGCTCTTTTCTCATATCTTTTTGACAGTGTATTTAATATTTTATTAGCGTTTGTTTTGTCTTGTAATTTAGAAATCAAAACCCTGGTATTTGTTAAATTTTTTTTCTTACCTAAAGTTATTAACTTTTCTGCTTGAGGCTTTATGAGTTTTGCTTTTGGTAAAGTTGTTATAATTTGCTCATATTTTATTAGAGAATTAAGCATATTTTTAATCAAAGCTTTTCTATGTTCTGATGTTCTATTAAGTTTTTTATAACCTAATTTATGTCTCATTTTATATACTTTCCTCTAACTTTTTAGATAATTCGGCTATATTTTCAGGAGGCCAATTTGGTATTTCCATTCCGAGATATAAAGACATTCCGTTTAATATTTCTTTGATTTCATTTAAAGACTTTCTTCCAAAATTTGGAGTTCTCAACATTTCACCTTCTGATTTTTGTACTAAATCACCAATGTAAATTATATTATCATTTTTTAAACAATTCATTGATCTTACTGATAACTCTAATTCATCTACTTTTCTTAAAAGATTTCTGTTAAATTCAGGTTCTTTAGGAGACTCAGAAATTGCAACTTCTTGTGGTTCATCAAAATTGACAAACATTGCTAATTGATCTTGAAAAATTCTCGCAGAATATGCTACCGCGTCTTCTGCAGATATTGATCCGTTAGTCTCAACTTCCATAATAAGTTTGTCATAATCTAATGCTTTACCTTCTCTTGCGGTACTAACGGAGTATGAAACTTTTTTTACTGGGCTAAATAAAGAGTCAATTGGTATAAGTCCCAATGGTGGTTCCTCTGGTTTATTCAAATCTGCTGAAACATATCCTTTTCCACTACCCACTGTCATTTCCATATGAAAGTTTGTATTTTCATCTAAATTACAAATCACAAGATCTGGATTTAAAATTTCAATTTCATTAACTGGAGTTATATTAGATGCTTTAATTATACCAGGACCTTTTGCATCTAGAATTAGTTTTTTTGGTCCTTCAGAGAGACTTTTTAATGCTAAAGATTTAACGTTTAATACAATATCTGTAACGTCTTCTCTTACACCTTTAATTGAAGTAAACTCATGTAGCACTCCATCTATTTGTATTGCTGTAACAGCTGTGCCTCTTATTGACGATAAAAGTATTCTTCTTAATGAATTACCTAAAGTTAATCCATAACCTTTTTCCAAAGGTTCAGCAGTAATTTTTGCATAAGATTTGTCATCACTTAGGTTGATATCTAATTTACCGGGTTTAATTAATGACTTCCAATTTTTTACATTTATTTCAGTGTTCTCCATTAAACTCTCCTTTTTTTTGGTGGTCTGGTTCCATTATGTGGCATTGGTGTAGTGTCTTTAATTGATAATATTTTAAATCCTCTTGCTTGCAAGGCTCTTAATGCTGTTTCTCTTCCAGAACCGGGGCCTTTAATTTCAACAATTAAGGTTTTCATTCCATATTCTAATGCTTTTGTAGCGGCTGTATCTGCAGCAATTTGTGCTGCATAAGGTGTTGATTTTCTCGAACCTTTAAAACCTTTTTGACCAGCAGACGACCATGAAATCACATTGCCTTGAGTATCTGCAATAGAAACTATTGTGTTATTAAAAGTAGATTGAACATAAGCAATACCATTGGGAATATTTTTTTTTATTTTTTTCTTTTTTGAGTAAGAACTTTTTTTAACTTCTTTTTGTTCCTTAACATCTTTTTTATTTTCAATTTCTTTTTTTGGCATAATTTATTTTTTAAGTGGTGTTAATTTTTTGCCAGCGATTGCGATCGCTTTACCTTTTCTTGTTCTTGCATTACATCTAGTTCTTTGGCCACGTGTAGGTAATTTTTTTTTATGTCTAGATCCTCTGTAACACGCTAAATCAATTAAACGTTTAATGCTCATTGAGTTTTCTCTTCTCAAGTCTCCCTCAACGGAAAAATGTTTATCTATATACTCTCTAATTTTTAGTATTTGATCATCAGTAAGTTGATTAACCCTTGTTTGTTTTGCAATATCTAATTCTTTACAAATTTGTTTAGAGAATTTATCTCCGATACCATAAATATAAGTTAGTCCAACTTGGACAATTTTATTTTGCGGAATATTTACACCTGCAATACGAGCCATATTTATGAGATTAAAATCAAGCCTTTTATATAAGAAGTTTATTTAATGTCAACTTTTAAACCTTTAAAATAGTATTGATTTTAGTGGTTATTTCCTCGATTTTTAGCCCTCCATCAATTTCATGAAAATCAGATCTTGATGAATAATAATCTAAAACTGGTTTTGTAGTTTCCATGTAAGTATCATATCTCTTCAAAATAGTATTCAGGTCATCATCTGATCTTTTTTCTATAATTTTTCTTTTTTCAATTCTTTGTATGATTATGTTTTTGCTTACATTTAAAAAAAAAATAAAATCAATTTTTTGGTTAGATTCAATTAACCATAAATCCAAATTTTTTGCTTGTTCTAAAGTTCTTGGATATCCATCAAAAATAAATTTACCTTTTTTTTGATTATCAAAAATAGCCTTTTTCATTAATTTATTTACAATTTCATCATCAACGAACTTTCCATCGTTCATATAATTTATTATTTTTTTTCCGATTTCTGTTTCATTTTTAATTTCATCTCTTAACATGTCACCTGTAGAAATTTGAAAATTATTTAATTTTTTTTCTAAATTTTTTGCTTGTGTTCCTTTACCTGCACCAGGTGGACCAAATAATATTATATTCACTTTTATCTACCAAATTTAGTTTTTTTAATTAATTGTTCGTACTGAGCGCTCATTAATCTGGTTTGTATCTGAGTGACCGTATCAATTGCTACAACAACTACAATTAAAATTGATGCACCACCCAAATAAAAAGGAATCGGATATTTTGATATTAAGAATTCTGGCATTAAACAAACTAACGTTAAATATAGTGCCCCTATTGTTGTTAATCTTGTTAATATTTGTTCTATATATAAAGCTGTACTCTCACCTGGTCTAATTCCTGGGACAAATCCTCCATACTTTCTTAGATTCTCAGCTGTTTCGGTTGGATTAAAGGTTATTGAAGTATAAAAAAATGTAAAAAATATAATTCCAGCTGCGTATAATAACATATAAAGTGGCTGACCCTGAGTAAAGTATGATGCAAAAGATGTAATAGTATCATTTGATGAAAAGTTAAAGTTAGACAATGTTACAGGTAATAATAAAAGAGCAGATGCAAAAATTGCAGGTATAACTCCTGCAGTATTAATTTTTAATGGTAAGTGGGAAGACTCTCCACCATACATTTTATTACCCATTTGTCTTTTTGGATAATTGATTAAAATTTTTCTTAAAGCTCTTTCCATAAAAACGACAAACATTATTGTAATTATAAGTAGAATAAATATAAATATAATCATTATAGTTGAAATTGCTCCAGTTCTACCTAATTCAAATGTAGTAACTAACGCTCGTGGTATTTCAGCTACAATGCCTGAAAATATAATTAAAGAAATTCCATTACCTATGCCTCTTTGGGTAATTTGTTCACCCAACCACATTAGAAACACTGTGCCAGCAACAATTGTGGTAACTGTAGAAACTTTAAAAAATATACCAGGGTTTATTACAAGACCTGAAGAGGCTTCTAAACCAACTGATAAACCATATCCTTGAATTGTAGCAAGTAAAACTGTGCCATATCTAGTAATCTGAGTAATTTTTTTTCTACCAGTTTCCCCCTGACTTTTTAAATTTTTGAAATAATCTGAAACACCTGTTAATAACTGAACTATAATAGCTGAAGATATATAAGGCATTATACCAAGTGCAAAAATAGCCATACGACTGACAGCTCCCCCAGCAAATACGTTAAACATTCCTAATAGTCCTTTTTGATTTCCTTCCATCATTATTTTTAATTGATCAGGATCTATTCCAGGTAAAGGTACAAAGGTACCAAATCTATATACTGCTAAAATTAATATGGTAAAAATTACGCGATTTTTAAGATCTCCTGTCTGGGCAATTGAACTCATATTAAAATTACTTGTTAATAATTTTGATATTTGAACCGGATTTTTCTAATTTAGCTT
>CACMMN010000021.1 GCA_902614905.1 uncultured Pelagibacteraceae bacterium | reverse complement strand
CATTTACCCAAGCAAAAGGTATCTTGATGTAATTAAACAAGGATACAAAGACTGTAAATTAGATATCAAATATTTAGAAAAAGCACTTAGAAATTTTTAAATGCGTTCAAAGTACGAAATTTTCAAAATTGGAATAAAAGATGTTGCACCACATTTATTATCAGTTTTTCCTTTTGGAATAATATTTGGTGCAATTGGTATTGAGTTGGGTTTTAGTCCGTTATTTACTTATGCGACTTCATTAATAATTTTTGGTGGTGCTTCGCAAATAGTTTTTCTTCAACTTTTATCTGGTGGAGCATCTTCATTAATTGCAATTACCTCTGTTGGAGTAATTAATTCAAGACACTTCTTATATGGCGCAGTATTGTCTGAATACTTACAAAAATTATCTTTAATTAAAAAACTTTTTATTTCTTATTTTATAGTCGATCAAGGATTTGCTGTTTCAAATCAATATTTTAAAAAAAATCCAACTGAGGAATTTAATCATTATCATTTAATTGGTTCTGGAATAATACTTTGGTTTATTTGGCAAGTTTCAACAATAATGGGAATTTACTTAGGATCTATTGTACCTGAGGAACTTGGATTAAAATTTGCAATACCACTTACATTTATAGCCATAATAGTAAACGAATTAAGAAAGTTAGATCATGTTTTTGTTATGATTATTTCAGGATTAGCAGCAACTTTTTTTTATAACGCTCCCTTTAAAAGCTACATAATAATTTCACCATTGATTGGACTTTTTGCAGCAATGATAATTAATAAATTTAAAAAATGACTTGGGCTTCAATTTTTATAGCTGGAATTTTAACTTATTTTACAAGAATGAGTATGGTTACATTGATCAGAAAAGAAATGATTAGTGATAATTTAAGAAAGATTTTAAATTATGTACCATCTGTAGTTTTCCCATCAATAATATTTCCTGGGGTTTTGTTAGATGATTTTGGAGCTCTTGTTACAATAAGTGATCCTAAAATATTTGGGGCAATAACTGCTTTAGTAATTGGGTTTTTTACAAGGAATGTTATTTTAACAATTGTGTCAGGGCTATCTTCATATTGGATTGTTATTTTTGTTTTCTAATTAGATAACCAAACTGTTTCAGAAGGTTTTAAGATTAATCTTTTACTAATAATATTAACATTTTTATTTAAAAGGTTTTTATATTTGTTTTCATTATTAGCTAATAAAACACTTTGTGATTTTGAAGACATATTTGTAATACAAATAATAGTTTGTTTTTTATCTAAACTCACTCTTTTAAAGCCAAGTATTTTTTTACCAAAAGATAAACATCGCATAGATGCGTTTGGATGGAATGCTTTTTGTTTTTTTCTTATTTTTAATAAATTAGTAATATGATCGTAATAAATTTTTTGTTTAGATTTTTTATCTTTTAAAAATCTATCTAATTTTATTTTATTCCATTTATATCTGTTAAGGTCTCTTTTATTATTTGATATGACATATTTATATTCGTCATTAGCTTTGCCAAATATTGAATTAAAGTAAACAGCGGGTACACCCTCAATGGAAAACATTATTGCATGCGCAGAGACATATCTTTCTAAAGAATATGATCCTTTTTTATCAAAATCTGTATTTTTGAAAGCGTTAAAGAGAGTTATATTGACTTCATAAACTTTTTTTTGTGCTTTATTTATTTTTCTATAAGAAAGCTGAGCTCCATTTTTTTTCAATCTTTTAAATAAGTTATCAAGGGTGCCCTTGTTTAAATAACCTTCAGCAGGTCTCATTCCTATACCATCATGTGATGCAATAAAATTAAAATAATTATTTTTTAATTTTGTAGCTGGTAATTTTTTTATCCATTGATTTAATTTGGAACTATCTTCAAAAAGAAAAGCATGAATTAAAAGGGGTGGTAGTGTGAAGTTATAAATCCAATTAGCTTCGTCATTCTTTTTTCCAAAATAACTCAAATTTTCTTTTTCAGGTAAATTAGTTTCAGTAATTAAATAAGGGGAATTTTGTAAAGTGTTACATATTATTCTTAATAATTTAATTATTTCATGCGTTTGCTTGAGATTTATGCATTTAGTACCGCTTTCTTTCCATAAATAGGCGATTGCATCTAGTCTAAAAATTGAAACTCCATGACATGCTAAGTTGATCATGATTTTAATAAAACGCATTAAGACTTTTGGATTTTTAAAATTTAAATCTATTTGGTCAGAGCTAAATGTTCTCCATATAAAATCGGGTTTATTAAATACATGTATCTTCTTAAGTAATCTATTTTCCCGTGGCCTTACAACTTTAGAAACATCAAATTTATTATTTACTTTTAAGAAATAATCTTTTCCTGGCGATTTATCTTTTAAAAAATTTTTAAACCATAGTCCTTTTGACGAGGCATGATTTATAACAATATCAGCCATAATATTATTTTTTTTTGAAAAATTATTTATATCTGACCAAGAACCTAATTTACTATCAATTTTATAATGATCTTTAACAGCAAATCCACTGTCACTACTTGAGGGATAAAATGGTAAAAAATGTATAGTATTAAAATACTTTGATAAATTTTTATTATAAAAACTTTTAAATGATTTAATTGAATTTATTTTTCTATTATCATAAACACTATCACCATAACAAATCACAACCGTAGTATCTTCGGATATTTTCAATTTTTTAGTTTTGGCTTTTAATATTTTTTTATTAGAAATTTTGATCAATTCAAAAATTTCATCAGAAAATATTTTCAAGTCTTTATTTTTAAAATTTTTACTATAAATATTTTTAAGCTTAGAATTTATTTGACTTTTTACTGTGCTTGATAACATTAAATAAATTTTTTATTATCTTCACTAACAGCTTCATTTAATCTTACAAGAAAATCAGGTATTGCACTTTTCACTCTACTCCAAGTTGGAATAAATGGCGTGTCCATTGGATTTATATAAAAAGCTTCTCCTGCTTTCATAATATTTACTGCAAATAATTCAACAGCTTCCTCTTCTTTGTGAGAATCGAATTTTAATCCATTCATTGCAGCATCACTTCTATAAATATCAATCAAGTCTAATGCTGACCTGTAGTAGGTTGCCTTTAAAGATCTGAAAGTTTCTCTACTAAATGAGTTTCCTTGAGTGGCTAATTTTTTTATAAATGTTTTTATAATATCAATGGACATTTTTGAAAGTCCTTTAGTTTCGTCATCGATAGAGAGATCCTGATGTTTATGATCATAAGCGTCTGCTAAATCAACTTGGCAAATATTATTTGGTGAAAAACTTCTTTGCATTTCTGACAAAATTCCAACTTCTATGCCCCAATCTGATGAAATTCTTAATTCTGGTAATACATTACGTCTGAATGAAAATTCACCTGCTAGAGGATATTTAAATGATTTCATAAAATTTAAATAGTCACTTTGGCCTATTGTCTTTTCTAATGCTGTCAATAAAGGCCCAACCAAAAGTCTTGCCACTCTTCCATTCATTTTATTATTTGCAATTCTTGGATAATAACCTTTACAAAACTCAAAGTTAAACAATGGGTTTACAACTGGATAGAATAATTTAGCAAGCATTCTTCTATCATAAGTTTTGATATCACAATCGTGTAATGCGACAGATCTTGCTGTATCTCTTGCTATACACATACCTATGCAATACCAAACATTTCTACCTTTACCCATTTGGTTTGGTGCTAAATTTTTCTTCTTTAACTCAATATCCAATTTTTTAAGCTTAGGTCCATCGTTCCATAAAATTGTAAAAGGCACATTTATTTTTTTAAAAAATTTCCAAGCCTTTTTAGCTTGACTTTCTGAAGCTTTATCTAATCCTATAATTACGTGGCTTAAGTATTTTGTCTTACTTATTTGATCTACAATATTAGGTAGAGCAGAACCCTCTAATTCTGAATATAAACACGGGAGAATTAACTCCATTTTTCTTTCTTTAGAAAAATTTAGTAAATCCTTTTCAATTTCAGTTGTGGATTTTGTTCCAAAATCATGAAGTGTTGAGACGATACCATTTTGAGAAAAATCACCCATAACTTATTCTAGTAACATTATTTTATTTTATCCAGAGCCAATTTGACTACCTCTTCCCACCCCTCTGGCGCAGGTTTTTTTGATACTAGACAATTATCTATATTTATTTTTTCCATTGTAAATTTATCATTAAAAACTAAACAAGGTATATCGCTATTTTTAAGCATATCTAGATCGTTGAAATTATCCCCAACCCCAATTGTGATTAGTTTCTCTTTGCTTATTTTCTTAAATATTTTTACAACATGTTTCATAGCTTGAGATTTACTTATTTTATCACAAAGATTTATTACTCTTCCCCCTTCTTGTAATGAAAGGCCAGCATTAGTTACAGACTTGATAAGATCTATTTTTTCAGCTTTTGAACCATCAAATAATAAAGGTATAGAGTATTCTCTATTCATTGCTAATTTAACTTTTTCTTTTGATTGCCCAAAAATTTGTAATTGTTTATCACTTATTAAATTTTTAACAAATTTGCATTTGGATTTATATTTTTTTGTAATTTTATTATTAAAAATATCTAAAATTTCACTAATCTCTCTGCTTAAACTAATTTTTTCAGGAAAACTTGCATTAATTAAATTAAGATTATAAATAGCAGCACCATTTTCAACTATAAAAGGCAAATCCTCATCTAACTCTTTATTAAAACTTTCTATTTCTTTTTTTGTTTTACTTGAATTAGGAATTATAGAAATATTTTTAGAAATTAAATCTTTAATATATTTTGAAATTTTATCGAACTTAAAAGTATCTCTATCTAATAAACTTCCATCTAAATCTGTAAATATTAAAACTTTATGGTTGGCATTCATTAAATATCAACAACTAGCGTATCTTTAGAGCCGCCACCTCTTGAACTATTTACTATGGTACTACCTTTTCTAAGAGCTACACGCGTTAAGCCACCCATCGTTACATAGGTTTCTTTTCCAGATAATATAAAAGGTCTTAAATCTTGGTGTCGTGGTTCAAACAAATCACCTTGAAGCGTAGGAGTTGTTGACAATACTTCTAATGGTTGTGCAATATAATTTCTTGGATTGTCTTTAATTCTTCTCTGGAACATTTCTCTTTCTTTAATTTTAGCCTTAGGCCCAATCATAATACCATACCCGCCAGATCCATCTGCTGGTTTAACAACCATCTTTCCAATATTTTCTATTACATGATCTCTTTGTAGTTTTTCAAAACATCTAAATGTTTCAACTTGTTTAAGTTTTGGCTCTTCTCCTAAATAATATTTTATTATTTCTGGAACATAAGAATAAATTAATTTATCATCTGCAAAACCAGTTCCTGGAGCATTTAATATCGCAACATTTCCTTTTCTATAAGCTTTAAATAAACCTGGGACACCTATTAAGGATCCTTTAAAAAAAGATTTTGGATCTAAATAAGTATCATTGAGCCTTCTATAAATACAATCCACTCGAATACCACCACCTATCGTTTTCATGAAAACTTTATCATTTTCAACGTAAAGATCTTTTCCCTCAACAAGAGCTACTCCCATTTGTTGAGCTAAAAAGGAATGTTCAAAGTATGCAGAATTATAAATCCCAGGTGTTAAAACCACCATGTGAGGATTTTTTGTTTGGTAAGGTATGGCATCATGCATACAATGATAAAGTCTATTACAATAGTGACCAATTGGAGAAACCCTATATCTTGTAAATATTTGAGGAAACACCTGACTCATCACCATTCTATTCTCAAGCATGTAAGATACACCAGATGGAACTTGCAAATTGTCTTCAAGTACTAAAAAATCACCACTAATATTTCTTATTAAATCAATCCCAGATATATGAGACCAAATTTTCCTTTTAGGACTAAAGCCCTCACATTGTTTCAGGTAATTTTTTGATTTAAATACTATGTCTTCTGGAATGATTTTATCCTTAAATATTCTTTTTTTATTATAGACATCATCAATAAATAAATTTAATGCCTTTGATCTTTGAATTAATCCTTTTTTAACTTTATTCCATTTTGTTTTTAAAACAATTCTAGGAATAATATCTAATGGCCATTTTTTTTCTTCCGCAGCTTTTTTATCAGCAGAATAAACTTTGAAATTTATTCCTCTCGAGTCTATAGTGCTCATACAGTTTCTGTCTATTTCTTGAAGTTTTTTCTTACCGTGTCTATCTAAAATACTTGAAATAATTTTAGCTTCTTTTCTTAACTTTCTTTCAGGTGTTAAGTATTCATCATAAGATGATTTAGCATCGTAGTTTTTCCAAAGACTAGTCATTTAGTATATTATTATAAATATTTTTCTAATTTTAAGTGCAAATTATATATACCTGTTATGAGAATTTGGGGTATATATATAAGTCGAGGTATATATATAACTAATAATCAAAAAAACAATGACATATTGTATTGGTATAAAAACAAAAGATGGAATTGTTGTAGCTTCAGATTCTAGAACTAATGCTGGACTAGATAATGTCAATATTTACTCAAAAATGTTCACCTACGATGTTGGTGACAGAACTGTTTTAATAGTTACTTCTGGTAACCTAGGAACATCACAAGCTGTTTATAAGTCAATCGAAAAAGATCTTGAAGACAATTCAGGAAAAAAAAATTTAAATACATGTGAAGATTTTGATCAAGTGGCAAAATATATTGGTGCATTGAACTTAAAACATTCATCACCAAAGGGCATG
Organism: uncultured Pelagibacteraceae bacterium; assembly: GCA_902614905.1. GTDB lineage: Bacteria > Pseudomonadota > Alphaproteobacteria > Pelagibacterales > Pelagibacteraceae > Pelagibacter. The sequence continues at coordinate 524 of CACMMN010000021.1, read as the reverse complement.
AACACTGACACTGTTTTATTAGGATCAACATTTATTGTTGGTGGTCAAATTAAAGGTAAACCAATGGAACTTTTTTTAATTTATCCTCAAGGAAATTATATTAAGCCTGCTGATAGCAAACCGTATTTAGTAATTGGAGAAGTTAAATACGGAAAACCAATTTTGGATAGAGTTATAACTCCCGAAGTATCTATTGGAGATGCATCGAGATGCGCTTTAATATCAATGGACTCTACTTTAAAAAGTGACTTAACAGTTGGACCTCCTATAGACTTTGTTGTTTATAAGAAAGATCAATATAAAATTGCATCTCAAAAATGTTTAAACCTTAATGATCAAGAATTTTCAAAAGTATCTAAAGAGTGGTCTGAAGGTATATTTAAAATTTTTGATTCTTTTCCAAGATTTGATTGGGAAAAATAATTGATTTTAAAAAAAATAACTTTTAAATGATAAAAAGAGATCTCTATTATGAAAGAATTCCAACAAAAAGCTTAAGAGATGATGTTAGATACCTTGGTAAT
>CACMMN010000020.1 GCA_902614905.1 uncultured Pelagibacteraceae bacterium | reverse complement strand
GAAACAATACTTGATAGAAAGATTTCAGAAAAAAGGATTTTCCCAGCTATAGATATAACTAAATCTGGAACAAGAAGAGAAGAATTATTATTTGAAAAAAACGACCTTCAAAAGATGAACGTTTTAAGAAGAATAATTGCCCCAATGGGATCTATGGATGCTATTGAGTTTATAAATTCTAAATTAAAAGCTACTAAATCTAATTCAGAGTTTTTTACTTCAATGAACAAGCCAGCTTAAGCTGAAATTTTCATATTCAAGTTTGAAAAATTATTTATGTTCTTTAGTAATTCCCGCTATATACTAATGTGATGACTATTTTTGCATTATCTTCAGCACCAGGTCAGTCAGGAGTGGCAGTATTTAGAATTTCAGGTCCAGAAACAGGCAATATTATCAAATTAATTACAAAAAGTGATTTACCATCACCAAGAAAGGCTAAGCTTCTAAAAATAAACAATATTAACAATTCTAGCCTAATAGATGAGGGGATAGTTTTATGGTTTCCAGCCCCCAAGAGCTACACAGGTGAAGATATGGCGGAACTTCATGTTCACGGAAGCAGAGGTGTAATTACAGAAATACAAAATAATCTTTTGAGTACTAAAAAATGTAGAATGGCTGAGGCAGGAGAGTTTACCAAAATAGCTTTCGTTAATGGGAAAATTAATTTACTAAAAGCAGAGGCAATCGGAGACTTAATAGCTGCAGAAACACAAATTCAGATTGATCAAGCTCAAAGTATTATAAAAGGAAAAAGCTTTTTAAAATTTGAAAATATTAGAGAAAAAATAATTAAAATATTAGGAACTATGGAAGCTAAAATTGACTTTCCCGAAGAAGATATCCCTGAAAATGTTACCGAAAATATTAAAAATGAAGTTGAAAATATTGAAACAGAAATAAAAAAAATTCTTGATGACAATAAAGTTGGCGAGAAGATTAGGACTGGTTTCAAAATAGCTATTGTTGGTCCACCAAATTCAGGGAAATCAAGTTTAATGAATTACTTTTCGAAAAGAGATGTTTCAATTGTATCCGAAGTAGCTGGCACAACTAGGGATGTTTTAGAAACCCATTTAAACTTTGATGGATACCCAGTTATTATTTCAGATACTGCAGGTATTAGGGCATCAAAAGATATAATAGAGAAAGAAGGTATAAAACTAGCGTTTAAAAAAGCAGAGGAAGCAGATTTAAGAATAGTAATAATAGAGCCAAAAAACGTTGAATTCTTTGGTTTTTTGAATGATTTGTTCGATAAAAGCTCGATCCTATTAGTTAATAAAACAGATTTATATGATTTTAAAGTTCCTGAGCAATTAAAAAAATACAATCCCTTTTCTATTTCTGTTCTTAAAGAAACAAACATTGAGAAAGTAGTATCAGAAATTAAATTTATTTTAAAAAAATCATTATATACAAATACGGATGTTTTTATTACTAGAGAACGTCACAGGATTGATCTAAATAATTGTATTCTTTCTTTACAAAATTTCAAAAACAAAAATATAAACGAAGACTTCGATAAGGCGACTGAGGATTTAAGAGTTGCTGTAAGAACATTGGGTAAAGTTGTTGGAAAAGTTGATGTAGAAGAGATTTTATCGAGTATTTTTAATGATTTCTGTATAGGCAAATAAACCGCTATTTATCTATCTTATTAGCATTTTTACAATTAATTAATAAAATTTAAGATAGTCTTGTAAAAAAAGATTTCAAATATAAATTCAAGTAATGGAAAAGAATAAACAGTATGACGTTATAGTAATTGGCGGCGGTCATGCAGGCTGCGAGGCTGCAGCAGCTTCTGCAAGATTGGGGGTAAATACCGCTCTATTTACGAATGATAAATCTTCCATTGGAGAGATGTCATGCAACCCAGCAATAGGAGGTTTAGGTAAAGGCCATTTAGTTAGGGAAATAGATGCCTTAGATGGTGTTATGGGAGATGTGTCTGATAAATCTGGTATTCAATTTAAGCTTTTAAATAGGAGTAGAGGACCAGCTGTAAGAGGACCTCGTACCCAAAGTGACAGATCATTATATAAAAAATATATGTTAGAAAAACTTGTAAACTACTGTAATTTAAGCATTTTTTCTGACTCTGTAAAAGGCTTTATATTTGATAAAAATAGTATAAACGGTATTTTAACTTCATCTGGAAAAGAAATTCACTCTAACAAGGTAATACTTACAACAGGAACATTTTTGAACGGAATGATACATATAGGTGACAAAAAAACTCCCGCAGGTAGATATAATGAAAAGCCCACTATTGGTTTAAGTGAACAGTTACAAAAATATAATTTTAAAATCGGTAGGTTAAAAACAGGGACCCCGCCAAGGTTGGATGGTAGGACGATTAATTATACAAATTTAGAAGAGCAACATCCAGATGATGAAATATCTTTTTTTTCTTTCTTAACCAAAAAAAATATTAACAAACAAATTAGTTGTGGGATTACTTATACCAATGAAAAGGTTCATGAGTTGATTTCTAAAAATATTAAACAAAGCGCAATGTATTCTGGAAGTATTAAGGGAGTAGGGCCAAGGTACTGTCCATCTATAGAGGATAAAATCTATAAATTTAAGGATAAGAATAGACATCAAATCTTTTTAGAACCTGAAGGGCTTAAAGATAACACAGTGTACCCCAACGGAATTTCAACATCACTTCCAGCCGACCTACAACAAGAAATTTGCAATAATATCAATGGTTTAGAAAAAGTTAAAATACTACGTCCAGGATACGCAATTGAATATGATTATGTTGATCCAAGAGAACTTTTTTTAACATTAGAAACGAAGAAGATAAAAAACTTTTACCTTGCCGGTCAAATCAACGGTACAACTGGTTATGAAGAAGCTGCAGCTCAAGGACTAATAGCGGGAGCTAACGCTGCTTTATCAATCAAGAGTAAAGAACCATTAATTCTAGATAGGTCCCAAGCCTATATTGGCGTGATGATAGACGATTTAGTTACAAAGGGGGTTGCCGAACCTTACAGGATGTTTACTTCAAGAGCTGAATACAGATTATCCTTAAGATGTGATAATGCTGACTTGAGACTCACACCTGTTGGAATTAAGTTTGGCCTAGTTAAATCAGAGAGGAAAAAAATATTTGAGGATAAATCAATTAAATTGCAGAAATTGAATAAAAAAATGGATGAATTAAAGATATCCCCTTCAGAAGCAGAAAAACATGGTGTTAAAATCGCAAAAGATGGAATTTATAGGTCAGCTAACTCTGTTTTAGCCCAAAAAGGGGTAAAGTTTAATAAAATCAAAGATATTTGGCCCGAAATAGGTGATTATAGTAGTGAAATTGAGGAGCAGGTTGAAATTAATGCTCACTATAAGGGTTATATGAAGAAACAAAAAGCGGATATTTTAGCTTTTAAAAGAGACGAGAGCCTCGAAATACCATCTGATATTAATTATGACAGTTTTTCAGGGCTTTCTAATGAAGTTAAGTCTAAATTCAAGCAAATTAGGCCAAAAACAATGGGTCAGGCTTTAAGAATAGATGGAATTACTCCTGCAGCTGTATTTATTCTATTGTCACATCTGAAAAGAAAGTCTATTAAGCATATAGCTTGATCGAATCAAATCTTAAAAAATATTCTCAATTAGAAACATTAAACGTTTCACGTGAAACATTTCCTGCCTTAGAGGAATTCAGATCATTATTATTGAGTGAAAACAAAAAAATAAACTTAATCAGCAAATCAACTGAGAAAGACTCAATAAAAAGACATATAATAGATTCAGCGCAAATTATTGATATTATTGATAAAAATACTAAAACTTGCTTAGATATAGGTTCAGGTTCTGGACTTCCAGGCGTGGTTCTTGCAATTATTTTAAAAAAAAAGGGATCAAAAATAAAATTCAAACTTTATGAGAAAAGTATGAAGAAAAGCATTTTTTTAAAAAAGATGATCAAGCGCTTCGAATTAAATGCTGAGGTAATGCAAAAGAATATTTTTGAAGAGAGGGAATTAGAAGCAGACATAATAGTAGCTCGAGCCTTTAAACCACTGCAAACAATATTAGAATTAATAAACAAAAATTTTTCTCATTATAACAGTTTAATACTTTTTTTAGGAAAAAGTGGAAGAGATAACATTAATGAATGTTTAAAATCATGGAAGTTTGAATATGAAATTTTAAAAAGTTTAACAGACGCGAACTCAGTTATTGTAAAAATAAATAATTTAAGAAAAGCATGAAAGAAAAGATTATATCAATAATAAATCAAAAAGGCGGGGTTGGCAAAACCACAACTGTAATAAATTTAGCGGCAGGACTTTCTTTGAATAACAAAAAAGTTTTGGTAATTGATTTAGATCCCCAAGGAAATGCTACAACGGGTTTAGGATTATCAAATATAGATCAAACAACTAATTCAATTTATCAAGTTTTGATTGGAACAAAAAAAATTGATGAAGCAATTTCCAAAACTAATTTTTCTAACCTCGATATAATCACTTCAAATGTTGATTTATCTGGATTGGAAGTTGAAACAGCTGACGATGGTCGTAGAGCTTACATTCTAAAGGAGAAATTAACTGCTTATTTAAACAATTCTAGAGCTTCATACGATTATGTGCTTATAGATTGTCCACCATCTCTAAGTTTGTTAACTGTCATGGCCTTAGTAGCTTCTCATTCACTTTTAGTACCTCTTCAAACAGAATTTTTTGCTTTAGAGGGTATAACTCAACTGATCAAAACTATCGATAGGATTAAAGTTGGATTAAATCCAGAACTAACGATTAGAGGAATACTTTTAACTATGTATGATAAAAGAAATAAACTTTCTAGTGAAGTTGAAACTGAAGCACGAAATTATTTCAAAGAGAAAGTTTACAAAAATGTTGTTCCAAGAAATGTAAGATTGTCCGAAGCACCTTCGCACGGTATGCCAGTTATATTTTATGACAAGAATTGTCCTGGAAGCAAGTCATACATTAATTTTACAGAGGAATTTTTAGCTCAAGAGGAAAGTTTCGAAACAGCAGCATGATAAGCTTTAAAAATAAAAAAGGGCTTGGTAGAGGTTTATCATCTTTAATTGGAGAGGGGAAAGTTTCAACTAGTAAAAAGGCTAATATAGGAGATCTTACAAGAAATAAATATCAACCAAGAAAAAAGTTTGATGAAACAAATTTAAATGAATTAACAGAATCTGTTAAATCAAGAGGGATTATTCAGCCAATAATTGTTAGAAACTCTAATGGTGCCAGCAAATATGAAATAATTGCTGGCGAAAGAAGATGGCTTGCAGCACAGAAGGCAGGTTTACACGAAGTTCCCATTGTAGTCATCGAAGCAGACGACAAAAAAGCTCTTGAATTTGGAATAGTTGAAAATGTACAAAGACATGACTTAAATGCTATTGAAGAGGCCGAAGGTTATAAAAGACTTATAGATGAATTTTCATACGACCAAGAGCAAGTCGCAAAATTTATCGGTAAAAGCCGAAGTCATATAACAAATTCATTAAGACTACTAAGTTTACCTAATGAAGTAGTTGAGTTTGTAAAAGATAATAAGATATCTCCTGGCCATGCAAAAATTTTAGTTGGTTTGCAAAACGCTTTCTCTGTTGCTAAGAAGGTTATATTTAAAAAATTATCAGTAAGGCAGACAGAAAATCTTGTTAGAGCTTATAAAACATCTAGTAAAAAATTATCAAACAATAAAGACCCAAATATAAAATTATTAGAGCAACAATTAATGGAAAGAATTGGTATGAATGTAGAAATTAAAAACAAAAAGAATAATAAAGGTTCTATAACTTTTAACTATAAACAAATGGATCAATTAAACAGAATTATCGAGTTGATAAAGAAGGATTATTAGTCTTTTGATCTATAACATCATACACAAAATTTTTCATCAAAATTAAACTTATTGAATCTTGCTTCTTAGCTTTAATCTCTATATCATTTAATTCGCAGATTAAATTTTTTATTCCCTCTAAAGACCAGATTTCGAGCTGTTTTTTTATCGTAGGTTTTTCTTTCCAGAATATCGGCGGTTTATGTTCAGAAATTACTTTATCCATATCCTTTTCATTACTAATTTTTTCTAAAAGATTTAATATCTTCTTTGTTTTATTTAAAAAAACTCTTAAAATTAAAAAAGTATCTTCTCGTGAATAATTATTTTCGCTTAATATTTCACGAGTTTTAACTATATTTTTGCATAATGATGCATCAACTAATTCAGAAGCACTATAATTCTCAGAAAGATTAGTTAATACAGAGATTTCTTTCAGAGATACAATTTTCTTGTCTGATAAATAATTAGAAATTTTTTCCAATTCTTTTTGTAGATATCCTCTGTCCCCATTAGACCTATTAATTAACAAATTAAGTGTTTCATATGAAATGCTTATCTTTTTTTCATAAAAAAAATTTTTGGCAATATTTATTAAAGATTGAGAATTATCTTTGTAAGCAGGTATTATTGCAACATTATTTGACTGTTCAAAATATTTTCTGAGTTTTGTTCTCTTTTCAAGTATGCCGCAGTTTATTATTATCAGATCTTCAATTTTGTTTTCACATATTTCAATGATAATTTCAGCTATTTTATCAGTACACCTTTCTAATATAAATATTTTTTTTTCTTCAAATAATGATTTGTTTTTGATTTCAATAAAAAATTCATTTTTATTTTTTAATATTTGATCCTCTTCATATTTTATCTCTTTACCTGGATGACTATGTTTTAATTTTTTTGTAATTTCTTTTTTTAAGCCTTCATTCTCGCCATAAAGTAGAAAGCAATTTAATTTGGAAACTTTTTTATTATCTATTTCAAAAGACTTTAAAATCATTATACATTAGCTAAAAAAGCAATTATTTGTTGGGTAATTTGCTCTACCAAGCTAAATTTTAAGTTTTTCTCGTACTGTTTTAGATTAAACTTATTATCGTCAATATTATACTCAAAACTCTCTGAAAAAACATTCGATGCAATTAAATTCTCATTTACACCAGATATAGACATATCAATTGTCACTGTTAATCTATTTCTTGAGGGGTCTCCTTTAGAATCTTTTAATATTACCGAAATATCTTCTGTAAAGTTAAGATTAATATTTAAACTTTTAGAGGCATTTTCATTTGAAAGAGCGCTTATACTATTTTGGATATAGCTAGTAAGATTATTGTTAATATTTTTTTCAAAACTTATAATATTGTAATTGCTATCTTTTGAGGAATATATAGGTGTGAAACCACAACTATTTAACAACAATAAAAGTATAATTAAT
>CACMMN010000019.1 GCA_902614905.1 uncultured Pelagibacteraceae bacterium | reverse complement strand
TTCTAGCTTGATCTGCAATAGATCTTGTTATTGCTTGTCTAATCCACCAAGTTGCATATGTAGAAAATTTATAACCCCTTCTATACTCAAATTTGTCCACTGCTTTCATCAAACCAATATTACCTTCTTGGATGAGGTCTAGAAATTGCAAACCACGGTTAGTGTATTTTTTTGCTATAGAGATAACTAATCTTAAATTAGCCTCAACCATTTCTTTTTTTGCTATACGAGACTCTTTTTCTCCTTTTTGAATTCTACTTACTATTTTTTTGAAATCAGTAACGCTTACTCCAAGTTTGTGGCTTATTTCAACTAATCTGTCTCTTATATTTTTAAATTCATTCTTGTTTTTATTAAAAAATGATTTCCAAACAGGGTTGGAGGCTAAAAAATTTTTTAAGTTAGGATTGATCTCATTTCCCACATAAAATTTAATGAATTCATCTCTTGAGATTTTGTCAGCCATAGCTAGCCTTAGCAAGTTTCCCTCCAGTGAGATTATTTTTTTATTCTCTAAATAATGTTTTTGGACCAGATTTTCTAATACAGAGGGAGATAATTGTAGTGACTTTATATTCTCTAATATTTCATCAACTAACTTTTGGTAGTTTTTCTCTTTTGCTGGGGAGTATTTTATATTATTTAAAATACAATTTAATTTTTCTTTTTGGTTTTTAATTAATTTAGAATAGTTTTTGGTTAAATTGCTAACTGTTTCTAAAACTTTTGGCTTAATTTCACTTTCCATAGCTGCAAGAGTTGGGTTAAATTCATCTTCATCATCTGAATTATTATTTTCTTTTTTTTCTTCAGTAGAGTTTTCTTTATCAACTTTTAAACCATCCTTATTTTTTTTATTTTTTAATCCTTGTGTTGAATTTTCATCCTCCATATAATTTGTATCTATGTCTATAATTTCTCTTACCATTATTTCATCTTTTTGGAGTTTTTCATTCCAATTGTAAAATTGTTGAGCCGTAATTGGACTTTGTGATAATGCGTTTAACATCACATCCTTTCCTGCTTCTATTCTTTTTGCAATTGCAATCTCTCCCTCTCTTGATAACAATTCAACACCACCCATCTCTCTTAAGTACATACGTATTGGGTCGTCACTTTTTTCAAGACTTTTTGGCTCTTCTTTATTTTGACTATCTCTTTTTTTTATAGCTTTAAAATCTGACTTTTTTTCTACAAGTGTTATTTTCTCATCTAATATGTGTAGAAAAGCTTGCGATAGATTTTCTCCAGATAGATTTCTTTTTCCTAGAGATTTGGTTAACTCTTCATGGGTAATGAAGCCTCTATGGACACCCCTGCCCATAAGCCTAGCAAATGATTTTGTAATAATTCTTTCCACAGTTTAAAAATTTGGAGTTACTTATATAAAGACAATTTTAAAAAAATCTATGATTTTTTGTGTTTATTTAATTAATATTTTGCTCTTTTTTAAGCCTTCTAATTTCATCAAAAGTATTTTGATTAAAATCTTGGGCAAATTTTGATTCTAACTCTTGGATTCTTAATTCTAAACTATATGTTTTGAGATCTTTTTTAATATCTTCAAAGATTTCAGATAGTTTTGAGTGGTCGTCATCGTTTTTTTTAATAATATGTTTTACGGTTGCAAACTTGTTAATATTTTCTAAGAAGTTTTTGTCAATATCGATGTTGTTGTATTCTCCGTTTTTTAACGACTGTTCAACTAAATTAAAAAGAATTTTATTTTCTTTTGAAAAAAAAAACAAATCTTCCAATAAATCTAACCGATGATAGAAGAAATCTAAATTATTTAGCATTATATATAATATAGAGAGTTCTTTAATTTGTATTGAAGAAAATTTTTGTGTTTCCTTGAATATATTTTTTGTAATTTCAAGAGATCTGGTTTTTTTGAATTTAAAATTATCTTTCAAAAAGTTAGTTTTTAACGGTAAAAAATTTGAAAGTTGATCTAAAAAAAATCCTAAAACATATTTTTTGACAACTGCATCATTTATAGAATTAGCTAAAGTTGACAATTTTTTTTCAATCATGGCAAGTTCTGTGGGCGATTTTTTTGAGTTGTTCAAATAGTGATTAAAAATAAATTTATGAATTTGTATTTTGTTATCAACAGAATATTTTAAAAAAAGCTCTTTGCCATTTCTTTCCACAAAAGTATCAGGATCTTCACCGTTTGGTAAAAATAAGAAAGAGATTTGTTTTTCAGGTTGCAAAAACTTTAGAGAATTTTCAGCTGCTCTTAAAGCTGCTTTGTAGCCACTCTCATCTCCGTCAAAACAAATAATAATTTCTGAAAAGAATTGTCCCAGTAACAAAATTTGTTTATTTGTGAGTGCAGTGCCAAGGTTTGCAACACAATTAAATATTTGATTGTTATATAATTTTATAACATCCATATATCCTTCAACTAAGTATACATTGTCATATTTGTTTGAAATTTTTCTCGCTTTATTTAAATTATAAAGATTATTTCCTTTTTTGAAAAAGTTAGTTTCTGGAGAATTAACGTATTTTGCAATTTTTTTATTTTCATCAATGATCCTCCCACCAACAGCAATGGGCTTTCCAGATAAAGCATAAATTGGGAAAATTAATCTTCCTCTAAATCTATCAACGTACTCATTTTTTCTTTCGTCTAAGTAAAACAAACCAGAGTTCTTTAAACTTTGATCATCAAATTGATTTTGTAAATCTAGAAATGACTTTGAGTCAAATGGAACATATCCCAAATTAAATTCTTCAATAGATTTATCATCTAAATTTCTTTTTTTTAGGTAATTTAAAACTTTTTTATTTGATGTGTTAGGTGATGTCATATTTTTCCTGTTTCTATTTATATAAGCAGAAAGAATTTCTGTATATGTATTCCATTCTTTTTCTCTTTGTTCATCTTGATTAGTAAATCTATAAGGCTGCAATCCAGCCTGATTTGCTAAACTTCTAACAGCTTCTCCAAATTTTAAATTTTGAGTTTTCATTAAAAAATCAAATATGTTCCCATGTTCTCCTGTACTAAAGCAATGATAGAAACCTTTTTCATCATTAATTGTGAATGAGGGTGTTTTTTCATTCTTGAAAGGTGACAGACCAACAAATTCCTTGCCTCTTTTTTTGATTGCTACAAATTTAGATACTACAGTAGAAACTTTTAACCTTGATTTTATCTCTTCTAAATATTCCTTTGGGTATTTCATATTAAATAAATCATTTATTTAAAATCTCTTTTAAAACTTTGCCAGCTAAAGAAAAATCTAACGTATCGGAATATTTTTTTTTTAACTCTCCCATCACCTTGCCCATATCTTTTATTGATGATGCTTTTGTAGAGGCTATTATTTCACTACAAATTTTCTTTGTTTCATCCTCGCTCATTTGTTTTGGTAAATAGCTTGATAAAATTTCTTGCTCTTGTTTTTCGATTTGAAGCAAATCATCTCTATTATTTTTCTTGTAAACTTCAATTGATTCGGCTCTTTGTTTAATCATTTTCTTCAACATTTTTTTAATATCATCATCGTCAGTCTCTTTTTTTTGAGGTCCAGATCTATTGATTATATCTAATTCTTTAATGCCAGATAATATTAACCTGTAAGTTGATATTTTTATTTTATCTTTTAATTTTAGTGAATTTTTGTAGTCTAAATCAATCTTGTCTCTAATAGCCATGATCACAAACTTACTTTTAAAGAGAAATTTCTTCAAAAGAAAAAATAATTTTTTTTAGAATTTTCCATTAGATATGTTGCGGAAAAAAGGGTTTTATTGTATTAACCTTTAACTCATGAGTTGTAATTGACATCAAAACAGAAAAACAAAACTTCAAATTTTTCTACTTTACGCCCAGCCATTTTAGTTCTTGAAAATAAGTCAATATTTAAAGGCATCGGATTAGGTTATCAAGGAGAAGCAACCGGAGAAGTTTGTTTTAATACTTCGCTGACAGGTTATCAAGAAATTATATCTGATCCATCATATGCTGGACAAATAATAAATTTTACTTTTCCTCACATAGGGAATGTTGGAACTAATAACGAGGATATTGAATCTGACAAAATTTGGACTAGAGGTGTAATATTTAACTCTGAAATAACAAGTCCTTCAAATTATAGATCTCTTCAAAATTTAGATAATTGGCTGAAAAAAAATAAAATAGTTGGAATAACTGGTTTGGATACTAGGGGCTTAACAAATTTTATTAGAGATAAGGGAGCGCCTAAGGGTACGATAGCAAATTTTAAAAACGGAAAATTCAATATAAGTAAACTAATAAAAAAATCGATAAATTGGCCTGGTTTAAAAGGTATGGATCTTGCTAAAGAAGTCACAACACCAAAAACTTATACCTGGAAAGGATTAAAAACTTGGAAAAAAATTAAGGGATTTGAAAAAAATAAAAAAAGAAAATTCAAGATTGTTGCTATAGATTTTGGAATAAAGAAAAATATACTTAGATATTTTTCCAATTATGATTGTGAAGTTAAAGTAGTTTCGTGCAAAAAAAAATCAGATGAAATTTTTAAATTAAAACCTCATGGTGTTTTTTTATCAAATGGTCCTGGAGATCCAGCTGCAACTGGAAAATATGCAATAGATGTTGTAAAAAATTTGATACAAAGCGGTTTACCTTTATTTGGTATTTGTTTGGGTCATCAAATATTAGCCCTTGCTTTAAACGCAAAAACTAGAAAGATGAAATTAGGACACAGAGGTGCAAACCATCCTGTAAAAAATTTAATAACTAATAAAGTTGAAATAACAAGCCAAAACCATGGGTTTGAAGTAATCAAAGAAAGCTTAAAGAAAAATACTGAAATAACTCACCTATCCTTATTTGATAATTCTATTGAAGGTATAAGATTAAAAAATAAACCAGTTTTTTCTGTTCAATACCATCCAGAGGCAAACCCGGGTCCCCAAGATAGCAAATATTTATTTAGTCATTTCATGGAAGATGTAAAAAAATATGCCAAAAAGAAAAGACATTAAGAAAATATTAGTAATTGGAGCTGGTCCAATAATTATTGGTCAAGCATGTGAGTTTGATTATTCTGGAACACAAGCTTGCAAAGCTCTCAAAGATGAAGGATATAAAGTCATATTAATTAATTCTAACCCTGCAACAATTATGACTGATCCTGGCGTTGCAGATAAAACATATGTTGAGCCTATATCACTAGTAGTACTTGAGGAAGTTATAAAAAAAGAAAAACCTGACGCAATTTTGCCAACAATGGGCGGGCAGACTGCATTAAATCTTGCAATAAGTGCTGAAAAAATTGGTTTGTTAAAAAAATATAAAATTGAACTTATAGGTGCAAATTCAAAAGCAATTGCCAATGCAGAAGATAGAAAGAAATTTAGAAAAAATATGACTGATATTGGTTTAGATTTACCAAAGTCTGAAATACTAAACAACTTATCAAATTCAAAAAAATGTCTAAAAAAAATTGGTTTACCGGCAATAATTAGACCTTCGTTTACTTTGGGTGGTTTAGGTGGTGGAATTGCAAGAACAAAAAAAGATTTTTTTAAAATAGTAAAAGAGGGCATAAAAGAGTCACCACAAAATCAAGTTCTGGTGGAGGAATGTCTTGATGGGTGGAAAGAGTTCGAGATGGAGGTGGTTAGAGATAAAAATGACAATTGTATAATAATTTGTTCAATTGAAAATGTTGATCCTATGGGGACTCACACAGGTGACTCAGTCACAATAGCCCCAGCCTTAACACTAACTGATAAAGAATACCAGGTAATGAGAAATGCGTCTATTGCATGTCTAAGAAAAATTGGTGTTGAAACTGGTGGCTCTAATGTTCAATTTGCAATTAATCCTAAAAATGGAAGGATGGTAATAATTGAGATGAATCCAAGAGTTTCAAGATCATCGGCTTTAGCATCTAAAGCTACAGGTTTTCCAATTGCTAAAGTGGCTGCAAAGTTAGCCATAGGTTACACATTAGACGAACTTCAAAATGAAATTACAAAAGTAACGCCTGCCTCTTTTGAACCAACTATAGACTATGTGGTTACAAAAATTCCTAGATTTACCTTCGAAAAATTTTCGGACACAGATGCAATTTTAGGTACATCTATGAGATCAGTGGGTGAATCAATGGCAATTGGAAGAAATTTTAAAGAGTCGTTACAAAAAGCTCTCGTATCTCTTGAAATTGGATTAACAGGATTAGATGATATATTTAACTATAATAAAAAAGAGATTTTAAAAAAATTAAAAATTAACATTCCTAACAAATTACTTCTTATTGCTGAAGCTTTTAGAAAAAAAATTTCAACTAATATGATCTACAAGTTATCTAAGGTTGATCCTTGGTTTTTAAATCAAATTAAAGAATTAGTTGAGGAAGAAAATAAATTAGCATTAAAAGGTTTACCAAAGAAATTCGGGGAATTTAATAGAATAAAATCTATAGGATTTTCCGATAAAAAAATTTCTAAAATAACTGGAATAAATGAAAAAATAGTAAAATTAAAAAGAAAAGCCCTAAAAGTTTTGCCAGTGTTTAAAAAAGTTGATACTTGTGCAGCTGAATTTAAGTCTTTTACTCCTTATATGTATTCGACTTATCAAAGAAATTTTTCTTTTAAAATTGAGTGTGAATCCGAACCAACTAATAAAAAGAAAATTATAATTCTTGGAGGGGGACCTAATAGAATTGGTCAAGGAATAGAATTTGATTATTGTTGTTGTCAAGCTAGCTTTTCTTTGAAAGAAGCTGGATATGAAACAATCATGATTAACTGTAATCCTGAAACAGTTTCTACAGATTACGACACGAGTGATAGATTATATTTTGAACCTTTGATTGAAGAATATGTTGAAAATATAATTTTAAAAGAAAAATCAAAAGGTAATCTCTTAGGTATAATTGCACAATTCGGTGGTCAAACTCCTATTAAACTAGCAAAATTTTTACATGATAATAAATTACCAATTCTTGGAACTCAATATACTTCAATTGATTTAGCAGAAGATAGAGACAGATTTAGAGAACTACTTATCAAATTAAAACTTAAACAAGCAGAAAGTGGAATTGCATACAAATTTAATCAAGCGATTAAAATTTCTGAACAAATTGGCTTACCTGTTGTTGTTAGACCATCTTATGTTTTGGGAGGAAGGGCGATGGAGATAGTCTATGATAAAAGCCAATTAAAACAATTTATTAATGAAGCTTTTAAAGCATCAGAAAAAAATCCGATTTTAATTGATAAATTTATTGATAATGCAATGGAAGTAGATGTTGATGCTATTTCCGATGGAAAAGATGTTTACGTTGCTGGAATAATGCAACATATTGAAGAGGCAGGTATACACTCAGGTGACTCAGCTTGTTGCTTACCGCCAGTATCTATAAAAGCAAATATTTTAAAAGAATTAAAAGTTCAAACAAGAAAGCTTGCGTTAGCTCTAAAAGTTAAGGGATTTTTGA
>CACMMN010000018.1 GCA_902614905.1 uncultured Pelagibacteraceae bacterium | reverse complement strand
CAAATATAAATTATTTAACTGGATATGATGCATGGTCATTCTATTATGCTCAATGTGTAATTGTTCATATTAATTCCGATGAACCTATTTGTTTTATAAGAGCCCAAGATGCAGGTGGAGCATTTATAAAAACTTATCTTAAAAAAGAAAACATAGTAATTTACGATGAAAAATATATTCATACTTGGCCGTCTCACCCGTACGATGCTCTAGTTGATTTATTAAAAAAAAATAAATGGGATAAACTTAAAATTGGTGTAGAAATGGATGCACATTATTTTACAGCATACTGTTATGAAAAGCTCAAACAGGGATTGCCTAACGCCACAATAAAAGACTCAGAAAGATTAGTAAATTGGGTAAGAGTTGTTAAATCTAATACTGAAATAGATTTTATGAAAAAGGCAGCGATTATCTCAGAAAATGCAATGAAGACAGCAATGGATATAATTAACCCGGGTGTAAGGCAATGTGATGCCGTTGCAGAGATACAAAAAACATTATTCATGGGAACAATTGATTTTGGTGGTGAATATGCAAGTATCGCAACTCTTTTACCTACTGGCAAAGGTACGTCTGCATCTCATCTAACAGCAAGCGATGAAAAGTTTGTGACTGGAGAGTCTACTGTTGTAGAATTATCTGGCACTTATAAAAGATACCACGCTCCAATGGCAAGGACTGTTAACTTAGGAAAACCAGAACAAAAAAAAATTGATGCGATGAATGCAACAAATGAGGCTTTAGAGGCCGGGATAAAAGCGAGCAAACCTGGAAACACTGCAAATGATGTTGCTGAAAAATTTTGGGCAATATTAGATAAATACAAAATTAAAAAAGAATCCAGAACTGGCTATTCAATCGGAATAGGATATCCGCCAGATTGGGGAGAACATACTCTTAATATTTCTAAAGGTGATATGACAATTTTAAAACCGAATGTTTGTTATCATATGATAGCTGTGATGCAATTTGGTGATTGGGGAGTTGAAGCTTCAGAGTCTATTAGGATTACCGAAGGTGGAAACGAGTTATTATGCAACTTTTCAAGAGATTTACACGTAAAATAAAAACTTGAAATATTAGCCTACAAATGTTTTAAACCTTATCCAATGTCAAAGAACCAAGAATTTGTAAAATTTGATAAAGTAGATAAAAGTTATGACGGCAAAGTCCTTGTTGTAAAAGATTTGAATCTAGATATTGCTGAAGGAGAATTTATTACAATGCTTGGACCATCTGGTTCAGGTAAGACTACTTGTTTAATGATGTTAGCTGGTTTTGAAACACCAACAAACGGTGAAATTTTTTTAGATAAAAATCCTATATCAAATATACCACCCCATAAAAGAGGTATTGGAATGGTATTTCAAAATTATGCATTGTTCCCTCACATGACAGTTTATGAAAACTTAGCCTTTCCTCTTAAGGTAAGAAAAATAAATAAAGATGATATAGATAAGAAAGTTGATAAAGCGTTATCAATGGTGTCTTTATCTGGTTTTGAAAATAGAATGCCAGGTCAATTATCTGGCGGACAACAACAACGTGTAGCTGTTGCTAGAGCTTTAGTGTTTGATCCTCAAGTAGTTTTGATGGACGAACCTTTAGGAGCCCTAGATAAAAATCTTAGAGAAAGCATGCAATATGAGATTAAACATATCCATGAAAACATAGGTGTTACTGTTGTCTACGTTACACATGATCAGAGTGAGGCTCTTACAATGTCGAACCGAATTGCTGTATTTAATGATGGAAAAGTCCAACAACTGTCATCTCCAGACAAATTATACGAAGAGCCTGTTAATTCTTTCGTTGCAGAGTTTATCGGAGAAAATAATACCTTTGCTGGTGAGGTAACAAACTTTCAAAAGGATCAATGTAAAGTAAAACTATCAAATGGTTCAGAGATAATTGCCAATCCAATATCTGTAAATTCAAACGGTGAAAAAACTACTGTTTCGTTAAGACCTGAAAGAGCCCTTATAAACACAACAAACAAGATGGATAATAATTTTAAAGGCAAAATTGAGGAGGTTATTTACCATGGAGATCACACTAGGGTGAGAATAGACTTGCTTGGAAACAAAGAATTCATTTTAAAAGTCCCAAATAGTTCTGCTAACATGGATATTAAAATGGGAAATGAAATTAATGTTAGTTGGAATAGTCATGATGCGAGAGCGTTAGACCCAAAATAAACCATAGGTTTAATAAAATTTATCTAATTAAATTAGGCATATTTTAATGAAATGCGCTGTTGACTCCTTACTCATATATTGCTGTAATTAGCTTTTAAAAAACGTTTAAACGGAGGAATAATGAAAAAACTAAGTAAATTGTTACTTGTTCTATCTTTTGCACTTTCTATAAGCTCATCAGCATTTGCAGTTACTGTTGCATCTTGGGGTGGAGCATATACAGAGTCACAAAAATTAGGATATGGTGACCCTACTGCTAAGAAACTTGGTGTACCGATCAATTGGGTCGACTACTCAGGTGGATTATCAGAGATTAAAGCACAAAAAGAGGCAGGGAAAATTACGTGGGATATTATCGACGTATTTGCTATGGACACTATCACTGGATGTGACGAAGGTTTATTTGTAGAATTCGATTTCGACAAAGACTTCCCACCAGCACCAGATGGTACTGCAGCGAGTAAAGATTTCTTTGCTCCAATGCCAAGTAAGTGTGCTGTAGGAAACATTTTATATTCTTGGAACTATGCTTACAACACAAACAATGTTAAAGGCACACCAAAGACTATAAAAGATTTCTTTAATACAAAAAAATTCCCTGGAAAAAGAGCTATCTACAAAAGCGCTCTGACAAACTTAGAGATCGCTTTAGCAGCAGATGGTATTAAGCCAGGAAAAGGTGGAGCAAAAATCTACAAAGCTCTTGAAACTGAAAAAGGTGTAAACAGAGCAATGAACAAGATCAAAGAACTTTGCACAGACCCTAACGGTGGATGTGTATTTTGGTCAGCAGGTGCTCAACCACCAGAACTATTAGTATCTGGTGAAGTTGTTATGGCAACTGGTTGGAATGGTAGATTCTTCAACGCAGAAATCGGTGAAGGCGCTCCAATCAAACAAGTTTGGGATGGTCAAGGTCTTGACTACGAATATTTCGTACTAGTTAAGGGTGGACCAAACGAAGCTGATGCTAAAAAAGCACTAGCGATGATGACAAGTACAGAGGGTTTAGCAGGAAGTGCAAAATATATTGCATATGCACCTTGGAGAAAATCATCACTTAAAGTTATGGCAGCAGGTGAGCCATGGTATAAAGATGGTAAAACTAACATGGTACCACAAATGCCAACTGCACCAGCAAACACTAAAAATTACTTCTTAGTAGATCCAATATTCTGGGCTGATAACGGCACAGAGCTTGGTGAAAAATGGGAAGCAATGAAGTCTGGTCTATAATTTTAAGTTTTAAAGACTAAAATTATATAATATATTAAGGGCGGTTATTTATAGCCGCCCTTTTTTATTTTATGAGCAGCGAAACTGGAAAAATTTTAACAACAGATGGCATACCTCTCGAGGTAAGTTTAAAAAAAGCTGAAAGAAAAAATAAAATTAAAGCATTTCTTTTAGTTGCACCTTTATTATTATTTTTACTTATCACTTATATCTTTCCAATCGGCGACATGCTCATGAGAAGTGTCGATGATAAAATGGTTACTGAAATGTTGCCAAAAACATTTAAATCGATGGAAAAGTGGGATGGAAATGAAATGCCACCTGAGGAAGTATTCGAGGCTTTCTATTTAGATTTTCAAAAATTAGTAGAGGAAAAACGTGATGGAAAACTTTCTACTCAATTAAATTATACCAAGAATGGTTTTAAAAGTATTTTAAAAAAATTACGAAGAAAGGCCAAAAACTTCGAGGAAGGAAATTATAAAGATCAAATAATGGCTGTTCACAAAAGATGGGCAGATGTTGAATATTGGAGAGCTATAAAAAGACGAGCACCTGCATTCACAAGTGCAAAATATTTGAAGGGCATGGATATGTATAAAAATGAAGAGGGTGAAATTGTAAGTGTAGAGGAAGATCGTAGAATACATAGAGTACTTTGGCTTAGAACTTTAGAAATAGCTTTCTTTGTAACTCTACTATGTTTCTTAATGGCTTATCCAATTGCACATTTACTTGCAACATTGCCAATGAAGTACAGCAACCTTTTAATGATTTGTGTGCTACTTCCATTTTGGACATCTTTATTAGTTAGAACCGCAAGTTGGATGATACTTCTTCAACAGCAAGGAGTGGTTAACGACTTCTTTGTCATGATTGGCTTAGTAGCCGACGATAACCGGCCTGAGATGATGTACAATAAAACTGGAACTTACGTTGCAATGACACAAATTTTACTACCTTTTATGGTTTTACCTTTATACAGTGTAATGAAAACCATATCCCCAAGCTTAATGAGAGCTGGAAAATCACTTGGAGGCACACCATTTGTCACTTTTTGGAAAGTATATTTTCCATTAACTATCCCAGGTATTGGCGCAGGTTGCTTGCTAGTTTTTATACTTGCTATTGGATACTACATTACACCAGCGCTAGTAGGCGGTGCATCAGGCACCTTAATCAGTAACCAAATTGCATTTCATATGAAGAGTACACTAGATTGGAGTTTCGCATCAGCAATGGGACTGATGTTATTAGCTGGAGTGCTTGCAATATATTGGGTTTATAACAAATTAGTAGGAATTGATAACATAAAACTAGGATAATTATGGCGTTACCAAAATATACAGAACCACATTACAGAATTTGGCATTACGTATATATTTTTATTTGCACATGCGTATTTTTCTTTTTGATTGCACCTCTTTTCGTAATTTTTCCTTTGTCATTCAATGCAGAGGAATTTCTCAGTTTTTCTGAAGGGATGAAAAACCTTGATCCAGATGCATTTTCTTTAAGATGGTATAAGGATATGATTTATGGAACAAAAAATCCTTGGGGTCTAGCAGCTAAAAATAGTTTTATCATTGCTATCTTTGCAACATTAGGTTCGGTTCTTTTAGGAACTGTTGCAGCATTAGGGTTAAGTAGCAGACACATGCCTTATAAAGGATTGATTATGGCAACACTAATTTCTCCAATGATCGTTCCTTTAATTATCTCTGGTGTAGCTATCTTCTTCTTTATGGCAAAAGCTGGTTTAGCGGCTACACATACTGGTATAGTTCTAGCACATATAATTTTGGGGACACCGTTTGTTGTAATAACAGTGACAGCTACTTTATCTGGCTTTGATCACAGTGTAACTAGAGCTGCATCAAGTCTTGGAAGTGATCCAGTTAATACTTTCATGAAAATCACATTACCTTTAATTTTACCGGGTGTAATCTCAGGTGGCTTATTTGCTTTTGTAACCTCTTTTGATGAAGTTGTTGTAGTATTATTTTTAGCTGGTTTAGAGAACACAACTATTCCAATTCAAATGTGGACTGGTTTAAGAGAACAGCTAAGTCCAACAATTCTTGCAGTTGCGACATGTTTGATTATTTTATCTACACTTATTCTTGTTACAGCTGAGTTGTTAAGAAGAAGATCTGAAAGACTCAGAGGAATTAATAGATAAAAAATAAATGCAAATTAAAAGTGTTGTCATCATTGGATCTGGTACTATGGGTAGTGGAATAGCTGCACATCTATGTAATGCCAATGTTCCCGTTACTCTTTTAGATCTATCAACAGATATTAGCACAAAGGCTAAAGAAAGAATTTTTAAATCTAGACCGCCACTTTTAATCGACAAAAAAAAAATTGATAATATTAAAGTTGGCAACATCGACGATGATTTTGATGTAGTTAAAGAAGCTGATTGGATTGTGGAAGCTGTTGTTGAAAGAATAGATATAAAACACAAAATATATGATAAAATATTTAAAAATAGAAAATCAGGTGCAATTGTATCTTCTAATACATCCTCAATTCCTATAAAAATTTTATCAGAACACTTAACTGATGATGAAAAAAAAGATTTTTGTATAACACACTTCTTCAATCCTGTTAGATACATGGGACTTTTAGAGATTGTCAAAAACGAAAATAACGATTTAAAAAAAATAGATTCTTTAAAAAGATTTTGTGAAAATGAATTAGGCAAAGGTGCAATCGTCTGTAATGATACACCTGGTTTTCTTGGAAATAGAATAGGTGTTTATGCAATGCAAGTAGCTATGACTGAAGCATTCAAAATGAAATTATCAATTGAAGAAGCCGATGCTGTTTTTGGAAGACCAATGGGTATTCCTAAAACAGGTGTTTTTGGTTTATATGATCTAATCGGAATAGACCTTATGGCCGATGTATTAAAAAGCTTTATAAAAGAGCTTCCTGAGCAAGATCCATTTCAAGAAGTTGCTAAAGAAATACCTTTAGTTAAAAAATTAATTGAGACTGGTTATACAGGAAGAAAAGGCAAGGGTGGCTTTTATCGAATGAATAAGACAAATAATCAAAAAATATTAGAGGCTATAAATTTAGAGTCTGGCGATTATTCTCCTTCTAAAAAAATTGACGTGGGAATTGACACTGTAAATCTAAAAGAATTAATTAATAGAAAAGATAAATACGGCGAATATTCTTGGTCAGTCGTATCAAAAATAATTAAATATGCCTCATCATTAGTTCCAGGTATTACAGATAAATTTAATGACATTGATGAAGCAATGAGACTAGGATTTAATTGGGCAATGGGTCCTTTCGAGATGCTTAAATCTATTGGAGTTAATGAATTTTTTAATCGAATAGACGACTTCAAAAATAACGCCTTTCTAGAAAATTTATCAAAAACAAAAGATGAGAATTTTTATGGTTCTAGACAATTATATACTGATATTGAAACTTTAGGAAAAATAAAACCCAAGGCAATAAAAACGGATAAAAATAAGTCAGCTGAAATATATAGATTTAAAGACTTCAATATTGTTGAATTTACTACAAAGGCTTGCGCATTAGATTACGACTCTATGGATGCACTTAAAAAAGCAACTGATAAACCATTAATAGTAATTAATGAAAGTATGCAATTTTCTGCAGGTGTAAATCTTAGTTACACTATGAACTTTGCAGAAAAAAATGATTATAAATCAATAGAAAAATTTATTAAATATTTTCAAGATACCTGCAAGGAATTAAAATATTCAAAATATCCAGTGGTATCAGCTCCATCTGGTCTTACTTTGGGTGGAGGATTTGAAGTTTTAGTACAAAGTAATTTTGTTGCATCCCATACAAATATAGTAGTTGGATTAGTTGAAACCATGGTTGGACTTGTTCCAGCTGGAGGTGGATGTAAAGAAATGTTATGGAGATGGTCACAAACTTCTGAGGCAAAAAGTGATCCTGACTTTGCACCGTTAAAAGTTTTTGATATTATTGGTTATGGGAAAACTGCCACCTCCCCAATTGAAGCCGAGCCTTTGAAATATTTAAAACCCGAAGATAAAAAAATAATGAATAGAAATAGTCTTTTTTCAGAGTCAAAAAAAATAATAGATCAAAATCAAAATTTTGAATCTCCAACTGAATGTACATTTAAATTATCAGGAAAACCATTAAAAGAGAAAATGATTAAGGTGCTGGAAAAACTTTATAATGAAAAAGTAATATTAGATCATGGCATGAAAGTGGGAACAGAGCTTGCAAATGTCTTGAGCGGTGGAGATACTACTTCAGATAGATTATTAACTGAGGATAACTTATACCAGTTGGAGCTTGCATCATTCATGAACTTAATTGAAACAGATAAGACCAAAGATAGAATAAGACATACCTTAGCTACTGGAAAGCCACTAGTTAATTGATATCAGAAAACATTTTTAGAGAATTAATAAAATCTGGTCTTAAAACATATTCAGATTGATCATTAAATTTAATCTTTTCTAAAGCAGAAATACCATTAACAACTCTTCCTAAAGGAGTGTATTCACCCTCAAACAAAAAGGCGTCAGCCAAAAGGATAAAAAATTCACTATCCTCTGCATTCCCACTTTTACTTTTTGCAAAAGCTACTGTACCTCTTTTAAATTTAAATGGTTTATTTGTTTCTGGTTTAATTAAACCATATTTCGATCTTCCACTACCTATATAAGTATAATTTATATTATCTTTTTTACCAAATTCGAGATCTCCTGCTTGCACTAAAAAATTTTCAACAACTCTGTGAAATGCAACATTGTCATATTCTTTTTTTTTAACTAGCTTTTTAAATCTTTCGACTGAATTTGGTGAAATATTTGGAAAAAGTTCGATTACAACATTGCCACACGGAACATTT
>CACMMN010000017.1 GCA_902614905.1 uncultured Pelagibacteraceae bacterium | reverse complement strand
ATTTGCTAAAAAATTATCCTTCTAAATTAAAAGTTTTAGATAAAAAAATGTTCGATGAAATAACTATTATTTGGAACACTGATGAACTTAAGAGATACAAACCATCGCCTTTTGATGAAGCAAGATGGGGTTTAGCAATTATCGAAGATAGTTTATGGGAAACAATTCCAAAAGTTTACAGAAGATTAAATGAGATATTTGTGAAAAACATGAATAGAAACTTACCTAAGAATTTTAATCCAATTGAATTTGGTTCATGGATGGGAGGAGATAGGGATGGAAATCCATTTGTTACATCAGAGGTTACAAAAGAGGTTTTACTTTTATCTAGATGGGAAGCTGCGAAACTTTACGAAAAATCTTTAACAAAATTAATTAGATCTTTTTCAATGCAAAAATGTTCAAAAAAGATTTTAAAATATACTGGCTTTTCATATGAACCCTATAGAGTTTATTTAAGACCCCTTAGAGATAAAATGAGAAAAACCCACAGAATGATTGAGCAACATTTAGTTAATAAAAAACCACTAAACCAAAAAGATTTAATTTCCTCTAGGGAAAGTATTTTAAAACCATTAAGAGTTGTTAGAGAGTCTTTAGAAGAAACACAAAATGAAAATATAGCAAGTGGTGAATTATTAGATTTAATGCGTAGGGCAAAATGTTTTGGAATTAATTTAGCAAGATTAGACATTAGACAAGAGTCTTCAAGACATACAAAA
This sequence comes from uncultured Pelagibacteraceae bacterium, assembly GCA_902614905.1. Lineage (GTDB taxonomy): Bacteria > Pseudomonadota > Alphaproteobacteria > Pelagibacterales > Pelagibacteraceae > Pelagibacter. The sequence goes on along the minus strand of CACMMN010000017.1, from coordinate 10,573 downwards.
CTTATTACTGAAATTATAAAAAGAAAATTTAAAAAGAATTATAATTCTTGGACAGAAGAAGAAAAAATAAAGTTTTTATCTAAAAAAATAAAAGGTAAAAGCTTTATTAAAAATTTTCAATTTAAAGATAAGGAAAACTTAGAAGTTTGGTTAACTTTTAAAGAATTAGCACGTCAACCAAAAGAATGTTTAGGAGCCTATATTATATCAATGACATCCGCAGCATCAGATATTCTTTCAGTTATTCTTTTACAAAAAGAAGCAAATATAAAAGATAAATTAAGAGTTGTACCTTTATTTGAAACTTTAGACGATTTAATAAATGGAGGAAAAATTATGTCCTCTTTATATAAATTAAAATGGTATCGGAATTTAATTAAACATAATCAAGAAATTATGATTGGTTACTCAGACTCAAGTAAGGATGCAGGTAAATTATGTGCAAGCTGGCATCAATATAAATTACAAGAAGAAATATTAGCTTTATCAAAAAAATTTAAAATTAATGTATCTTTCTTTCATGGAAGAGGAGGTTCTGCAGGAAGAGGGGGAGGGCCAATTCAAGCAACACTAAGATCTCAACCTCCTGGATCTGTTAATGGCAAAATTAGAATTACAGATCAAGGTGAAGTTATTCAACAAAAATATGGTTACGAGCCATTAGCTAAATATAACTTATGTAGCTACATAAGCTCTGTTATGTTGGCAACTTTGATTCCACCACCAGAGCCAAAAAATAATTGGAGAACTTTAATTGAAAGTATGTCTGATATATCTAAAAGCTCATATAGAAAAAATTTAACATCAAACTCGGAATTCATTAGATATTTTAAAACTGTTACACCTCATTTAGCATTGGGCAAACTTTCAATTGGATCACGTCCATCTAAAAGAAAACAAGTAGATAGTATAAAAGGTTTAAGGGCAATACCTTGGGTATTTGCATGGACACAAATTAGATTAATGCTGCCAGCATGGTTAGGTACTGCTGAAGCTTTAAGATATTCCTCAATTAAAAAATTTAGAAAAACTTTAATAGATATGGAAAAAAATTGGCCTTTCTTTAATTCTACAATGGACTTATTAGATATGGTTATCTCTAAAGTGGACCCTGAAATTTCAAAAATTTATGAAGAAAATTTGGCCGATGAAAATTTAAAAAGAGTTGGAAAAAAACTAAGATTTCAATTTGATGCACTTAAAACACTTAACAAAAAAATTACACCGAGAGAAATTTTACAACAAAGAAAAGCTTTTAGAAGTCCAGCAATTATAAGAAACCTTTATTCTGAAGTGTTAAATATTCTGCAGGCAACTGTGATGATGAAACTATCAAAAAAAAATAATAAAAAAGAAAATAAATCATATTTAAACGATGCTTTGATGACTAGTATTGCCGGAATATCGGCTGCGATAAAAAATACAGGATAACTGGCCAAATTACATATAATTTTCAATATTCATAAATATGGAAATTTTCTTATTTTTTGTTAAATAATGACGAATTAAATGATTAGAATTTTTATTAGTTTAATCTTAATTTCTTTTTGTGTTAGTTCTGCTAATGCAGAGGTAAAACCTGAGTATTCAGGAAATCTTACGTTTCTTCGAGCTGCACAAGCTAGTAACCTTCCTGATATTTCTGGTCTAACATTTAGCCCAGATGGAAAAAGAGTATTTGTTGGTAATCACCTAAAAAATACAGATGGAAAAAATATATTCCAATTTGATTTGGATACTGCATGGGATATATCAACTTTAGATATCTCTAGTGAGGTCACAGCATCCATTATGGGTCATGGTCAAAATCCTGCAAACCATTCTAAATTAAGTATAGAATTTAATAATGATGGAACAAAGATTTTTATTTTAGGAGGGTTTGGCGCATCAACGCATATTTACAATTTAACCACTGCTTATGATATTTCAAGCATGTCAGCAGACACTATAGTACCTGATGACGGAATAGATTGGACAACTTTTGATGGCAAAGTACCAGGAGCTACGTCCTCGCAAGTTCATGATATTGATTTTAATAATGATGGAACGAAAATGTATCTATTGGATGGAATCAATACTGACTCAAATATTATGGAGTTTAATCTTGGTACACCCTATGATCAAAGCACAGCATCGTTTTCTCATGTATTGGATCTTGAAAGCGAACTAGCGCTGTATGCAATGGAATTAGAATTTGATGATGATGGAACAAGAATGTATGTTACTGAAGCAACTACAGCTCCTAGCACAAATTATATTTATGTTTATAAATTATCTACACCTTTTGCTGTATCTTCGTCAAAATATGTTGGAAAATATCAAATAGCTTATAGAGGTTCAACTGCTGAAACAGGCGCTGGATATACTTTTCAATTTGGAAAACAAGGGATGAAACTTTATTTAACTACTAATGAATTTACTCATATAGGTGGTGTTGATACTATTTATGATGATGTTATTTATGAATATGATTTAAGCTGCCCTTATGGAGTTGTAATTTGTGAAGAAGATACTGTTTCTAACACTAGTGCTCAAGTTGATGTTGCTAAACAATTAATACATCAAAACTCTTCTGTTATATTTAAAAGATTTGATTGGTTAAGACGTAATGAGGGCAATCAAAATCTTAATACAAGTAATATTAAATTAAATATAAACAATCCTATTTTATCTGCATTAAGCGATACTCTAAAAAACACTTTCAATCAAAAATATACAAAAGCCTCAGTAAAAAAGAAAAAAGAAACAAGAAGTAATTTTAAGAATTTATCTTTTTGGTCTCACGGAGATATTTCAATTGGTAGGACAGGTGATAAAGCAACAACAACACCGCAAACACTTAAAGTTGGTGGTTTAATGTTTGGAGTAGATAAAAAACTTAAAAATAATAAATTTGTAGGTGCAGCCCTTAGATATGGCCAAGGAAATACTTATAACAAAACATCTGATGGTTTTAAATTAGACTCAGAAACATTAACTTTAAATTTATACAGCACAAACCAATTAGACAGTAAATTAAATTTAAACACACTTTTAGGATTAAGTTTTTTAAAAATTGATCAACTAAACTCATCAGACCAAGTAACTGGCAATCGAAATGGTAAACAACTATTTACAGCTATAAACATGAACAGTGATAGTGGTTATGGAGAATTTAACATTAGACCTACTGGCGGATTTATGTTTGGGATTACAAGTCTTTCTAGTTATACAGACTTCAATACATCCTCTGTTCAAGATATTTACGACACTTTAGTTTTTAATACCGGAAATATAACTGCTGGCCTAAAATTTGATAAATTAGTTGAAAAAACCAATTTTAATTTATTTAGAAATGGAAGTATAGAATACATACAAGATTTATCATCTAATATTGGATACACAGTGAAAAGTCATAGTGATCTTACCTCTCAACGTAAATCTGTTAAAAGACATTCATTACATAATCTTAAAGTAAACTTTGGAGTGGAAAGTGTATCTGAAAGCGGTCACACGTTTGGATTAAATTTTGAAAGACTTCAAGGACTTGATGAAAGCAGTCATCTTCAAAGTCTTTTCTTTAAATTTGGATATTTAAGAGAAAATGATACTGATATTGCTTTTAACTTTGATCCGCTAACTAGTAATACAGCCAACCTAAGTTATCTTAAACATTACAATTATTTTGATTTAAAACTGGATACCAATTATTCTTTCATGGATGAAAATCCTGATTACGGCCTAAATATTCAGTTATCTAATACCTTTTGATAAATTTATAGAATTAACTTCATTTTTTGGTAAAAATTTCTCAAATTGATTAAATAATTCAATCAATTAAGTTTGAAATTGTTTATGTTTTTTAAATTAAAAATTTTTATGCGTTTAAAACTAGATACTTTATGTGCTAATAGTTTTTTTCTTTTATTTGGAATTTATTTTTTATCCATAGCTCAAGCCAACGCTTTAACAGTTAAACATGCATATGATGAAATTCCTCAAGGTAAAGCTGGTTGTTATAGTTATCATTATCCACAAGCTCAGCTTACAAGAGATCGAACCCAAGATCCACATGATATATTATTTAGCGATGATGGCAAAACACTTTTTATTGTTAATAAAGATCAGTATGGCTCTAATAATAGTCAGGGCGATTACGATCAGAATATATCTATGAATAAAGTTGGTACTCCATTTGAATTAAAAACTGTGCTAACAGGTATGGGAAGTGATTCACCATATGCTATACCTTCGATTTCAAAAAGCTGTGAAGATGTTGATGCTTTCGATCATAGGCATTCAACCTTTGTAGCACAAGGAGCAAACATCTTCGGAGGTATACTTAACAGTATTCATATATCACAAGCTGGTAAAATTTTTTTTATAATGACTAGTCAGGGTGAAATACTCAGATATGATTTAACTAAACCTAATGATTTTAGAACAGCTAAATATGTTCAAGAAATTGATATAGCGACTGATACAAAGACACTTGGTTTTTTTATTAGTAAAGACGGTTCAAGAATGTTTGGTTTGGATAGTGGTTCGGATGATGATACGCCTGTGTTAAAAACTTATTCATTATCACCAGCGTTTGATTTAGAATCTGCTACTGAAATACATAGCGTAGATCTAAGCGGTCCACTAGGCAATAGTGAAGCTGGACTTCAATCAGCTAGAGATGTTGAATTTAGTAGAGATGGTGGTGAAATGTTTATCTCAGTTATGAATGGTAATGATTTCAATAATAATAAAATACATCAATTTAGTTTAGGTAAAAATTATGATGTTTCAACAGCAACTCATTTAGGACACCATCAAATCGTTTATCCTGGACTAACAAATGGGATACCACGTGGTTTTTCTTTTTCATCAGACGGTATGAAAATATATATGGTACAATTGAACAGGGGTGAAAGAGTAGATCATGTTTATCAATATGACCTTGAGTGTCCTTATGGAATAATTAAATGTTCTTCAGATACATCTTCGTCAATTGAAGCTCAATTTGAACTTGCTAAAGAAAATATTAGTTTAAACGTTAATACTATTTTTAAAAGATTTGAATGGATAAGAAGAAATCGTGACAATGAAAATTTATCTGCTCATAACTTTAAAATAGACTACGAAGATCCTTTATTAAAGACTTTAGCTAATAAATTTGAACCGTCAGTTAGAAATAATGTTGCATCTTTTATTAGCAAACATAAAACAGAAAATAAAAAATCAAAGTGGTCTAGCTGGAGCCTTGCAGATATATCTTTAAGTATTTTTGAAAAAGGAAATTCAATAAAAGCAAAAGATCTAAATACTAGAGGTTTAACTTTAGGAGCTGACAGGAAATTTGGAGATAATAAATTTTTTGGACTAGCGCTAAGATATGGTGATAGCAGTTCTGATATCAAATCTTCAGTACAAGATATAACTATGGAGTCTTTAACTTTAAATTTATACGGAATTTTGCCTTCAATAAATAACCAATACATAAATGCTGTTTTAGGCTTAAGTCATTTAAAATATGATCATAGATACGTGGGCAATCTATCGGGTGAGAGAAAAGGAAAGCAAGCATTTGCAACAATAAATTATAGAACTGAAGATAAGTATGGAATTCTTAATGTAACTCCAACAGGTAAACTTACATATGGCGTAACAAGATTGTCAGAATTTACAGATTTCTTATCTAAAGCCTCAGGGTTACCAGCGAGAGATGTGATATATAAAGAGGATACTTTTACTAGTGGGGAGTTCGCAGCTGGATTTTTATTTGAAACTGACATAATTGAAACTGATCAAGGAACACTTCAGCCGATGGGCGGGATAGAGATGTTATTTGATCTAACATCAGATGTTGATTATAAATATGTTTATCAAGGTGATACTCCTGTCAATAAAGAAACAATTCAATCTCCATTTTCAAGAGAAAATTTAAAGACCTCTATTGGTTTTGAAGCTATTCATTTAAGTGGTTTTACAGTATCAACTGATTATCAAAGAATAATAGGTAATAACGGTGGCGAGTCTCCTATGTTTAGTACAGATACTTTTATAATGAAATTTAGTCATTCAAAGGAAGATACCCAGTTTGCCTTTGATTTTGATCCATTAATAAATAATACAGGCAACTTAAGCTATCTTAAACATTACAACTACTTTGATTTAAAACTTGATACCAATTATTCTTTTGTGGATGAAAATCCTGGTTACGGTGTAAATCTGCAATTATCTAATACCTTTTAAAAATATAGTAATTACTGGCTTTATATCTAATACTCATAACACATATACATTTCGCTTATACCTTCGGTCGCAGTTTATAATTTTACATAAGTGCATTTTTAAATTAAAAATAGCCTAAAATGGACATTAAAGACTCAATTAGCAATTATATCAAAATTATTTTTTTTTTAGTAATTTTGGGATGGTGGTGCAACCAAGCGCAAGCTTATACGGTTTTAGGAACTGGTACTAGTGCTTTACTTGGTGGAGACCTCACAGATCCTGAAAATAATGGTACTGATGGATCAAATACAAATTGGAATTGGTCGTCTATAGATGCAAGTTCTGAAAAATATTGGGGAAGTGAAGGTTCTTACAACGTATTTGATAACATTGTTGGTGCTGGTAATGCTAAATGGTGTTGTAACGGACCAACACAATGGATATCGGTAGGATTTTCACAATCGTATGTCTTAACTCATTTTACAATTACATCTGGTAATGATGTTCCAGACAGAGATCCAGATATTTTTAAAATACAAGGTTCAAACAATGGTAGTGATTGGACTGATATTTATTCATATAGTAATAACGGAACCTCTCCATGGGGTTCAGATAGATATGAAGTAATCAAATGGACTGGCGGTGGTGATGACTTTGATACTCCTGCTCCTTACTCTTATTTTAGATATTACGCTACCTCGGTTGTAAATGGTAGTATGCACCAAATCAATGAAATTGAATTTTTTGGAACAGCAGATGCTATTCCAACTTTAAGCTCATCAACTCCAGCTGATGATGCAACTGATGTTTCAGTATCAGCTAATATAGTTTTAAATTTTAGTGAAAATGTTGATGCAGAGAGTGGAAATATTACAATTAAAAAAACATCTGATAATAGCACAGTTGAGACAATTGATGTTACAGGGGGTCAAGTTACTGGATCTGGCTCAACTCAAATAACAGTCAACCCCTCATCTGACTTAACAGGATCGACAGAATATTATGTATTAATTGATGCAACAGCTTTTGATGACGCAACAGGTAATTCTTATGCAGGTATAAGCTCTACAACGGCTTTAAGTTTTACAACAGAGGATAATATTGCTCCAACTCTTTCTTCTTCTGTACCCGCTGACAATGCTACTGGAGTTGCAGTCAATGCTAATATCGTTCTTACATTCAGTGAGAGTGTTAGTGCAACATCTGGAAATGTAACTATTAAAAAAACATCTGATAATAGTACAGTTGAACAAATAGGTGTTACAAGTGGTCAGGTTACAGGTAATGGAGCCCAAGGTCCAATGGGTCAAGCAGGTGGGGATCAAATTACAATAAATCCCTCAAGTGATTTTGATAGTTCCACTGAATATTATTTATTAATTGATGCAACTGCATTTGAAGATGGCGCAAATAATGCTTATGCTGGAATTAGTTCTACAACAGCATTAAGTTTTACTTCTGTTGATAATGCTAATCCTACACTTTCATCTTCAACACCTGCTGATGACGCAACAGACGTTGAGCTCGATGCTAACATAGTTCTTACTTTTAACGAAACCGTTGATACTGAAAGTGGCAATATAACAATAAAAAAAACCTCAGATAATAGTACTGTTGAAACAATTAGTGTTACAAGTAACCAAGTAAGTGGAAATGGATTTGTTCCAATTGGAGGTGGAGCCAATGGTACAGTAATTACAATAAATCCCACATCTGATTTTGATCCAGGTGTAGAATATTATGTTTTAGTAGATACTACAGCTTTTGATGATGCTTCAAGTAATTCTTATGCAGGAATTAGCTCAACAACTGCCTTAAGTTTTACAACAAATTCAAAAACTGACCCAACAACAGATAAAAAGGTAACTGGTTCAATTAAATCACTCACAGAACAAGTTAAAACTTCATTTAGGACATCAGTTGGTATAGTTACAAGCAGACTAAATTATTTAAGACAAAATAGAACTAGTAATAATTTTACTAATAATAATATAAAATTAGATTTTGATAATACGCTTTTGGCTTCTTTGATGGAAACTATACCAATATCAACTTATACACAGCCTAATTTTATACCTGATGATTGGTCTTTGTGGAGTGAAGGTTCTATAAGTGTATCTAGAATTGGTGATGGCGGTAGTTCAGAAAACTCTCCAAGAGAAATTGACAGTCAAAATATAGCCTTTGGTTTTGATAAAAAAATAAATGAGAGTGATCTTTTAGGTTTTGCTATTCAATATGGATTGAGTGATGCTGATGTAGGAAGTGATGGTACTGGTATTGATACCGAAAGTTTAAGCTTAACTATATATAGAACGAAACCTTTCGATAATAATAACTTTATGCAAGGTCTAATTGGATTTGGAATAATCGAGTCTGATAGTGTTAGAAAAAGTTCTGGAAATACATTAACAGGTTCAAGAAATGGTAATCAATTATTTGGATCAATTAATTATGGTAAAACTTTTGGTCAAGGCGAATTTAGTGCAACACCAATCGTAAGGCTTGATTTAGGTTATACTGAACTAGACTCGTATACAGAAACAGGCACAGATGCATTATCTTATTCTAAACAGACTTTTGAAAGTGCACTTGGATCAATTGGAATGGAGATTAATGATGTAATTAAGTTTTCTGATAGTTCATTAAAACCATTTGGAGTAATTGAATATAGTTTAGATTTTAGTAATTCTTCTGATGTAAAAATGAATTATGTTTCTGATACAGCAACAACATACACATTTGTACAAGGAGTTAGTTCTACACATTTAGCATCATCAGAAATAGGGTTTTATTATGAGGCCAGGGATAATATTAAACTAACATCAAGCTATAAACGTATACAAGGAAATGAGAGTGAAAGAACAGACGCTTTAAGATTTGGTTTTAATTATAGATCAATTAGGGAAACAGATTATTCACTTAATATAGGTGGAAATAATGATTTAGCTGCTGTTGTAGATGTAACAAGAAATGTAAATGGATTACATTTAAATTTTAATGCAAGACAAGCATTTAATGACTCTTCTGATAAAAATGCTAATGTTTCATTATCTAAAAAGTTTTAATGTATGAATAAATTTTCTAAGTTTGCATTAGGTATAGCTATTGGTTTAGCTTGGATGATTGCAATAATTTCAACTGGTTTTTTTGCAATGTATATTTTAAAAGATGGGTATAATTCCAGCTGGCACGAAAATATTGTAAATTCTGTTGTTATATTTAGAGGAATATTTGGTTTACCTTATCCTGGTTGGGCTATTGACCCTGTAAGTACAATTTTAGCTGGTTTATGGGGTTTTGTTCATGGTTTTATAGCAGGTTTTTTAATTGCCTTCTTTTATAATATCTTTGAAAAAGTATTTAAAAAATAGGATAATATTTTGCTTATGTCGCAAGCAATTGAAAGATACAACCACAAGGCTTTTACATTAATAGAACTTTTAGTTGTTGTAGCTATTATCGGTATCTTAGCTGCTGTGGGAGTGGTAGCTTATAATGGGTATACGGCCAGTGCTAAAAGAAATGCTACGCTTCAACAACATGAACAAGCAGTCAAATTTATAAATCAATCACTTAAACTTTGTGATGTTGAGGGCACAGCTACGTTAAAGTTAAGTGATAAAAGAACTATTAACTGCAATGTAACAAATAATGCCTCGGGAATTAATTCTTTAAATGCTGTTTTTATGCAATATTTTTTAGATCAAGGTTACACAAATCCTTATGATAAGGATGTTGTTGTTGTACACACTGCTAGAAACGGTAGAAATGATACTGATGGGAGGATGAGATTTGATGAAACAGAATGTTATTCAGGCGCTTCAAAAAAAAAAATAGCTCTTTGGGTAAAAACTCATAAAGAATACTATAATGTAACAATAGCTAAAGATGGTTGGTGTAATTAAACAAAAAGGCTTCACCCTAATAGAACTCTTAGTCGTAGTAGCAATCATCGGTATTCTTGCTGCAGTAGGGGTTGTTGCATATAATGGATATACGAATAGTGCCAAATCTTCAAACATAAAATCTACATGTAAATCAATTGAAAAATTTATACGTCTTGAAACTATGAAATGTAACACAGGGATGACAGATTATATATTTGATCAAACCAATAGTTTAAACTTTCTATGCCCTCTAAGAGTACAAAATCCTGGAAGAATTGCAAAAAATGCGTTTATAAATTACGTTGGTTATTCCAGATGTTCTTTTTGCACAATGAAAAATCCTTTTAAGCAGGAAAAATCCTTGGTTGTATTTAATAATTGGGGAACAATTAACGACAATCATCTGGGTTATGTGTTTATAAGTGATAACAATACAGGAATAGATTTATATTGTTGTCATACTACTCCTTGTAAAGATAGTG
>CACMMN010000016.1 GCA_902614905.1 uncultured Pelagibacteraceae bacterium | reverse complement strand
CTATCAAATATTAATGTTAAAATTGCTGATTTAGAAAAAAAGGTTGCAGAAAAAAAAGCAAGAAAAATGGCAAAAAAACAAGCTAGTGAAAGCACTGCATCTTTAAACAATTAACAACTTGTATGGGGTCTTTCTTCCCCATCGACAAAGACAAGGAAGAAAGAAGGAAGTTAACAAAATTAAATCTTTAGAGGAAGAATAAATATAAATTAAAGAATAATTTTGTAGATAAACTTTAAGATATTTTTGTTACAAAAATATTTACCTATTATTACAATTTGATTAATATAAATTCATTTTGAATTATTTGAATAAATAACTCTTGGTTCTAAAAATAATTCTCTAGCAAGAGCCTTAAATCTTTTTGTTACCTGTTTGGAAATAATTTCTTGATGTTGAGATGGAATTTTTAGAAAAATTGAATTACCTCTTTTATACAATTTAAATTCCTCAAGAAAAATTGTTGATATAGATGTTAAAGATTGTGAGAATCTCAAAGCAGCACCAACTTGTTTACTTGAAAATATTTCGTTATTATTTAAAAAAGTAAGATATTCAAATTTTGGATTGTATTTAATACTACAGTATCTCCAATAACAAGAGAGAGCTAGTTGTATCCTTTCTTTATGTGTAAGTCTTAGCAAAGGCGTATTAAGGGTTTCTTGAAACACTAGTTCTGCTTTTTGAAAAGCACCAAGACCCCAATCCATATGACTTAAAACACAAGCTAGATATAATAATTTTTTGTTATAGTGCTCATTACCATCAAATACAGGTAGTATAAATTTAAAATATTTTTGGTAGGTAGATCCTAAATCCCCCCTTTTTGATGCAATATATTCAATTGATTTATTAAAAATTTCTGTCTCTTTTGTATTTTTTAAATGATCAATTGATAAAGAACCTTCCCTCAAACCACTTATTGAACATAATATTTTTTTTGGATTTGTTATAGTCATTATCTCATTTAAAATAATAGAACTATACGGTAAATATTGTGTTCTAGATTTTGAAATATATTCCACAGTTTTAAGTTTTGATTTGTTAAAGTTTGAAATTTTTTCAACAAATTTTGTCAATATAGATCTATTTACAGAATATTGATGAATAATATGAACAGGATGGTTATTTTGGAAAAGATGTAGTTTAAATAAAGATCTCCATGTTCCTCCCACTAGATATAAATTATTAAATTTTTTTTTAGATAACCATTTTTCCTCTCTTAATAATTTCTTTACATACTTAGGTAAATTTCTTTTTTTAACAATTGGATTATTTATTAATCTAAGAACACCAATTGGCAAAGAAGTTTTGTTCGTAACAACATTATTTTCAACTCTAGCTAATTCTAAACTTCCACCACCAAGATCTGCTACTAATCCATCAACATTATCAAAACCAATTTTTACACCTTCTGCAGAACAATTTGCTTCTTCTTCACCACTCAGAATATTAATTTTTGTTTTAAAAAGAGTTTCTACTTCGCTGATAAATTGTTTTGCATCTGTAGCCTCTCGCAAAACAGCAGTCGCAATTATTTTCAAATTTGTAATTTTTGATACATTCAAAATTTCTGAAAATCTTTTTAAAACTTTTAATGCATATTCTGATCCAGATTTATGAAGCTTTCTTGATTTGTCTAAATTTTTTCCAAGTTCACATACTGCTTTTTCATTAAATGACGGGACTCTTGTTGAGCTAAAATCATCATAAATCAACATTCTTATAGAATTTGAACCAATATCAATAATGGCTAATTTTAAATATTTTGAAGCAGATTGTTGTTTTGTATTAATTACTTCCACTTTTAATTAGTTTTAGATGCAATTTTTTAGGTTGCATAGTTAGTTTAGCTTTACCTCTTCCAGATAAGCTCGGATTATTCATAAAATATTCATGAGCTGAAAAGGAATCGTATTTACTATATTTAATTTTTTTATAATTACCATCAGCTTTAAGTTCCCAACTCTGATTAGTATCAAGATAATTTGCTAACATTATTTGATCTAAAATCTGTTCATGAACAGTTTCATTTTCAATTGGAACTAGAAGTTCTACTCTTCTATTTAAATTTCTCGGCATTAAATCAGCTGAAGAAATATATACTTTTGCATTTCTATTAGGCATTTTTTTTGTACCGTTACTAAAACAATAAATTCTAGAATGCTCTAAAAATCTTCCTATTATACTTTTTACAACTATGTTTTCAGATCTATCTTTAACTCCTGGTCTTAAACAACAAACACCCCTTACAAATAAATGAATTTTTACACCAGCATTCGAAGCTTCATAAAATTTATCAATAATTTCTGGATCTACTAATGAATTCATTTTTGCCCAAATAGCTGCAAATTTACCATTTTTAGAATTCTTAATTTCAGCATCAATATTTTCATTTAAGGTTTGCCTCATATTTATTGGCGAAATAGAAATTTTATTTAAATTTTTTGGTTTTGCGTATCCTGTTACATAATTGAAAAACTTTTCAACATCTGATGCCATTTTCTTATCACAACTAAATAAAGATAGATCAGTATAAATTTTAGCATTTACAGGATGATAATTACCAGTTCCTAAATGAAAATAAGTTTGTATTTTTCCTTGTTCTCTTCTTAAAACTAATGATGATTTTGCATGAGTTTTATATTTAGCAAAACCATAAACAATTTGAACACCTACTTTTTCTAAACTTCTTGATAGTTGAATATTAGCCTCCTCATCAAATCTAGCTTTAATTTCAATTAAAGCGGTAACTGTTTTTCCGTTTTCTGCTGCTGTTATTAAAGCTTTAACAATAGGTGAGTCTAGAGTTGTTCTATATAAAGTTTGTTTAATAGCTATAACTTTTTTATCATTTGCTGCTTGGTTTAAAAATTCAATTACAGCATCAAATGTTTCAAAAGGGTGATGCACAACTAAATCTTTCTTTTTGATAGTTTCAAAAAAATTATCATTATATTCTTTTAATCTTTCAACTTCTCTAGGTATAAAATGTTTGAATCTTAATTTTGGATTTTTTACTTTACATATTTGATCTATATCTTGAATTCCAACAAGGCCAGCTACATTATAAATATAGTCAGGATTTATATCTAATTTATTTGTAATAAATCTTATCAATTCATTATCACTATTTTCAAGGACCTCTAAACGAACAATATCACCCGTTCTACGTCTTTTTAAAGCCAATTCAAAAGATCTAACTAAATCTTCTGCTTCCTCTTGAATCTCTACATCGCTATCTCTTATTACTCTAAAAATCATTTTCTTTTCTAAATCATGATCTGGAAAAATTTCATTAGCAAAAAAACTTATTACGTCATCTAAAATAACAAACTTCTTATGATTTTTGGAAGACTCTATTTCAATAAATCTAGATAATGCTTTTGGTATTACAATTATCGAGTTTAAAATCCTCTTTCTATTTTTCTTCCTTAGCTTCATTACAAGTGCTCTTCCCTGGTTGATTATAAACGGAAATGGGTGGGCAGGATCAATAGCTGATGGTGTTAATAAAGGATAAATCTCTTCTATAAATATTTCTAGAAGTTTTTTTTTATCCTTAGTATTTAAATTAACTGGTTTTACTAAACTGATATTATTTTTTTTTAATTCCATAATCAGTTGAATAAAAATTTTGTTCTGTTTTTTTAATAGATTCTTAGTTTCAAGAACTACTTCATCCATTTGTTCATCAGGTGTCAAGCCATCAGAACTTAATGAGTCAACTTCTTGTTTTATTTGACTATATAGACCAGCTACACGAACCATAAAAAATTCATCAAGATTAGAACCCGCAATTGATAAAAATTTTACCCTTTCATATAAGGGATTTTCAATATTTTGTGATTCAAAAAGTACTCTATCATTAAATTTTAACCACGAAAGTTCTCTATTGATATATTTATTCTTAAGTTCTTCTTTTTGTTGTTTTTTTAAAGCAGTCATGTATTTAGAATTTATGTTTGAATTATACGTCATGAGACACGCAAAATCCAGTTGGGAAGATTTGAATATTAATGATTTTGAGAGACCGCTGAATAAAAGAGGTAAAAAAAGTGCAAAAAAAATTTGTGAATTTTTTGTTAAAAGAAAATACAGATTTGAATTTGCTTTGATATCATCAGCTAAAAGAACCCGAAGTACTTTTGAAATTTTGTCAAAAGGAATTCCTGAGCCAAAAACAACAGAATATTCAAAGAGTTTATACTTAGCAGATGAATTTACAATTATAAATAAAATTAAAAAAATATCGAGTAACTACAAATCAATTTTATTAATAAATCATGAACCCACAGTTAAAAATTTAGTAAGGTATCTAACCAAAAATCATGAAACCAATAATTTCAAATTAATGAATTATAAATTTCCTACAGCGGCATTCGCTAAAATTAAGTTTGATATTAAAGGTTGGGACGAAATAGAAAAAAAAGGAATGTTAAAAAAATTTATAAGACCCAAAGATCTTCAAGACTCTAAAGAATAACCTGCAGATCTAACCGTTCTAATTAAAGGTTTTACGTTTTCAATATTTATAGCTTGTCTTAATCTTCTAATATGGACATCTACTGTTCTAGACTCAACGTATATATTCTCTCCCCATACATTGTTTAAAAGCTGTTCTCGTGAATAAACTCTTTTAGGATTTTTGATAAAAAAATCTAAAAGTTTAAATTCAGTTGGGCCTAAAGTAATTTCTTTATCTTTTCTATAAACTCTTTTTGTAATCCGGTCTATTTTTAAATCAGTAAATTCTACAATATCTGATGATGATTGAGGTTTAGATCTTCTCAATAAAGATTTAATTCGAGCATTCAATTCTTTTTGACTAAAAGGTTTAGTCACATAATCATCTGCACCAGTATCAAATGCTTTTAATTTGTCCTCTTCCTCCCCTTTTGCAGTTAACATAATGATAGGAATATCATTAAACTTATTATTTTTTTTTAAATTTTTACAAATTTCAACACCAGATAATTCAGGTAACATCCAATCCATTAATATTAAATCTGGGTGTTTTAATTTTATTTGTTTAAGAGCATCTTCTCCATTTTCTGAATGACTAACTTTATAACCTTCTTTTTCAAGATTATACTTTAACAAACTAACAATTGATGCTTCATCTTCAGCTATAAAAACATGAGCTGACATAAATCATTTTTCTCCAGTTACAATTGGCTCTGTGCCCTTAGGTCTTTCACCTTCTAAATATTCACCTTTAACTAAATAATAAATTTGTTCTGCAACATTTGTAGTATGATCACCAATACGCTCAACGTTTTTGGTCACAAACAACAAGTGAGTACCATCCTCTAAATTTTTTTCATCTTCTTTAAGATATTTTATAACTTCTTGCATACAAAGATTTGTTAGATCATCTATTTGCTCGTCACTTTCCCAAACATTTACTGCCATTGACGCAGATCTTTCTAGATAAGCGTCTAATGTTGATTTTAATTGTTTTTGAACACTAGTAGATACTCTATTTAATGCATCTACCAAATTCTTTGGAAGATTTTCATTAAGCAAAAGTGTTCTCTTGGATATATTTTTTGCTAAATCACCTATTCTCTCTAAATCCGAAGACATTTTCAGAGCCGTTACAGTCTCTCTTAAATCAATTGCCATAGGTTGTCTCAATGCAATTAAATTTACAACTTGCTGTTCAACTAAAGTCTCAAATTTATCTATTTTTTCATCGTCTTGAATTACAGTTTCTGCAATATCGCTATTTCTTGTTGTAATGGCTTGAATAGCTTTACCTAAAGCATCCTCACACGCACTTCCCATTTTAATTATATTCGCATTAAGATTTTTGAGTTCTTCTTCGTAAGATTTAACTGTATGTGGCGCTTCACCCATTATCCAAACCTCCCGGTTATATAATCCTGTGTTTTTGTGTTATCAGGATTCTTAAATATCTTATCAGTTGATCCATGTTCAATCAAATGTCCTAGGTGAAAAAAACCTGTATTTTGAGAGACACGTGCAGCTTGAGCCATAGAATGAGTTACAATTATTATTGTATGCTCCTTTTTTAACTCATCAATCAATTCTTCAATTTGTGCTGTTGCTATTGGATCTAATGCTGAACAAGGCTCATCCATTAATATAACTTCCGGTCTTACGGAAATTGCTCTAGCAATACAAAGTCTTTGTTGTTGTCCTCCAGATAAACCAGTTCCAGGTTCATGTAACCTATCTTTTACCTCTTCCCATAGTGCAGCCTTTTTTAAGCTAGTTTCAACAATTTCATCCATTTCTTGCTTTGATTGAGCCATACCGTGAATTGTTGGGCCGTATGATATATTTTCATATACAGTTTTTGGGAAAGGATTAGGTTTTTGAAAAACCATACCAATTTTTTCTCTAAGTCTTACTACATCGCAACTTTTATCATTTATATTAAAGTCATTAATTAAAATTTCTCCTTTAACACTACAGATATCAATTACATCATTCATTCTATTAAGACATCTAAGAAAAGTTGATTTACCACAACCAGATGGACCAATTAATGCAGTTACTTGGTTTTCTTCAATATCTAAACCTATATTATATAGGGCCTGTTTTTTTCCATAAAAAACATCTACATTTTTTGCTTTAATCTTTATCATTTTAACTCCATTTTTTTTCAAACTTATGTCTAATTATTTGGGCAAATAAATTCATTATTATTAAAAAACCAAGTAAAACCATTATACATGCCGAGACTTTTTCAACAAATCCTCTCTCAGCACTTTCAGCCCAAATATAGATTTGAACTGGTAAACTTGCTGCAGGATCCATTGGTGACCCAGGTATCGTGTTAACAAAAGCAACCATTCCAATTAAAATTAGGGGTGCAGTTTCTCCTAAAGCTTGAGCTAAACCAATTATTGTACCTGATAAAGTCCCAGGCATTGAAAGAGGAACGGTATGATGCATTGTGGTTTGCATTCGACTTGCGCCCATAGCAAGTGCTGCCTCTCTTATACTTGGAGGAACCGCTTTTAAAGATGCCCTCGCAGCTATAATTATTGTTGGTAAAGTCATCAATGATAAAGTGATACCTCCAACTAAAGGGGTAGACCTAGGAAGGTGAAATATAGCCAATAAAACACCTAATCCGAGTAACCCAAAGACAATAGATGGTACTGCAGCCAAGTTATTTATATTTACTTCAATAAAATCAGTAAATCTATTTTTAGGTGCAAACTCTTCAAGATAAATTGCTGCAAGCACCGCCACAGGAAAAGCTATCATTAAGCATACAAGTATAGAAAAAATTGAGCCCATAAATGAACTAGCTATACCAGCAAGTTCTGGTTCTCTAGAGTCAGCATATGTAAAAAAACTGATATTAAATTTACTTTCAACTTTGCCTTTTGCAACAAGTTGATCGAAAATTTTTAATTGATAATCGCTTACCCTTCTTTGATCTTCCGGTAAATCTCTTGGATAATTTCCTTTAAAGACTTGATCTAAATCATCTGAAGCGGTTAGATAAACTTCTTTTGTTTTTCCTATTAAACCAGGGTTATTTAGAAGTTCATTTTTAATTTCTTTTTCAAAAAAATAAGACACCATTCTCTTCAATTCATTTTCTTGATCTTCATTGGCATTTGGATCTAGGTCAGCCATTGATTTTAATGCTATATCGTAATAATCAGCATCCTGTAAATCCTCATTAGAAGGATTTTGTTCTAACATCATTAATTCAGCATCAAAAGTTACTGGAACAATGAGCCACGTTTTTTGAAAAGCAGAATAGCCAGTTGAAAAAATTTTAAAAATAAAGATTGTTAAAAATAAAAGTGCCATAAAAATTGCACTCAGACCGTATAAGCGAAATCTCTGTTCAGCTTTGTATCTTTTATTTAATAATTGTTCTTTACTTTTATTCATATTTCTCTCTATATTTTTTAACTACTCTTAAGGCCACGATATTTAAACAAAGCGTTACTAGAAATAATGACATACCTAAAGCAAAAGCGGCTTGCGTTTTTGGGTCGCCAAAAGCTTGGTCTCCAATTAAAATTACCACAATTTGCGCTGTAATTGTTGAAGTAGATTCTAATGGATTTAAAGTTAAGTTAGCAGCTAAACCCGAGGCCATAACAACTATCATTGTTTCTCCAATAGCTCTTGAAACGCCAAGTAAAATAGATCCAACTATCCCAGGCAAAGCTGCGGGAAAAATAACTCTCTTAATTGTTTCTGATTTAGTCGCTCCCATAGCGTAACTTCCATCTCTTAAACTTTGAGGCACACTTGTAATTACATCGTCACTTAAACTTGAAATAAATGGTATGATCATAATACCCATTACCCCTCCTGCTGCTAAAGCACTTTCAGCTGAAACTTCAAGACCCATTGAGGTTCCTAATTCTTTCAAAAATGGTCCAACTGTTAGGGCAGCAAAAAAACCATAAACAACTGTTGGTATACCAGCTAAAATTTCAATTAAAGGTTTTGCATATTGTCTAACTTTGCTAGATGCATATTCAGCTAAATAAATTCCACTCATTAATCCAATTGGGATAGCAACGCACATAGCAATAAATGCAATAAAAAAAGTACCTGCAAAAATAGGGACCGCTCCAAAAGTATCTGAATACATTGATGGATCTAAAGCCTCAGAAGAATCTCTTACAAAAGCTTTTGCTGGATACCAATGAGTTCCAAAGACAAAATCAAATAATGGAATTACTTTAAAAAAATCTATAGTTTGAAATATAAGTGAGAAAACTATTCCAACAGTAGTTAATATTGCAGCTAAAGAGGCTGTAAATAAAACTGCATTCAAAAATTTTTCAACTGGTTCTCTTGTTCTAGAATTAGATGAAATTCTTTTATACGCATAAGCAACTGAAGCAATGATTATAGATAATACTATAACAGCTTTTGAACTTTGAGCTATTGATCGAAGACTTAAATATTTTTCTGCTGAAGCCTCAATAAAAGGTGTAATTTCTCCGGTAAATTGTCCTCGCGACAATGATTTTGTTTTTTCGTATATTAAATTTAATTCATCATCAAGATAACCTTGATTTGAATAATCGCTTAAGACTAATAACTTTACAATTGTAGGCTCAAAAATTGCCCATAAAGAAAAAATTATAAAGGCTGGTATTGCGCACCAAATTGCAAGATAATAACCATAAAATTGTGGTAATGCAGTTAATCTTTTATTTGAAGATTGAATTGTATATGCTTTTTTGCGTCCAAAATAATAGCTTGTGAAACCTAGAAGAACAATAAATGTAAACAATATTAAGTTCAAAAGAATCTCCTTTATTGGGACTTTACTATTATTTGAAAAAAAAGGGGTCTAAAAAGACCCCCTTTTTAATCATTTGTTAACTGAGAAACAATTAATTACCCATAGCAACTAGCTTCGTAGCATTAGTTCTAGTTGTTTTATACAACTTAGAGTCTAATGGCACCAAACCAATGTCTGCTAGATAACCACCTTTTCCTATAGCTTTCTTAGTTGTGAATTCTTTCACAAACTCATGTAAGCCTGGAATTACTCCAACGTGAGCTTTTTTCACGTAAAAGAATAAAGGTCTGGCAACAGCATAACTGTAGTCTTGAATAGACTTCAATGATGGTTGTCCACCATCAATACTTGCTGCTTGTAATTTATCTTTTGCAGCTAGGAAATAACTGAAGCCAAAGAAACCAAACATTTCTTTATCTTGAGTTAACTTTTGGATGATTAAACTATCGTTTTCTCCAACTTCAATAGCAGCACCATCTTCTCTGTAAAGTTTTTGAGGTTTTTTGTATTTTTTATTTCCAGCTTCAAAACCTGCTTTATAAAGAGCTTTAGCTTCTTTAGTCATACCTTTTTTCATTACTAAAGAATTCCAAGCATCTCTAGTTCCTGATGTTCCTGGTGGGATCATCACTGAAATTTTTTGTTTTGGTAAGCTAGGGTCAATTTGATCCCAAGTTTTATAAATATTTGGAACTAATTTACCATCAACAACTGTATGAGCGGCTAGCGCTAAGTATAATTGTTCTTTTGTAAAGTTTACTGGTTTTGCATCTTTACTGTAAGCTAATGTAATACCGTCGTTTCCAATTACGATTTCAACGATATCATTAACACCATTTTTCTTACATAGTGCTTTTTCTTTATCTTTCATAGCTCTTGATGCATTTGTAATATCTGGATGTTGTTCACCTACACCAGCGCAAAATAGTTTAGCTCCACCACCAGTACCAGTAGACTCAATAACAGGAGTTTTAAATCCTGAACCACCAAATCTTTCAGCAACAACAGTCGCATAAGGGAATACCGTAGAAGAACCAACTATCTTAATTTGATCTCTTGCTTGAGCAACAGTTGCTATTGATAAAGCAACTAATGAAGCAATTATTATAGTTAGTTTTTTCATTATCTTTAATCCTTTCATTATTTATTAATTAAAAGATGACAGACTCGTATAAATTTATTGAATCTTTAATATTACAGAATTGTTACACTTTTGTTAAAAATGTAACTTTATAGTTGAAACTTAAGAAAACTTTTAGTTGTATTTTTTTGATATAATTATCTTTTCAACATCAGTTTCTAGGCCTCCACTACATGACACGGGGTTTACCTTTTCACTAAGAGCTAGTTCATTGCTTGGACGTAAAGTTACTTCAAGTTTTACCAAGTTTACTAATTCTTCTCTAATATCTTCATCATATCTCCAGCTAGGCCATGAACTTGGTGTTGAAAATATAGAGGTTAAATAACTTGTAGCCATAGTATATCTGTAATTACTCAAGTTTTCATTCCTTAATAAAAAATCTCTTACAGAACTAAAAATATTTCTACATCTAAAAGAATCCGAAAAGTAATTTTCCTCCTTAAGATTTTTACTCATAGGAACAGAAACAATTAAATCAATTGAGTTTTTAGAATATGAGGTAACTACGTCAGTATAAAATTCAGATTCAGCAATCTCTAAATGATCTTTTATAGAAGGATATGAAGTTTTTAAATCTGCTTCTAGTCTAAAAATCCCAATATCAAAAACTGTAAGTTGCTGATTTCTTAATAATGTTGTTATATCTTTGGAAAAAACACTTGTTGTTAAAGAGCTTAACAAAAAAGCAAAAATTAAAATATTTTTAAGTATTCTAATCATGCTTAAAAATAATAAAAAGACTAACATTAATCAAGTAAAGAAATGTTATAAAAACGTTCTAAAATTATTATAAAACAATACTTTTTAAATCTAAGTTTTTGTTGGTAAATAAATTTGAACTTCAGTTCCTTTATTTTCCTCACTTAGAATCTCATAATGTCCACGATGTTGAGTAACAATATGTTTAACAATAGCTAATCCTAAACCAGTTCCACCAACCCTATTACTTTGTTCAAGATCTACCCTAAAAAATCTTTCTGTAATTCTAG
>CACMMN010000015.1 GCA_902614905.1 uncultured Pelagibacteraceae bacterium | reverse complement strand
TAGACTTTTATTAACTTATAAAAATATATATTGGATTGTCGGAGGCATCTTAAAGAAAGGGGATAAATTTATTATTGAAAAAAAATATCGTAAAAATATTAAAGCTTACATAATTGGTTTAAATAAAAAAAAATATATAGATCAATTTAAAAATAAGATCCAATTTAAATATTGCAAATACCTAAAAAATGCGATTTTAAATTTGAAAAAAGATATAAAAAAAGATCCTGAAGAGAAAACGATTTTATTTAGCCCAGCTGCTGCTTCTTTCGACCAATTTAAAAATTTTGAAGATAGAGGCAATTATTTTAATACATTAATAAAAAAAATTGATCTTTATGGAAAATAAAAGTTACTATAACAACTTTGTTTATGATTGGTGGAAAAACTTAGATAAAACAATTCTTTTTTTATTTATAGCCCTGATAGTATTAGGTATTTTTTTCTCTTTAGTGTCTACTTCTTTAATTGCATCCACAAAATTAGGCACAAATAACTATTATTTTTTTTTAAGACATCTAACTTATATATTTCTAAGTTTGATTTTAATCATCTTTTTTTCTGCAATTAGTGAAAAAAAAATTTATATAATAGCAATACTTTTATTTATCATTTTCTTCGTTTCATTATTATTAGTTCCAATTTTTGGTTCAGAGATAAAGGGTTCAAAAAGATGGTTAGATTTTCCCCTACTTCCAAGATTTCAACCAATAGAGTTTTTAAAACCTTTTTTAATAATATTTTTGTCACTTATTATAGGTGCTAGATTTACCTCAAATAATTATTTTAAATTTTTGTTAAGCGCAATTGTTGTTTTACCCACTTTAATATTATTAATTCTACAACCTGATATAGGACAAACTTTATTGATCTCCTCTGTATGGTTAAGTTTAATATTCGTATCAGGAATAAATTTATATTTTTTAAATTTTTTAATTTTGTTTTCTTTATCAATATTAAGTTTCTTAATTTTTTATTTACCTAAATTTTCATATATTAAATACAGAATATCAAATTTTTTTGATTTATCATCAAAAGGTAATTATCAATCTCAAAAAGCAACTGATGCAATCATTGATGGAGGTTTTTTTGGAAAAGGTTTAGGAGAGGGCACACTAAATGTACGAGTCCCAGAAGCTCATACTGACTATGTAATATCGGTAATTTCTGAAGAATTCGGTGTCTTGCTTATATTATTTATTTTAACGATCTTTTTAATTCTTATTTTTAAAGTTTTTAAAAAAATTCCCAATGAAAAAAATAATAGTAACAAATTGATATTAATTGGTTCAATATTATTAATTATGTTTCAAGTATTAATTCACATTGGTGTAAACCTAAGAATTCTACCTACCACTGGAATGACATTACCATTTCTAAGTTATGGTGGATCTTCTTTACTAAGTTGCTCAATACTTGCAGGGTTGATATTGAATTTTACTAAGAGAAAGATTTAAATAATGGTAAAGATATTAATTAGCTCAGGTGGAACAGGTGGACATGTAATACCAGCTCAAGTGTTATATGACTATCTAGTAGATAAAAATGATATTATTATTACAAGTGATAATAGAGGATTAAATTACCTAGATAAAAAAATATATAATACAAAAAAAATAGATGTACCGAAAATTAGTAACAAAATTTTAGGTTTTATACCATTTGTATTCTTTTTTACATTATCAATTGTAAAGTCATATTTTTTTTTAAGACAAAAGAAAATTAAAATTTTAATATCCACTGGCGGATACATGTCCATACCTATTTGTATAGCTGCCAGAATATTAAAATTAAAAATATTATTATTTGAACCAAACTTAGTTTTGGGAAGATCAAATCTCTTTTTATTAAACTATAGTGATAAAATATTTACATACAGTAAAAATATCAGAAATTTTCCAAAAAAAATGATATATAAAAACTTTGTAATAAAACCTCTAATCAGGAAAAACATTTTTTTTTCAAAAACTAAATTAAAAAAAAAAAAATCAAAATTTTCTATATTAATAATTGGTGGCAGCCAGGGAGCAAAAAAATTCGATGATTTGTTCAAAAAAGATTTTATTAGATTATCTGAAAATTTTAAAATTGAAATCTATCATCAAACGAGTAATGAAAATTTAAAAAATCTCAAAAATTTTTATTTAAAAAATAATATAAATTTTCAAGTTTTCTCATACACAAAAAATTTATATAAAATTATCAAAAAATGTGATTTTGTTATTACAAGATCTGGAGCATCAACTATTAATGAATTGGTGTTTTTAGAAAAACCTTTCTTGGCTATTCCTTTCCCTTTTGCTAAAGATGATCATCAATATTATAATGCAAAATATTATGTTGAAAAAAATTTAGGGTGGTTAATTAGAGAGAACAAAATCCAGCAAAATTTTTTATATAAATTTATTAAAAATTTGATTAAAAATAAAAAATTGTTATCACAAAAAAAAAAAAATATGCAAAAATTTCATGAGGGATATGATTGGTATGAAAATTCTAATAAATTAAAAAGCTTAATATAATAATGAATATAAATTTAGCTAAATCAGAAATAATACATTTTGTTGGGATTGGAGGAATAGGAATGAGTGGTTTAGCTTTGATAATGAGGGGTTTAGGTTTCAAAATTCAAGGAAGTGATAAATCCCTAAACAAAAATGTGGAAAGATTAAAAAAAAACAAAATAAAATTTTTTTTAGGACACAGCTCATCAAATATCAAAAAAGCTACAATTTTAGTTATTTCTTCTGCGATCAAAAGTAACAACTCTGAAATAAAAGAAGCAAAAAAAAAAAATTTACCTATATATAAAAGAGGAGATATGTTAGCTCATATAACTTCTTTAAAGAAAAATATTGTAGTTTCGGGATCCCATGGCAAAACTACTACCACTTCTTTAATAGCATCTATTTTTGCAAAAGCTAAATTAGATCCAACAATTATCAATGGTGGAGTATTAAACTCCTTTGATAACTCAGCAAAACTTGGAAAAAGTGAGTGGAGTATTTTAGAGTCTGACGAATCTGATGGAAGCTTTGTAAAAGTGCCTTCAACTTATGCAGTTGTGACTAATATCGATAGAGAACACATGGATTATTATAATTCTTTAGATGATTTAAAAAGACATTTTATTAAATTTATGAACAAAGTCCCATCGTTCGGCAAAACATTTATTTGTATAGATGATAAAAATAATAGAGAAGTTTGTAGGCAAATTAAAATTAAAAATATAATTACATATGGTTTTAATAAGAATTCTAACTTCAAAATTAAAAATACCTCATATTTTGAGAAAAAATCACTTTTTGATATTGAAATGAGTCTACCAAATAAAAAGAAAATAGTTTTAAAAAAATTTGAAATCCCCTTAATTGGGTCTCATAACATTAAAAATGCTACTGCTGCTATAGCTGTTTCGTATTTTATTGGTATTTCTCAAAATATTTTAAAAAAGGGTTTAAAAAATTTTAAAGGTGTAGAGAGAAGATTTAATAAAATATTTAGATATAATGGAGCAGATATTTATGATGATTATGCACATCACCCTACAGAAATAAAAGAAGTTATAGATGGAGTAAAAAAAAGTTACCAAAAAAAAAAAATAGTATGTATTTTCCAGCCTCATAGAATTTCACGATTGAATGATTTGAAAAAAGATTTTTGTTTATCTTTCAAGAAAGCTAACTCCGTAATATTGTGTCCCATTTTTAAAGCTGGTGAAAATATAAAATCAAACATAAATTATTATAAATTTTCAGAGCAAATTGCAAAAAAATCTAAAGTCGAAGTATTTCTCGTGAATAATCAATATCAGTTAGCAAAATTTTTAAAAAAATTTTTAAGTTCAGAAAATTTAGTAATTGGTATGGGAGCTGGATCTATATCAAATTGGATAAAAGAATTACCTAGTTTAATGAAAAAATGACTTCAAAAAACTTAGATAATTTTTCAAAAAAAATTAAAGGTAAGCTAAGATTTGATTACTCTCTAAAAAATCATACTTGGCTTAATATAGGCGGAAATGCAAAAATTTTTTTTGTTCCTGAAACATTGACTGAATTAAGAGATTTTCTTTTAAATATTAAAAATGAAAATAATAACTTTTTTATAATTGGCGCTGGATCAAATTTATTAATCTCTGAAAATATTCAAGATCGTATTTTTATTAAATTAGGTAAAAATTTTAATAAATTATCTTTAACAAAAGATAATGTTATAATTGCAGGGGGTTCAATTTTAGATAAAAAAGTTTCAGATTTTGCATGTGAAAATCATTTAAGTGGATTAGAGTTTTTATCATGTATCCCTGGCACTGTAGGTGGTGGAATAAGAATGAATTCAGGATGTTTTGGTAGTGAGTTTAAGGATGTTTTGCTTTCAGTGCAAGTAATGGATTTTGATGGGAGAGTATATACTATTAACTCAAGAGATATAAATTTCAATTACAGAAAAACTAATTTACCAAAAAACCTTATTTTTTTAAGTGCTTCTTTTAAGGCAAATAAAAAAAATATGAACGAAGTAAAGGAAAATATTCATAGATTGAAAGAAAAAAAAGAAAAATCGCAGCCTTTAAGGGTTAAGACAGGTGGAAGTACATTTAAAAATCCAAAAAATCAAACAGAAAAAAAAGTTTGGGAGTTAATTCAAGACAGTATTGATGGTCAAATAAGTTTTGGCGATGCTAAAATCTCTGAAAAGCACAGCAATTTTTTTGTTAATTCCAAAAATGCATCCTTTGAAAATATGTATAATTTGATCAATTTTGTTAAATCAAAGGTGAAAGAAAAAACAGGAATATCTCTGGAATTAGAGTTAGAGATTGTTAATTAGAATGAAAAAAAAAATTTTAATTTTGGGTGGAGGTTATTCTAAAGAAAGACTTATAAGTATTAGATCAGCAAAAGCTATAATAAAATCAATTAACAATATTTACAAAATAAAGTTTTGTGATCCTTGTCACAACCTTTTAAAAACAATCAAAAATTTTAAACCAGATGTTATTTTTAATGCTTTGCATGGAAGATTTGGCGAAGACGGTTTTATACAATCAATCTTTGAGACTTTAGATATAAAATATACACATTCAGGCGTCATTTCATCAATGTTTGCGATGGATAAAGAAATATCAAAAAAAATTTTTATTAGAAATAAAATATTAACACCTAAATATATTAAATTAAAAAACAATAATAATATTAATTATAAAAAAATTAAAAATTATTTAAATTATCCAGTAGTAATAAAGCCAATTAATGAAGGATCTAGCTTAGATGTTTATATATGTAAAAATAAATCTTTATTATCAACTAAACTAAAAAAAATGAAAAATTATAAAGAAATATTGATTGAAAAATTTATACCTGGTAGAGAAATTCAAGTAGCAATTATGGGAAAAAAAAAATTAGGAGCCATTGAACTTAAACCAAAAAGAAAATTTTATGACTATAAGGCAAAATATAATTCTAACGCAAAAACTAGGCATATAATTCCAGTTAATTTAAGTAAAAAAAATTATAAAAAAATTAATCAAATTGCTTTTAAAGCACATAATCTTTTAAATTGCAGAGGAATTACTAGATCTGATTTTAAGTTTTATAAAAACAAGTTTTATTTACTTGAGCTTAATACTCAGCCTGGCATGACTAATTTATCATTGGTCCCTGAGATAGCCGCCCACAATGGAATAGACTTTAAGTCATTAATTAGCTGGATGATTAAAGATGCCTCTAAAAATAGATAAAAATTTGAGATTTTTTGTTTATGGCTTTATATTAGTATTTTTAACATCAATAAATAATTATAATTTATTCAATAAAAAATTATTTAATATCAGTCAGATTGAAGTTAATGGATTTTCAGATAAAAAGAATACTTTAATTAAAGATGAAATTAGAAATATTATAGATAAGAATATTTTTTTTGTTGAAAAGAAGAACTTTAAAAAATTAATTGATAGAAATGACACAAAAGATTTATTAATCAAAAAAATTTACCCTAATAAATTAATAATTAATTTTATTCCTGCGAAACCTATATGTATAATTTTATTTAAAGATGATAAGATTATTTTAGGAGACAATGGTAAAAAACTAAATATCAAAACAACAAAAAAAAAATTACCAGTCGTTTCTGGTTCTGAAAATATTGACAATATTTTCAAAGTGGTAAATTTGCTAAGATTATCAAAATTAGACTATGATAAGATAAATAAAATAATTTTATTTAAAAGTGGAAGATTCGATATTAATTTAGAAAGTGAATTATTAATAAGATTTCCAATTAAGTACACAGAAGAAATAATTAATCATAGTAATCGTTTATTGAATGATAAAAAATTTATTAATTCTAAAGTGATCGATTTGAGACTAAAAAATAGAATAATAAAATATGAATAATTCTCAGAATGTAGATTTCTATTTTGGTATTACTGAAAACAAAATTTATATCTGTTTTTTTGATAATGAAAAAAGTAGATTAAAAAATACTGTCAACTTTGAATTACCAGGCGGTCTAAATAGTAATCTAAATTTTAAATTAATAACAACTTTACTTAAAGAAAATATAAGAAAATTAGAAAAAGATCTGGGTTTTTTTTTAAATAATGGGTACATATCTATTAAATCTAAGACTTATCAAAATATATTATTCAGCGTCAAAGATATTTATGATGAAAGAAAACTAGATAAAGAAGTCATAATCAAACTAGTAAAAGGTGCTATGCAAGAATTTTACAATAGTGAGAAAAATTTAACTATTCTACATGTTATAATTAATAAATACGTCGTTGATGACAAAGTTTATAATATTTTCCCTGAATGGAAAAAATTTAAAAAAATTGTATTAGAAATAGAATTAATTTGTTTAAACAAAAATCTTATCAATAAATTAACAAAATTATTTAATGAATGTAAAATTGATGTGAAAAAAATAATATCACATGATTATGCCAAAAAATTTTTAAATGAAAATAAAGATGATACATTGTGCCTTTCTGCATACAAAATAATTAATGGAGCAAATCAATCTGAGGTCATACTTATTGAAAACACTGAAGAAAAGCACAGTTTATTTGATAGAATATTCAATTTTTTCGATTAATAGACTGTATTCTTTTGTAACATTACTTGTTTTCCCATATTATTTTTAAACAACTATAAGATTGAAATGTCTGTTTTAAATCAAAAAACTCTAAAAAAAAGTTTAAAATTTGAAGGTATCGGACTTCACTCGGGTAAAAAAGTCGTAATGACTTTAATTCCCGCAAGACCGAATACTGGAATAATATTCAAAAGATCAGATTTAAAAATAAATAACTTAATACATTCAAGTGTATTTAACGTTTCAAGTGCATCCTATTGTACAAAATTAACAAATGAAAATGGTGTTAGTGTCTCTACAGTTGAACATTTAATGGCTGCTCTTTGTGGGCTAGGTATAGATAATCTTTTAATTGAACTCAATTCAGAAGAATTACCGATTATGGACGGTTCTGCAAAAAATTTTGTAGGGGAGATTGAAAACATTGGCTTCAATATTAGTGATCAACCAATTAGAGTAATTAAAGTTAATAAAAAAATTAAATATACTGATGGTGAGAAATTTATTACATTTGAACCAAATAGAATTAGCTTAGAAATCGATTTTGAAATAAAATATAAACAAAACTCAATTTTAAATCAAAGAAACTCAAAAAATATTTATATGGATGAATTAAAGGAAGTTTATGATTCTAGAACATTTTGTTTATTTGAGGATGTAGAAAAATTAAAAAAAATGGGATTAGCTCAGGGAGGAAGTCTGAATAATGCTATAGTATTAAAAGGTAACGAAATACTTAATGATGAAAAATTAAGGAACCCAAAGGAATTTGTTAATCATAAAATCTTAGATTGTCTTGGTGATTTATATTTATCTGGTTATAGAATGGTTGGGAAAATTACATCTAGCCAAGGTGGACATAATGTAACAAATCAAGGCTTAAGAGAATTATTTAGCAATAATGAGAATTTTTCAATAATTGAATTAAAAGAAAAAAATATACCTCATTCATTTTTAATCAAAAATCCATTAAAATCTACAGCATAAATACTTAAGCTTTTTAATTATTCTGTTAATAATTCAAAAATGAAAATTTTAAAAAATTTTGTTGTTTTAGCAATAATATTAAAAACAGTTCTTTTAGCATCATGCTCAAAAGATGAAAAAGTTTCTATTGTAACTGAAAAAAATATCAAAACTCAAATGATAGAAGCCTTTGAAGAAGGATATAATGAGTTAGAGAATGGAGACGTATTATTTGCTGCAAAAAAATTTAATGAGGCTGAACTATTGTTTCCTCAATCTACATGGGCACCTAAAGCAGCATTAATGGCAGCATATGCTTATTATTCGCAAGATTATTACTATGATGCCGAATATGAATTAAATAGATTTTTGAAAGTTTATCCTAATGAAAAAAATGTACCATATGCTCATTACTTATTAGGTATGATTTATTATGAGAGAATTGTGGATGAAAAAAAAGATTTAAAACCTTTAGTAATGGCAGAAGAAAAATTTAAATTTATTGAAAAAAATTATCCAAACACGGATTTTGCTCTGGACTCAACATATAAGTTAGATTTGATTCAAGACTATCTTGCTTCAAAGGAAATGTACGTAGGAATTCATTACGTAAAAAAAAATAAATGGGTTGCAGCAATCAATCGTTTTAAGAATGTAGTTGAAAAATATGATGAGACTTCATTTATAGATGAGGCTCTTCACAGATTGGTAGAACTACACTATAAACTTGGATTGATTGATGAGTCCCAAAAATATGCTTCATTATTAGGGTATAATTATCAATCTAGTGAATGGTATTCAAAAAGTTATAAGATTTTCAATGAAAATTATAAGACTAAGTTAGAAATTAAAAAAGAAAAAAAGGGAATTTTTAAAAAATTCAAGGAACTTCTCTATTAATTTAATGGAAAATTCATTATTAAAGAATTATAAAAAAAAAATAAAATTATTAAATAAATACAATAAATTTTATTATCAAAATCAAAACCCTCTAGTATCTGACAAAAAATATGATGAGCTAAAAAGTGAAATTTTAGAACTGGAAAAAAAATATAGCTTAAGTAATTCGAAATCGCCTAGTGTCAAAGTTGGCTATAAACCATCAAAAAAATTTGAAAAATTTAAACATAAAGTTAAAATGTTATCATTAGCAAATGCGTTTACTAAAGAAGATCTCATAAATTTTCAAAAGAAAAATATTAATTTTTTAGCTTTAAATAAAAATTATGAATTTGAATATAATGTAGAGCCTAAAATTGACGGAATTTCCGCATCGCTCAATTACAAAAATGGCAAATTTGTCAGAGGTTTATCAAGAGGAGACGGTGAAGAGGGTGAAGATATAACTGAAAATTTAAAAACTATTAAAGATATTCCTTTAAATATCTCTCACAAAGATTTTCCTGAAGAAATAGATATAAGAGGAGAAGTTTTCATAGAAAATAATGATTTTAAAAAGATAGAAAATGATTTTGCAAATCCAAGAAATGCAGCATCAGGATCATTAAGACAAAAAGATCCAAAAAAAACAGAATTAATTCCCTTAAAGTTTATTGCTTATACATTTGGTTTCAGTTCAAGCATGAAATCAAATAAACAGAGTGATTTTATAAAAAATTTAAATAAATGGGGTTTTAAAACATCTGAGTTAAATAAAAAAATTAAAGGTATTGATAATTTAATTAATTACCATTCTGATTTAGAAAAAAAAAGATTTAGATTGAACTATGATATTGATGGCATCGTTTATAAGGTTAATGAATTTATTTTACAAAAAAGACTAGGTTTTATGGCAACAGCTCCTAGATGGGCTATTGCTCATAAGTTTTCTGCTAATTATTCAATTACTAAAATTATTGACATTGATATTCAGGTTGGAAGAACTGGCGCTTTAACCCCAGTTGCAAAAGTTAAACCTGTTAACATAGGTGGTGTAATAGTTTCGAATGCAACTTTACATAACGAAGATGAAATAATTAGAAAAGATATTAGAATTGGTGATACTGTTAAAATTGAGAGAGCTGGCGATGTAATACCCCATGTAATTGCCGTAGACAAAAAATTAAGATCATTAAAATCAAAAAAATATATTTTTCCAGACAAATGTCCATCATGTGGATCAAAAACTATCAAAGATTATAATTCTGTTACAAAAAAAGTCGACGCAGTTAGAAGGTGCAGCAACGAGGGATTTGGATGCGAAAAGATTTCTATTGAGAAACTAAAACATTTTGTCTCTAAAGATGCTCTTAACATTGAAGGACTTGGAAAAAAAGTCATAGAAAAGTTCTGGGATTTAAAATTTATAAAATATCCTGATGATATATTTAATTTAGATTTTCAAAAAATTTCTAGACTAGAGGGCTGGGGCAGACAATCAGCAGAAAATCTCAAAAATTCAATAAATAAATCGAAAAAAATAAAATTGGATAAATTTATTTATTCTCTTGGTATAAGACATATAGGACAGGAAAATGCAAAATTAATATCTGAATTTTTAGGTGATTACCCCAGTTTTGTTGAATTAAAAGATCAAAACAAAATTGAAGAATTATCAAACATCGATGGAATTGGAGATACACAGACATCGTCCTTAAAAAATTTTTTTAATAATAAATTGAACATAAAAGTTATTTCATCTTTAAGTGAAATTTTAATTATTGAAAAAAATATTTTAAAAAAAAAAGATGGTGTATTTTTTAACAAAATATTAATGTTCACGGGAAAGTTAAATGATATTAGTAGAGCGGAGGCCAAATCAATTGTCGAAAATAATGGAGGCAAAATTGTAAGCAATGTCTCCAAAAAACTAGATTATTTAATAACAGGTGATAAACCTACTTTAAGAAAAGTAAAAATGGCAAATGATTTAAAAGTCAAAATATTAAACCAATTAGATTTTGAAAAAATTTCAAAATTGAGACAATAGCCAAAATTTTTCTTTATAATTTAAATATTTCTCCAACTTAAGGTAAATTTCCATGTTATAGTTTATTAAATAATCTTTTTCCTTTTTAGTAAGCAAATTAAAATTAATTAAATTTTTATCAAATGGCACTAAGGTTAAATTTTTAAAAAATAAATTATTTTTGACTTTTTTAACATAAATCATATTTTCTAATCTAATACCGAATTTACCCTTTTTATAAAAACCAGGTTCGTTGCTCATAACATTACCTGGTTTAAGTGTGATTTTATAACCTTTAGATATTGCAACAGGCCCCTCATGAACATTAAGAAAATAACCTACACCGTGACCAGTTCCGTGTGGATAATCTAAACCTCTACTTTTGAGGAATCTCCTAGCTAAACTATCTATCAAATGTCCACTTTTTAATTTTTTCAAGTTTGCGGTTGCGACTGCAATATGTCCTTTTAAAACATATGTGAAAATATTTTTTATCTTTCTAATTTGTTTTCCTAAGCTTATTGTTCTTGTTATATCGGTTGTTCCATATTTATATTGTCCGCCCGAGTCACATAAGAAAAGATCATTTTTTTTTATAATTCTATTAGATCTTTTGTTTACTCGATAGTGTATAATTGCACCGTTAGGTCCTGATGCAGAAATTGTATTAAAGCTTGGAAACAAATAATTTTTATTTTTCATTCTAAAATAATTTAATTTTTTTTCAGACTCTAGTTCGGTAAGGTTTTTTTTATAACCTTTAAGCCAACTCAGAAATTTTACTACTGCAACTCCATCAAAAATGTGTGATTTTATAAAGTTTTTTATTTCAGTGTTGTTTTTTATTGATTTCATATAATAAATTGGATCGTTTCTAATTGAAATATCAATTTTATTTTTAAGAATATTTTCATACGCCAATGAACAACTCAATCGATCTAAAATAATTTTTTTTGATTTAAGATCTTTTAAAAAAATATCTAATCTACTTTCATCAATTAACTTTATTTTTAATCTATTTATTTTTTTAAATAATTTTTTTATTTTTGATTTATTTGTAAACAAATACATTTTACCATTATTTTTTAAAATCAGCCTACAATTTGGAATTGGACTATATGGATTATCATAACCTCTTAAATTTAATAGCCAGGCAACATTTTCAGGTGCAGTAATAAAAAGACAATCCGATTTGTCTTCATGAAGATATTTTAAAACTTTGCTAATTTTTGATTTAGAATTTTCTCCCGAGATATTATCATTTATAAAATAAAATTTTTTATTAATTTTTTTTGTCTTACTTTTAATTATTAAATCATCGTAAATTGGTAAAAGGTTGAAGTAATTTTTGAAATATCTTTTTAAACTTAAACTTGTAAAACAATAAGGATTATATCCTATTTTAATTCTGTGATTTAAAACCTTCCATGGTAGTTTTTTATGAATTTCGATAATATTAAAGTTCTTACCAGACTGAAATTTAGCTTGAATTGTATACCTTCCATCAACAAACAAATAATTTTTATCTTTTAAAATTATAGCTAACCCAGCAGATCCATCAAAATTAGATATAAATT
Organism: uncultured Pelagibacteraceae bacterium; assembly: GCA_902614905.1. Lineage (GTDB taxonomy): Bacteria > Pseudomonadota > Alphaproteobacteria > Pelagibacterales > Pelagibacteraceae > Pelagibacter. The sequence goes on along the minus strand of CACMMN010000015.1, from coordinate 2,085 downwards.
TTAGCCTGTCAGGTGATGAATATTCACTAAAATATACATCGTTTTTTGGAATTACATATCCGTCTATATCGAATTTTAAAAATTTATTTCTTAACGTCTTGATTTTATTAGAAATCATTTTAACCGCTTTTGGTATCTTAACCAACCTGGACTTCTATAAACTTCTTCATCATTTCCTAAGTCTTGATTAAACTCAAAAAAATCATCTTCCTCTTTTTCATAATTATTTATTTTTTTAATATATTTTTCAGGCAGCTCATCTATAAATCTTGAAGAAATACTATCTATCCAATCTCCTTGGTAAAATCTGTTAAGTGAAAACGATATATACACGTCATGTTTTGCTCTAGTGATACCTACATATGCAAGTCTTCTTTCCTCCTCAAGGCCTTTTTGACCTTTCTCATCAATTGATTTTTGATGAGGAAATAATCCCTCCTCCCAACCTGGGAGAAAAACCGTATCAAATTCAAGACCTTTAGAAGCATGCATTGTCATCAAGTTAACTTTTTCTCCATCCCAATCATTATCTATTGATGTTGCTAAAGACACATGTTCTAAAAAACTTTCCAGATTATCGAATTCTTTCATAGCATTTAAAAGCTCTTTTATATTTTCAAGTCTATTTTCATTTTCTAAATCTTTTTTATTTTTTAATAATAATGAATAACCTGATTCGTCTAAAATTATTTGAAGTAATTTCACATGGTCAATTTTTTTGTTGAAATGGTCATTTCTCCATTTTTTCAATAAATTCAAAAAATTAGATAAACCAGTTTTTGTTTTAGGTTTGATTTTATTCAATTCAATCAAATTTTTGGACGAATTTTCGAGGGATAAACTATTTTTTTTTGCATGTTCACTTATTATTTTAAAAGAAGTATCTCCAATTGATCTTTTGGGCACGTTAACAATTCTTTCAAAAGCTAAATCATCTTTATTTTGATAGACTATTCTAAGATATGCGATGCAATCTTTTATTTCAGCACGCTCATAAAATTTAACTCCTCCTATTATTCTATAAGGTAAACCAATTTTTAGAAATCTTTCTTCAAATTCTCTTGTTTGGTAAATTGCTCTAACTAATATAGCTACATTATTTAATCTATGTTTTTTTGAAACTTGATCCTCAATGATTTTTGATACACTTATTGCTTCATCTTTTCCATTTTTATAACAATTAAGGTTTACTAGTTCTCCTTGATTTTGATTTGAAATGAGTTCTTTACCCAATCTATTCTCATTTTTTGAGATAAGTTCAGATGCCACATTTAAGATATTTTGCGTGGATCTATAATTTTCCTCAAGTCTAATAATTTTTGTATTTTTATATACTTTGTCAAATTCTAAAAAATTTTTGATTTCTGCACCCCTCCAACTATAAATAGATTGATCATCATCACCAACACAACAAATATTGTCATGAGTTTTAGTTAAAAGATTTAACCATTTACTTTGAATAAAATTTGTATCCTGATATTCGTCTACTAAAATATATTTAAAATTTTTAGAATACATTTCATTTATATCTGGATTTTTTTCGAAAATTGATACACAGTGTAAAATTAAATCTCCAAAGTCACAAGTGTTTAGGTTAATTAGCTTATCTTGGTAAATTTTATAAATTTTTAATAAATTTTTTTCAAGATTTTCATTTTTTTTTAAAACAACCTCATCAGGGTACCACCCAAAATTTTTCCACTTATTAATTAAAGAAATTATAAAATTCGGTGATATTTTTTTTATATCAATGTTTTCTGCGTTACAAATTGACTTTATTAGTCTTAATTGATCGTCTTGATCGATTATTGTAAAATTTTGATTTAAATTAGCTGCTTTAGCGTGTCTCCTTAAAATTTTAGCACATATTGAATGAAAAGTACCTAACCAAGGTAAACCCACTTCTTTATTATTAAGAATTTTACTTACTCTATTATTCATTTCACGTGCAGCTTTATTTGTAAAAGTTACTGACAATATTTGGTTTGAAAATGCTTTATTCTCTTTTAGGATATGGGCTATTCTTGAGGTAAGCACCTTTGTTTTGCCAGATCCAGCTCCTGCAACTATTAAAAGCGGTCCGGA
>CACMMN010000014.1 GCA_902614905.1 uncultured Pelagibacteraceae bacterium | reverse complement strand
TTCTTAATGAAAAGTATTAAAGATCAAGAGAATTTGAGTCAAAAAAAAGTTTTGTTGAGGCTAGACTTAAACGTTCCACTTAAAAATGGAGTAATCACAGATCAAACAAGAATTGATAAGATTTTACCAATAATCAATTTTTTACTAAGCAAGAATTCACGTATTATAGTAGTATCTCATGTAGGTCGTCCGAGAGGAGAAAAAAATAGCAATCTATCTATGGGGCCTATTTGTAAAAATTTAGAAAAAAAAATTAATAGAAGAATTAGTCTAATTAGCGATAATATTTTTCAATTAAAAAAAGAAGATCTATTTAAAAATAAGGATGATGAAATTATTTTTTTAGAAAACATAAGATTTTACAAGGAAGAGGAAAATAACGATCCTTCGTTTGCTAAACAATTGGCAAGTTTAGCAGATTTGTTTGTCAACGATGCTTTTTCTTGTTCTCATAGAGCTCATGCGTCTGTAAGTAAAATCACAGAGTTTTTGCCCTCTTTTGCTGGTCTTCAGTTGGAAGCGGAATTGGGTGCTTTAAAAAAAGTTACATCTGAAATTAAAAAACCTATTACTTGTATTATTGGAGGATCTAAAATCTCTACTAAAATTGGGGTAATTAAAAATTTAATACCTAAATTTAATAATATTATTATTGTAGGAGGAATGGCTAATAATATTCTTAATTATAAAGGAAATCAAATAGGAAATTCAATTAAGGAGGAAAATTGTGAAAAAATAATTGATGAAATATTCAAAACATCAAAGCAACATGCTTGTTCAATTATTTTTCCAATAGATGTACAAGTGGGGAAAAATCTAGATAGTATTTCTAAGGCTAAGGAATTGAATGAAATAGAGGAGGATGACTTGATTTTAGACATAGGACCAAAAACAATAAGTATAATTAAAAAAGTTATTGAAAATAGCGAAACAGTTCTATGGAATGGGCCAGCAGGATATTTCGAGAACCCTAATTTTGCTAATGGTAGTTATGAAATTGCAAATGCAATCGTAAAAAAAAATAAAAACAAATCTATTTATTCTGTTTTAGGCGGTGGTGATACAATAGCTTTAGTAAATGAAATCAAATTAATAAAAAATTTTAATTTTGTTTCAACTGCTGGTGGTGCTTTTTTAGAATATCTTGAAGGAAAAGATCTTCCTGGTATAAAAGCTTTAAGTTAATATGTCTGAACTAAATAATATTGCGATTAAAATTTTAAAAAATGGTAAAGGTATTCTTGCTGCAGATGAAAGCACTGGCACTATGACAAAAAGATTAGATGGAGTGAAAGTGCAATCAACTCCAGAAAATAGATTGTTATTTAGAGAAACACTGTTCAGTGCTTCAAGTATGACAGAATGTATAGGTGGCGTAATTTTGTATGATGAAACAATAAGACAAAAGACTTCCAAAAAAAATTTGATCCCAGAGTTAATTTTAAATATGGGCTCTGCACCAGGAATAAAAGTAGATACGGGAGCAAAAGTTTTAGCAGGATCGCCAGATGAAAAAATCACTGAAGGCTTAGATGGATTAAGAGAAAGATTAAAAGATTATTATAAACTTGGTGCGAAATTTACAAAATGGAGGGGTGTATACAATATATCTAAAAGCTACCCTAGCAAACTTTCTATTCAATCAAATGCTCATGCACTTGCTAGATATTCAGCTCTAGTTCAAGAGTGTAATATGGTTCCTATTGTTGAACCAGAGGTATTAATGGACGGTGATCATTCAGCAAAAGAATGTTATTCAAAAACATCGGAAGTGATTAAAAAATGCTTTGATGAACTAATTTTACACAAAGTTGATTTAAAGGGAATAATACTTAAACCTAACATGATTTTAGCCGGCAATAAATGTAAAAACAAAATCTCAAATGAGGAAGTTGCAAAATTAACCTTGGAATGTTTAAAAAATTCTGTTCCCTCAGAAGTTCCAGGAATAGCATTTTTATCTGGAGGTCAATCTGAAATAGAGGCAACAGAAAACTTAAATCTTATAAATAAAAGTAATGACACTAATTTTATTATGAGTTTTTCATATGGTCGAGCACTACAACAAGGGGCTTTAAAATTTTGGTCAAAAGACATAAGAAATATTGAAGGAACACAAAAGATTTTTAACCACCGAGCCAAAATGAATACATTAGCAGCTCAAGGAAAATGGTCTAAAGATCTTGAAAATTAATAAAAAAAAATTTATTTACTTAATTTCTCCATTAACTATAAAAAAATCTTTTTATAGTGATTTAACTCAAATATTTAAAAAAAATAAAGTTAGTTTTTTTCAGCTTAGACTTAAAAAGAATGTATTTAAAAAAAAATTGATAATTGGGAAAAAGATTAAAAAAATCTGTAAAAATTTTAATGTCAAGTTCCTTATTAATGATGATGTTCTCTTAGCAAAAAAGTTAGATGCAGATGGTTGTCATTTAGGTCAAAAAGATATGGATATCTTAAATGCAAGAAAAATAATTGGTAATAAAATAATTGGTGTTACATGCCACAATTCAATTAGATTAGCCAAAGTCGCTATACAAAATAAAGCTGATTACCTAGCGTTTGGAGCTTTTTATTTATCGAAAACAAAAAAAGTAAAATACATAGCATCAGTCAGTACACTAAAAAAAGCTAGAAGGATCACAAATAAACCAATAGTTGCTATTGGGGGAATTAATTCAAATAATTACCAAAAACTTCTATTGAATAAAGCGAACTTTTTAGCTATTTCAGGCTACATTTGGAAAAACAAAAAAATAAAACCTATAGAAGCTATTAAAAAATTTAAATGAAAATTAACGCTGGTGAAATTAGAGTTGGTATGCTTTTAGAATATAAAAATGATTTGTGGCAAGTACTAAAGACTCAACATGTAAAGCCTGGCAAAGGTGGGGCATTTGCGCAAGTAGAAATGAAAAGTATTAATAAAAATACTAAATTGAATGAAAGATTTAGATCTAGCGAAACTGTTGAAAAGGCATCATTAGAGGAGACAAAATATAATTATCTATACGAAGATGACAAAAATTATTTTTTTATAGAACCTAAGTCGTTTGAACAAATTGAAATTGAAAAAAATATTGTTGGAAAAAAAGGTAAATTGCTTGTTGAAAATTTACAGGTGTCGATCAGCTTTTACAATGATATTGCAATATCTGTTGAATTACCAAATCAAGTAACTTGCAAGATTAAAGGCACAGATGTAGCTTTAAAAGGACAAACAGTTTCCTCGTCTTACAAACCTGCAACTTTAGAAAATGGTTTGAGTATCCAAGTACCTCCTTTTATTGAAACCGGGGATGAAATAATTATTGATACAAGAACCTTAGAATATATGAAAAAAATTTAATATGAATTCTATTTCTCCTAACTTAAATTTGATGATTAAAGCAGCAGAAAAAGCTTCAAAAATCTTAATAAGAGATTTTGGCGAAGTGGAAAAATTACAAGTGTCTTTGAAAGGTCCTAATAATTTCGTAACAAATGCTGACAGAAAAGTAGAAGAAGTTGTTATTAATGAGCTTGAAAAATCAAAAAAAAACTTTTCAATTTTAACTGAGGAAAGTGGTCTTATTGAAAAAAAAGATAAAGATAATTTTTGGATAATTGATCCAATTGATGGCACTACAAATTTTTTAAATGGCGTTCCACATTTTTGCATATCAATTGCTCTTCAAATTGAAAAAGAAATTGTTGCAGGTGTTACATATGATCCAATAAAAGATGAAATTTTTTATGCTGAAAAAAACGGTGGTTCTTATTTAAATAATAAAAGTATAAGAGTTTCCAAAAAAAATGATATTTCTAGTTGTCTTTACGGAGTTAATTTTAGAAAAAATATTCCTGAAAATTTAATTATAAGACATACGGGCAGTGCCGCTTTGGATTTAGCATATGTTTCATGTGGTAGATTTGACGGCTGTTTACAAAAAAATGTAAATCTTTGGGATATAGCTGCTGGGACTATATTAATAAAAGAAGCTGGGGGAATAGTGGATAATTTTGAATTTAAGGAATTTAGTAAAATAAGCATAAAAGCATCAAACGAGAGAATAAGTGGCGATTTGAACAAAAAAATAAAAATCTTTTAATTGTTTTATAATTTTCTTTTGCTATAAGTTCGCTATGAAAAAAAATATTCACCCTAACTATCATAATATAAAAGTTGAAATGACAGATGGATTTCAGTTTGAGACAAAATCTACATGGGGTAATGAAGGTGATGTGCTTAAACTTGAAATAGATCCTAAATCACATTCTGCATGGACTGGTGGAAAACAAAAAATTTTAGATAAAGGTAGAGTTAGCAAATTTAATAAAAAATTTCAAAACTTCAAATCAGAAAAGAAAAAATAATTTTAATTATGACAACGACACCATTAATGCCAATGGCGACAGCAGTATGGTTAGTTGAAAATACAACTTTAACATTTAAACAAATTGCAAATTTTTGCAATTTACATGAAATAGAAGTTCAAGGTATCGCTGATGGAGAAGTAGCTAAAGGGATTAAACCATACAACCCTATTATATCAGGTCAATTAACGCGAGAAGAGATTGATTTGTCTAGCAAAGATCAGAATAGACCGCTAAATATTACAAACTACGACATTGATGTAAAAGAGACTGAAAAAAAGTTAAAAAAATATGTCCCTTTATCTAAAAGACAAGATAAGCCAGATTCAGTTCTTTGGTTAATTAAAAATCATTCTCAATTAAAAGATTCTCAAATTGCTAAGCTTGTGGGAATTACAAAAAATTCTGTTGTTGCAATTAGAAATAAAAGTTACTGGAATTTTAATAGTTTAAATGCTAAGGATCCTGTCGCTATAAATTTATTTTCACAAAAAGATTTATCGGATGCTTTAGAGAAAGCTGAAAGACGTTTAAAGAGGGAGAAAAAACTAAAAGAAAAAGCCCAGAAACAAAATCAAACTGTGTAAAAAAATAATAGACATAATTTTTTTTAGATGTTAATTACTACTTTTTTTGGAGGATGTTATTAAAATAGACGTTAAAGATAATAATATAGAACAAGCTTTGAGGGTTTTAAAAAGAAAACTTCAGAGAGATGGTTTTTTTAAAATTGTGAAGTTAAAATCTAATTATGAAAAGCCATCAGAGAAAAAGAAAAGAATTCTTCAAGAAAACATTAAAAGAGTTAAAAAATTAAATAAGTTAAAAAATAGAATTTAATATCGCGGGGTGGAGCAGTCTGGTAGCTCGTCAGGCTCATAACCTGAAGGTCGGCGGTTCAAATCCGTCCCCCGCAACCAATTTTCAATTTAAATTTTAAATTTAGATTTTTTACTATCTATAAGAAAAGCTTTAACTGTATCGTTAGTTAAACTTTTGAATGATTTACCAAATTTTTCTATTTTGGTGATGATACTTGGGGGTATTGTTATTATTTGACAACCAAGTTGAGCTGCTTGTAAGTAATTATATGGCTCCCTTACACTTGCCCATAAAATTTTCACATTCTTATATTTTTTGGAAATATTAATACTTTTTTTAATTTCTGGAATCGGATCTTTACCCACATCACCTGCCCTTCCGGCAAATATTGATATAATAACTTTATTTTTCCCTGTAATTTTATTTAATATTCTTGCAGTTTGTTTGTGTGTGTAAACTGCAGTAATATTAATTTTAATATTATTTTTACATAACTCATTTATAGCTTTTCCCATAAATATACCTTTTGAGTTTTCTACTGGTATTTTTACATAAACATTTCTACCCCAAGACTTAATTATCAATGCTTGTCTCAAAATATTTTCATAATCATCCGCAAAAACTTCGAAGGATATAGGTTTGTTTTTACAAACTTTTAAAATTTCTCTTGAATACAACTCGTAATTTTTAGCACCAGCCTTTCTCATCAAGCTAGGATTTGTAGTAAATCCTTTAACAATTTTTTTTTCAGAGTATTTTTTGATCGTTTTTATGTCAGCAATATCACAATAAATTTGGGTCACAGTTAAAAACTTTTAATTATATCTTCAGTCATTTTTTTTGCATCAGCAAACAGCATTAAAGTATTTTCCCTATAAAATAGATCATTGTCTACTCCTGCATAACCTGGTGAAAGACTTCTTTTTACAAACAAAACTGACTTTGCTTTTTCAACATCTAAAATTGGCATACCATAAATCGGGCTTTGAGGGTCTGTTTTAGCCACTGGGTTTGTAACATCATTTGCACCAATCACATATGCAACATCGCAATTAGCAAAATCATTATTTATTTCCTCTAATTCAAAAACCTCATCGTAAGGAACGTTTGCCTCAGCGAGTAGTACATTCATGTGACCTGGCATTCTTCCCGCAACCGGATGTATAGCATACGAAACTTTGACACCATTTTTCTTAAGTGTATCTACCATTTCCCTTAACGCGTGTTGGGCTTGTGCTACGGCCATTCCATAACCTGGCACGATAATCACTGAAGATGCATTTTTCATTAAAAATGCTGCATCATCTGAATTTCCACTTTTAACAGGTTTTTGCTCTTTGTTGTTAGATTGAATTACTTGATCAGTTCCACCAAACCCTCCCATTATTACACTAAAAAAGGATCTGTTCATCCCTTTGCACATTATATAAGATAAAATTGCTCCAGAGGAACCAACTAAAGCTCCAGTAATAATTAAAGCAGTATTTTCTAAAGTAAAACCTATTCCCGCTGCTGCCCAACCTGAATATGAGTTCAGCATTGAAATTACAACAGGCATATCAGCTCCACCAATTGGTATAATTAAGAGTATTCCCACTAAGAAAGAGATTAATATCAAAGTCCAGAATAAGCTTGATGACTGCGTAGCACACAGAAAATAAGTTAATCCTATAATAGAAATTAAAATTATTAAATTTAAAATATGTTGACCTGGAAAGGTTATAGGTGCACCAGACATTATTCCTCTTAACTTTAGAAATGCAATTATTGAACCAGAAAAAGTTATTGCACCTACAGCTGCACCAATTGACATCTCAATCAAACTTGCTAGTTTAATGTTTCCTATTGTACCAAGATTAAAAGCATCTGGATTTAAAAAAGCTGAAATTGCTACAAAAACAGCTGCTAAACCAACCAAACTATGAAAACCAGCAACTAACTCGGGCATCGCCGTCATTGGTATTTTAAAAGCTATAATAGCCCCAATACTTCCACCAATTAATAGGAACGCAATAACATATACAAAGCTAATGGAGAAATTACCTATTGATAAGAATGTCACCACTACTGCAATTGACATTCCTAGAATACCAAAAAAATTTCCTTGTCTGGAGGTTTCAGGAGATGAAAGTCCTCTCAACGCTAAAATGAATAACACCCCAGAGATCAAGTAGAACATTGCAAGTAAATTTACTGAAATCATTATTTTTTCTTCTTCTTATACATGGCTAACATTCTTTGGGTCACTAAAAATCCTCCAAAAATATTTACTGCTGCTAATATGATAGCCAGATATCCAAATATACTTGCTTGATTAAAAATAACATTACCTTTTCCAGCTAGTGCTGCGATTATTGCTCCCACTATAATGACTGATGAAATTGCGTTGGTTACAGACATTAAAGGTGTATGAAGAGATGGTGTAACGCTCCAGACAACATAGTAGCCAACAAATATTGACAGAATAAATATACTTAATCTAAATACAAAAGGATCTATTTCCATATTATTTTACCAAAGTTTTTTTTATAATTTCGTCTTCTAAGTTTATATTAATTTTGTTATTTTTTTTATCATATAAGTTAATCACAAAGTTAAACAAATTTTTAGAGTATAAATTGGATGCAGATATTGGAAGTTTATTTAGCAAATTACTGTCACCTAAAATTTTGACACCTTCTATATCAACTATTTTATCTGTTTTTGTAAATTCTGTATTACCTCCCTGTGATGCTGCTAAATCGTAAATAATTGAACCTTTTGGCATTTCTTTAATCATATCTCCTTTAATAATTTTGGGAGCCTTTTTACCAGGTATTAAAGCTGTACAAATTACAATATCTATTTTTTTGAGAGTATTTTTTAGCAGGTCCTCTTGTTTTTTTTTAAATTCATCCGAGGCCTCTTTTGCATATCCTCCAGTTGTTTCTAAATTTTCTGAGCCTTCCACAACTAAAAATTTACCACCTAGGCTTTCAACTTGCTCTTTGGATGCCATCCTAACATCAGTAGCAAAAACAATCGCTCCCATTCTTTTAGCTGTTGCAATAGCTTGTAATCCAGCAACCCCAGCTCCTACAACAAGAACTTTTGCAGCTGGAATAGTGCCCGCGGCTGTCATCATCATTGGTATTGCTTTATTAAAATAAGAAAATGCATCGACAACTGCTTTGTAGCCTGCAAGATTTGCTTGGGAAGACAAAATATCCATAGACTGAGCACGTGTTATTCTTGGAAGTAATTCTAATGAGAAAACATTAATATTATTTCTGGAAATTTTTGAAATAAGATCTTTATTATTTACAGGATCAAAGACTCCTATTAAATTATTTTTTGAAGATAAATTTTTTAAATCTTCTTCATTTGGTAAGTTTAATTGTAATAAAATATCAGACTCTTTGATAATCTTTTTTTTATCACTAAAAAACTCTGCGCCATTTTCTGAAAATTTTTCATCTATTATATCAAGATGCTGACCGTAGTTTTTTTCAAGGTATACCTTAAAACCATTTGAAATATACTTTTTTACATTTTCTGGTGTAACTGAAATTCTTTTTTCAGTATCTTTATTTTCATTTACAGAGCCAATAATCATTAAATTTTTAGAATTTATAATAAAACAATAGCTAAGACTACCAATATAGCAATAACTGATATTGTCCCCCAAAGAACAAATTTTGTAAAATTTTCCCAGGTTTTTTTATGACTTTCGTTATCCATAATTTTACTTTATTTTTGTCTTGCTTTGAATTTTGGATTTTTTTTATTAATTATATAAACCCTTCCTCTTCTCTTAACCATCTTTGAATTAAGATCTCTTTTTTTTAAAGATTTTAGGGAACTTTTGATTTTCATAATATTTAGCCTGGCAACGTCCTACTCTCCCATGCCTTAAGACAAAGTACCATCGGCGCAGAAGGGCTTGACTTCCGAGTTCGGAATGGGATCGGGTATTACACCTTCGCAATAATCACCAGGCAAAGGATTTATACTTGATTATATAGAGTTGTAAATATTTAATTTTAGTTGATTTTAATTATTTTTTTGAAAATCTTTGTATGTAATTTCAAAACCTTTATCTAAATTGGTCTTGTATCTCCAACCGTACTTTTTAGCCAATGTTATATCTAAGCATTTTTTTGGCATACCATCGGGTTTGCTTTTGTCAAATTTTATTTTTAATTTTCCTCCTATCTTTTTAATCAAAAAATTTGCAAACCATTTTATTGAGTAACTTTTGCCAGTTCCAATGTTTAAAAAAGGTTCTTTAATCTTTTTGTTCATAAAATAAATTAGAGCATCAGCAAAATCTTCAACAAACATTAGTTCCCTTTTAGCTTTTCCTGTGCCCCATAAAATAATATGTTTTTTATTTTTTTTTTTTGCAATAGTGATTTTTTTAATTAATGCTGAAAAAAAATGAGAAGTTTCAAGGTTATAATTATCACCTGGGCCGTACATATTTGGTGGCATGAGACATTTATAATTTAAATTATAACTTTTAGAGTAATTTTCACACATGTATATCCCTGCAATTTTTGCTATTGCGTATGCATCGTTAGTCTTTTCTAATTTACCTGACAATATATGATCTTCTTTCATTGGTTGTTTACAGTTTCTTGGGTAAATACAGCTTGAGCCTAAGAAAATAAGATTTTTTATTTTAGCTAAATATGAACCATGAATTAAATTGTTTTGAATTTGTAGATTTTCAAATAAAAATTTCTCTTTGAATTTAGAATTAGCTAGTATTCCACCGACTTTTGCAGCAGCTATTATAACTAAATTAGGCTTATTTTTTTTTAGATATCTAAAGACCTTTTTTTGATCTAGTAAGTTAAGTTTTTTTTTATCAGCAAATATTAAATTGGTATAACCATTGATTAATAATTTTTTTAATATTGAGGAACCTACCATACCTTTATGTCCAGCAATAAAAATTTTAGTTTTTTTATTCAACATTTAGTATATTTAATTCCTCTGAAATCATTTCTTCAATAAGTTGATTAATGTTAGTTTTGGGTGTCCAAGAAAGTTGTTTTCTAGCTTTTGAGGCATTACCTAACAATGTATTTACATCAAGAGGTCTAATGTAATTTTTGTCAATAAATATTATATTTTTTTTTGTTCTGGTATCATAGCCTTTCTCGTTTAGCCCCTTTCCTTTCCAAATAATGTTTAAATTTATTTTTTTTGCTACTAAATTAATGAATTGTCTTATGCTATATTGCTTTCCAGTAGCTATAACATAATCATCAGGTTTTCTTTGTTGTAAAATTTTCCACATTGCTTCAACATAATCTCTTGCATGTCCCCAATCTCTTTTGGAGTCTAAGTTGCCTAAAAAAAGACTTTTTTGTTTACCCATTTTTATCCTTACTAAAGCTCTGATTATTTTTTTGGTCACAAAAGTTTCTCCTCTTCTTGGGCTTTCGTGATTAAACAGAATACCGTTAGATCCAAAAATATTATAGGCCTCTCGATAATTTTTTGTAATCCAATGAGCGTATAATTTTGCAACACCATAAGGACTTAAAGGGTAAAAATTAGTTTTTTCACTTTGTGGTGTCTCTTGAACTTTTCCATACATTTCTGAAGTACCTGCTTGATAAAATTTTGTCTTTTTTTCTAATTTGTGAAACTTTATTGCCTCTAAAATTCTTAAAGCGCCTAATGCATCAGCATTTGCGGTATACTCAGGTACTTCGAAAGACACAGCGACATGTGATTGAGCGGCTAGATTATATATTTCATGTGGTCTAATTTTCTCTATAATTTTTGATACAGATGTTGAGTCTGTAATATCACCATAATGTAAAAAGAAGTTTCTAGATTTTATGTGAGGCTCTTGATAAATATGATCTATCCTAAAAGTATTAATTGACGATGATCTTCTTTTTACCCCATGAACAGAATACTTTTTTTTTAACAAAAATTCTGCCAGATAAGAACCGTCTTGACCAGTAATACCGAAAATGAGAGCTTTTTTTTTCACTTATTTTTTTAATATAATTAATCTTTTAGAAAGTAAAGATTAATAAGTTCTATTTTTATAAATGTATTCAAATGTTTTTCTAAAAGGCATTTTAGCTTTAAATATTTGATTAAAATTATTTTTATTCAAAAAATTATGAACATCACTAAATTTATAGTTTTTTTTTATCATATCATCGTAATGATGTTCAAATAAAACTAAATTTATATTATTAATATTTTTCTTAGCACCTAACAATATTTCAAACTCATAACCTTCAGTATCTATTTTTAGAAAATCCAGTTTTTTGATTTTTTTCTGATGCATATATTCATCTATACTTTTTTGTTCAACTAAAATTTCATTATATAAATTTACTTTTTCTAAATTAAAAAGTAATTTTTTCTTTTTTTTGAAATAGCTTGAATCTATATTGAGCTCTTTTATTGTTGACGATGAACTTTCATTCATTTGTTTAATTTTTATTTTTTTGCTGTGTTCTCCAAGAGCAAAATTTTCAATAATAATTTTGGTTTTTAATTTTTTTTTGTTGTTTTTTGATACTTTTCTTCTTAGGTAATTAAAAGAATAATGGCTCGGCTCAAATGAATAAATTTCATTTATTTTAAAATTTTTAAGATAAAGTTCCAAACTTTCGCCTTTATGTGCCCCAACATCAAATACAATATTAAAATTATCAAATTTTTTTTTTTTTATGAAATTAATAATTTTTTTTTTGTAAAAAAAATCAAAAAAATTTAGCAATAATAAAGTGAAAAATCTTATCATTTTTTTTTGATAAAAATATACTTGTTAAATTTTTTAATAACACGATAATCCAAATTATTATTACATATTTTTTTACCATTTTTACAATTGTAATAATTGTTTATTAAATCATCTATTTGATTTTCAATTCTGAAATAAGTATTATCAATTTTATAATAAGGGTAAAAAAAGGGATTATAATTGTATTTTTTATTCTCTTTAATAATTCTGTCGGCGTTTCTAAAAATAAAAATTGTAAACCCAATAAGTAAAATTATAAAAGTTTTTTTTCTGGTTAAGGCTACGCTATTTTCAAATCTCTCTAAAAGTAATGCGCATGGAATAAAAATGAAAATGGCTATTAAAGAATAGCCGCCATATCTCAAAGTTGGATGATTGATAAACCATTCAATTAATAAAATAATAATGGTTAAGTAAACAAATAAAATTTCTTTGTTAAAACTTTTTTTAACTATTTTTTTTTTATAAAAGGTTACTAAAAAAACACCTATTAAAAAAATTAGTCCTAATAAAAAGTCAGAAACTTTGAAAAAAAAATATCTATTCAACCAACCATTTATCCAGTTGAAATCTTTAACATAATTACTCGGGTTATCGATTTTAAAATTTGGTGTCATGCCAGCTTTTGACCAGTTTTCATAATGGAGTGCCATACTTTCAATTACTTTTGTCTGTATTGACCAATCAAAATTAATAAAACAGCTTTTTAATAACGGATAAATAAAACATCCTGTATTGAAAAAGTTAGTTATTAATACAGTAATTATTAATACTAGAGATAAATATAAACTTTTATTAACAAAAATTTTTTCCATTAACTTTTTATATCCAATTTTTTTTGAAGCGATTATCAATAAAGGAATTAATAATAAGCCATATAAAAAATAGAAAGCCTTTAAAGAAATTGTAATCGCAAATAAAATTGACAATTTAGATATTTCAAAAAATGTAATTTTTTTTAAAATTAAAATCTTAAATGTTTCGCTTATAATTAAAAAAATTAATATTTGAGCTGATCTATCTGTGCCATGTTCTGCTAACCTGTAAAAAAAAACTAAAATGAAAACTAGTGATAATAGATCAAAAAAATAAAGGTAATTTATATTATTTTTTTTTAATTTCTCTTTAAGATTCGAAAAAAAAATAAAAATCGCAGAGCCATAAATTATAGCAGAACCAATATGAAACAAATGATATTTTATAATAGGTAAGTAATATAGTGAATTAAAATAAAATAAAGATGATGGAGTTCTGAAACCGTGATTAAAATTACCAATACCTATTAAAGATGGGTTTTGAGTTAAATAGTAAGTATAAGGAAAATGATAATACGGAAAATCATCGTGAGATTTTGAAATTAAAAAAGATATAAATATTAATAAAAATAAGATTACAAAAGCGTTGAGATTTTTCTTTAGAAATATTCCATTTATATGATTAAAAAAAAAAAGAAATAATCCTAAAAATAAAAGAATTAGGTTGTGATAAACGTTATGAGCGTAAAAGAAATTCGAGAAATAAGAGTATATTAATAAAAAAAATACTCCTATTAGTAATGAGTATCCTAGGCAAATACTCTTTGCAGGTATATTGATTTTTTTTTGAAAATAAATCCCATATCCCAAAGCAGAGAAAATTGAAGCAAAATAAAAAAAAAAAAGAATAAATAGATCAATTTTCATTTTAACATTTTTTTAATTAAATTTTTCATCCTTTTAATTTTTTAATTTTTTTTTCTAGCAATATAAATAAAATTGAATAAATAATTATTGAAAAAATAATTATTTTTATTTGATAGATACTACTATAAAAATTTATTGAACTAATAAAAATTATTGTCAAATTAAAAATAGAAATCAATAAACTGCTTATATTATTTGCAAGTAATTTGTTTTTAATCAATATATTTTTTAAATAAACATATAGTAATTGATGTAAATGATTATTATCTGGTGATAGAGGTGAAAATTTTGTTTTTAATTTTCTAATGATAGAAAATAGATTTTCAAAACATGGATACCATAAAAGTGTGATAAAAAAATAAGGTGATATGAAAGTATTTAAAAAATGACATTTTATTATCAAATATCCTACAAAAAAACTTAGAATGTATGCTCCAGCATCTCCAAGCATTAATAAGTTAAACAAATTCAGGATAATTAAAATAGTAATAATAAAAAAAAAATAGCTAATAAAATTTTTATCAATTGTTAATACATTTATTAGGTCAAACTTAAATAAAATAAAAATTACAGATGTCATATTTAGCATTAATAAACCGTTTAAGCCGTCGATGAAATTTGCTCCATTTATTAAAATCAATAAACAAAATGAGGTAAAAAATATATTAAAGATATAGTTTTGTAAAAAATTATCAAAGAAAACTAATCTAGATGTTGCTATTTCTAAATTTAAAAAAATTACACAACAAAAAACTATGATAATTTGAAATAGAAATCTTTTTTTCGCGGAAATCAAAAACTTTCTATCTGAACAAAAACCTAATAAAAAAATAGTAATTATTAGAATGCTAAAAATATAATTTTGATGATTGATTAGAATGATTGGTAAAAGTAAAAATATTCCCCCAACTAAAGGGATATTTTTTTGATTAGAAAAAAGTTGATGATTATCACCAGTATAGTTTGAAAAAATTTTTTTTTTTTTGAAAAAGATTGTCAATAAAACTATAAAAATTGAGTAGGTTAAAGTTATAAATATCATTTATTTTTTAAAAGAAAATTTATACTTAAGCATAATAAATAATATATTGATTTTATATAATTAAAATTCATATATTCGTAATATACTTTAAATCCATCTTTAATTTTTTGAAATGTTGATGAAGATAAAGAAGAATTAGACTTAGTCCAAAATGTTAATACTTCATCTAAAGCATAAATTTTATAGTTATTTTTTAACAGCTTTAGCCATAATACGAAATCCTCTTTTGTCACAAGATGTGCAAATTTTATATTTTCATCAATCAGATGCTTTTTAATAATTACTGTAGATGTTCCAATATCGCATGATTTTAGTAAGTCATTAATGTGTATGAAATTTCTAGCAATTCTACTTTTAATCGGGTCACGGTTTTCATTAATTACTTTATAAGAAGTATGAGTTATGTCGTAATTATTTAATTTCATAAATTTTATTTGTTTTTTTAATTTTTCTTTATGCCATATGTCATCAGCATCTAAAAAAGCAATTAAATCTCCTTTAGCGTTTTTAATTCCTATATTCCTAGATTTCCCAGCACCAAAATTTTTGTTGTTTTGAATTATTGAGATTCTGTTATCTTTTTTTTTTAACTCACAAATAAAATCTAAATCACTTTTGTCTTCATCATCATATATAATAATAATCTCAAAGTTAGTGTAAGTTTGATTTAAGACTGAATTTACAGAATATAGTATTGAACTTTTTTTTTTATAATATGGAATTATTACACTAACCAAATCCATTTATTAACAATAATGCAAAATTAACTTTCTAAAAAACTTTTTAATTGTTTTGATCTGCTTGGATGTTTAAGTTTTCTTAAAGCTTTAGCCTCAATTTGTCTTATCCTTTCACGTGTAACCGAAAATTGTAATCCAACTTCCTCTAAAGTGTGGTCTGTATTCATTCCTACACCAAATCTCATTCTTAAAACCCTTTCCTCTCTAGGAGTTAATGTTGATAAAATTTTGGTTGTCGCCTCACTAAGATTTGATTTAATTGCTTGTTCTAGAGGTGCTAAAGCTTTTGTATCCTCGATGAAATCTCCTAAGTTGCTATC
>CACMMN010000013.1 GCA_902614905.1 uncultured Pelagibacteraceae bacterium | reverse complement strand
TATTTTTAATTATAAATTATTTTTTTAGCTTATCTGGTTTTCAAGAAAAAATTTTAAATATTTGGAGCTTGTTAATAATTTTTTTTGCATTAGACGTTTATCTTGAATTTTTTAGAGGCACAAATATTTTAGGATTTGGCAATGATGTTTTTAAAACTAGGATAGTAAGTTTTTTTAAAGACGAACCCGTTGCAGGAGCTTTTTTACATGGATTTGTTTTTTTAGTAATTGGTCATTTAATTAATACTTTTTCTAATTATAATAAGAAAATATATATAATAGTTATAGTCCTTGTTTTTTTATTGTCGGCTATAATTATCACTGGAGAAAGATCTAATACAATTAAAACAATATTTGGTTTTATTTTTTTTCTTACAATGATTAAAAATTTTAAAACTAAATCAAAATTAATGTTTTTTTTGTTCAGTTTAGCTTGTGTTGTTTTATTATTTATTAATTCAAATTATTTAAAGACAAGATATTACGGTCAAATTTTAAGCAATATTACTGATGATAATAAAAGATCTGAATTTATAGAAAATAACCTATATCTTAAATTATACAAATCAGGTTTAAATGTTTTTAAAAATTATCCAATATTTGGAGTAGGTAATAAAAATTATAGAGTAGAAACTTGTAAAAATAAAACCCATCAATATGTGTGTATGACACACCCGCATCAAATCTATTTCGAGTTTTTGTCAGAACACGGATTATTTGGCACAATAATTTTAATTTCATCTATTTTTTACCTTTTATTTAAAATTTTGATGGAAATTATTAAGTCAAGAAATAACATTCAAATAGGGTGTTTTGTTTATATCTTATCAAATTTTTTACCTTTTATACCTAGCGGTTCTTTTTTTAGTAGCTTTACTGCCACTTTATTTTGGCTTAATTTTTCAATAATGTTTGCGTGTAATAAAAAAACAAATATTTTCACAAAAAATCATTAAACTTGAAACTTAAATAAATTTGACTTAAAAATTTATTGGAGGGGCCGTTAGCTCAATAGTAGAGTACTGCATTGACATTGCAGGGGTAGTTGGAGCGTAACCAACACGGCCCACCAGAAATTATTAATTAGTTATATTGGTAACATGAAATCTAAATATAAACAGAGTTCAAATAGAAATTTCGGAATTGTTTTTTTTTTATTTTTTTTAATTATAGGAATGTACCCTTTATTTAAAGATCAAGATATTAGAATTTGGTCAATATTAATCTCAATTGTTTTCTTGATTTTGGGATTGTTAAATTCAAAGTTTTTAACTCCATTAAATAAGATTTGGTTTATATTTGGTATATTTTTAGGAAAGATAGTTTCACCAATAATTTTGGGAATTATATTTTTCTTTGTCGTCACACCTATAGGATTATTCATGAAAATTTTAGGAAAAGATTTAATTGATCTCAAATTTAATAACAGTAAATCTTATTGGATTGAAAAGAAAGGTGAAAAAAGTAAAATGAAAAATCAATTTTAAAATGAG
The DNA here is from genome assembly GCA_902614905.1 of uncultured Pelagibacteraceae bacterium. GTDB lineage: Bacteria > Pseudomonadota > Alphaproteobacteria > Pelagibacterales > Pelagibacteraceae > Pelagibacter. Next base: position 14,241 of record CACMMN010000013.1, on the reverse strand, counting down.
TTTTATAAAAGAATTTTGGGAATTTTTGAAGGTTAGAAAAAAATATTGGCTTTTACCCATTATTATTATTTTGGCTGTATTTGGTGGATTAATCGTTTTAACTCAGGGGTCAGCTGTAGCTCCTTTCATTTATACTATTTTTTAATATGGCCTCTATACTTGGTGTATCCGCTTTTTTTCATGATAGCGCTGCTTGTATTTTAATTAATGGAAAAATAATTGCTGCTGCACAAGAGGAAAGATTTACAAGAAAAAAACATGACCCAAGTTATCCAAAAAACGCAATAAATTTCGTCTTAGATTATGCTAATTTAAAATTAAGCGAGGTAGATCAAATAGTTTTTTTTGAAAAACCATTTTTAAAATTTGAGAGATTATTAGAAACCTATGTTGCTTTTGCACCCAAAGGTTTTATTTCATTCGCAAAAGCTATGCCTTTATGGCTCAAAGAAAAACTTTTTCAAAAAAACTATTTATTTAATCAACTTAGAGAACATGACAAAGATTACAAATCGGATAAAAATATTTTTTTTTCTGAACATCATCTTAGCCATGCTGCTAGTGCTTTTTTCCCCTCTCCTTTTGAAGAGTCTATTATATTAACTGCCGATGGGGTTGGAGAATGGGCAACAACAACTGTTGCCATTGGAAGAAATAATAATTTGGAGATAAAAAAAGAAATTAATTTTCCTCATTCTCTTGGACTTTTATACTCTGCTTTTACATATTATACTGGATTTAAAGTTAACAGTGGAGAGTATAAACTTATGGGTCTAGCACCTTATGGAACACCTATTTATACAGACAAAATAAAAAAGTTAATTGATATTAAAGAGGATGGAACTTTTAGGTTAGATCAAAAATATTTTAATTACGCCACAGGCCTTACTATGACAAATAAAAAATTCGATGAATTATTTGGTGATACACCCAGAAATCCAAAAAAAGAAAAATTGAAACAATTTCATATGGATATTGCTGCCTCTATACAAAAAGTTACTGAAGAAATAATGATTAAATTATTAAAATCTATTAGTATAGAATATCATATTAAAAATTTATGTTTAGCTGGTGGTGTAGCTCTAAATTGTGTGGCAAACGGAAAAATTTTAAAAGAAAAAATTTTTGATAATATTTGGATACAACCAGCAGCCGGAGATGCTGGTGGTTCTGTTGGAGCAGCCTTAGCATTTTGGCATATTGAAAAAAAAAATAAAAGAGCTGTTAATCCAAATGATGATATGGAAGGTTCTTATTTAGGTAATAAATTTTCTCAAAATGAAATTGAAAAAGAGCTTAAATCTTTAGGAGCAAATTTTGAGACATTAAATTATGAAGATCTTATTAAAAATACTGCAGATTTGATTTCAAAGGAAAAAATAATTGGCTGGTTTCAGGGAAGAATGGAATTTGGTCCAAGAGCTTTAGGTAATAGATCAATTATAGCAGACCCAAGGTCTGATAAAATGCAAAAAAATCTCAATCTTAAAGTAAAATTTAGAGAAAGCTTTCGACCTTTTGCTCCATCAATATTAAAAGAAGATCTTTTTGAGTGGTTCGATTTAAACACTGAAAGCCCTTATATGATGTTAGTTGCTAAAGTAAACAATGATAAAATTATTGAAATGACTACTCTTCAAAAACAATTATTTGGAATAGATAAATTGAATATTAAAAGATCTGAAATCCCAGCGGTCACTCATGTAGATTATTCAGCTAGAATTCAAACAGTCACAAGAGACAAAAATCCTATTTATTATGATTTGATTTTAAAATTTAAAGAGAAAACAGGTTGTCCAGTAATAATAAATACCTCATTTAATGTTAGAGGGGAACCAATTGTAAATACACCGACAGATGCTTTTAACTGTTTTATGGGAACAGAATTAGATTATATGGTTATTGGAAATTGTATTTTAGATAAATTAAAACAAAACCCGAATTTAAAAAAAGACTATAAAAATAAATTTGAATTAGATTAATGAACGAATTTTTGATAAATAAATTTTATAACTTAGTTGTTTTAGCCGAAAAAGTGTTGTAATGGTTTTATTTAATTCAAGGGCCTGTAGCTCAGTTGGTTAGAGCAGTACACTCATAATGTATTGGTCCCAGGTTCGAGTCCTGGCGGGCCCACCAATCTATTTTCTATTAAACTCAGTTAAATTAGTAAATAGTGCTTTAACATCTCCATCATTATTCATAATAATAGAGTTAAACTCTTCTCTCTGAGTTCTTGCTAAACTAAGACCTTCTATTATTAGATCTCTGATCAAAGGTTTATTGGGGTTTTTTGTATAAACTCTCCAATCAATTGACACCTCAGGCCTTTCAGAAGTAGCTAAAAGCTTACTTTTAACTATTGTATATTTTTCGTTTTTAATATCCTCTGAAATTACGACAATTTTTGCCTCTTTGTACTCAACTAATCTTGTTGAAAAACTTTTAAGAAAATACTCTCTAAAAATTTTTAAAAACTCATTTTTTTGGTCGTCATTTAAATTTTTTCTATGTTTTCCTAAGGTGTAAAAACCAATTCCGTCAATATCAACTGAATTTTTACCAATTTCAATAAGCTGTTTCATTTTTACCTCTTTTGTATCTTGGCTCGATAAAATGTCAGTTGCTTTTGCTGTTATATCATCAATAAATTCAGATGATATATTTGCCAACGTATCAGAGGTGAAGTTAAATACTAAAATAATATATATTATTAAAACTTTTAATTTGTTATTCATCAATAACTAAAATTTATTTGTCTAAAGAATCCCAATCGCTGTCATCTAAAGTTTCAGTCTTTACTTTAAGATTTTTAATTTTTCTTTCTCGATCCTGAAGATATAAACTTCTTACAGTAGCATAAAAATCAATAGAGGTTTTCTCTAAGCTATCAAAAGACTCTAAATTTTTTGCCCTAAAATCTACACCTTCTGCTAATTTTGAGTAATAATAATCTGATTCTTTAAAATATTGTGTGTCATTTTTAACTGTCACATTATACCATGCATCTCCACCACTCATTGAAACTAAAGAGCCAACTGCATCCCTAACAGTTGATGGACCTATTACTGGTAATACTAAATAACAGCCTTCTCCAATTCCCATTGCACCAAAAGTTTGACCAAAATCCTCTTTTTCCAATTTTTCAAAACCTAAAGCGTTAGCAGGATCAAATATTCCGACTATTCCAATTGTAGTATTTATAATCAGACGTATTGTATTATTGCCTGCTGCTTTTAAATCACCTTGTAATATATTATTAGGAATTGTAACAAGGTTAGACAAGTTATTTAGTGCATTGCTAGTTCCAGTTCTAATTGGCGAAGGCAATTTTCTATAACCTGTAGCAACTGGCCTAAATAATACTTTATCTAGGGCCATATTAAACGCAAAAGTTGCTCTATTAATTTTTTCAAAACAGTCTTTAACTTCTTTTTCCTGACTATAAGAAGTAGATACAACCAAAAATTGTATTATTAAAACAGATATAATAATTTTTAAACACTTAAACATCTATGTCTCTATAATCTATATTTTAACAAAGTAAATTGATAATTTAAATAACATTATGTGTTAAAAATACCCTTAAATGAACGAAATTAAACAATTTTACACTCAAAATTTTGACCCAATTAAAAGGAAAAAAAGAAACATTAAATTTTTAGTTTTTCATTATACTGGAATGAAAACAGAAAAATCTGCACTTGAAAGATTAACAGACAATAACTCTAAAGTAAGTTGTCATTACTTTATTAAAAAGAATGGTTCCATAATTAACATGGTCCCAGATCTTTATATTTCATGGCATGCTGGAATATCAAATTGGAAAAAACTTAAAGAACTAAATAAATTTTCAATTGGAATTGAAATCCACAACCCTGGTCATCAATTTGGATATAAGGGTTTTAATAAAAAACAAGTTAACTCCGTTAAATATTTGTCATTAAAGTTAGCAAAAAAATATAATCTTAAAAATAAGCATTATTTGGGACATTCAGATATTGCTCCAGATAGAAAAAAAGATCCAGGCGAAAAATTTCCTTGGGAATTTTTATCAAAGTACCAAATTGGTTTGTGGCATTGTTTAGATAAAAAACTTTTAAAAAAATACAGACTTAAAAAAATTAATAATTCAGATAAAATATTATTTCTTAGAAATTTATCTAAAATTGGCTATATCATAAAAAAAAATAAAGTTAGTTCAATTTCATGTGTAATCAAGGCTTTTCAAAGAAGATTTAGGCCGAAACTTATAAATGGCAAATCAGATCTTGAATGTTTAGAAATAACAAAAAATTTAGTTAAATCTGGATTTAATTAGTATTGAAAAGTTAAAAAAATAATATAATTTCTACTTGCCAGATAAATGACTTATCGCTTTATGGTTCATAAAGAGGAAAGTCCGGGCTTTACAAGGACACAGTGCCAGCTAATTACTGGCGGGGGCAACCCTAGGGATAGTGCCACAGAAAATATACCGCCTTATCAAGGCAAGGGTGAAAAGGTGTGGTAAGAGCACACCGGCTTTATTGGTAACAATAAGCGCATGGAAAACCCCACTGGAAGCAAGACCAAGTAGAGATGACGTTGCTTATAGCAAAAAACAGTCTTTGGTTAGTCATCAGGGTTGGTTGCTTGAGCTTTAAGGAGACTTAAAGCCTAGATAAATGATAAGTTTAAATGACAGAACCCGGCTTATAGTTTATCTGGCACTCTTAAATTAAAGTCACAGTTTCACATTTGTTCTAATTTCTGAGCGATTAGAAACAACTATTGACTGTAATCATAAAAACCCATAATATCCCATATATTCCCAAATAAGGGAATAAAGGAAATTATGAGGTATGTTTTTATCTACTTATCAAAACAAATTGGACAAAAAAGGACGGGTATCTGTGCCAGCTAGTTTTAGATCCTATCTATCAAATTTAGGATATAATGGTGTGATTTGTTATCCTTCATTCAATAATTACTGCATAGAGGCATGGCCTCAAGACAGAATTGAAAAAATTTCAAATGCTATAGACTCTCTAAATCCATTCGAGGAAAAAAAAGATTATTTTGCAACTTCAATACTTTCAGAAAGTATTAATTTACAATTTGATAATGAAGGACGAGTTTTATTAACTAATAAACTTTTAAAACATGCAAAAATTAAAAATAACATATTGTTTGTAGGCCAAGGAAAAACATTCCAAATATGGGAGCCTAGTCACTATGAAAAATTTAAGGTAACTGCAAAAAGAAAATCAAATATTCACAGATCTAGCCTTAAATGGGAAAGTAAATTAAACAACTAAAAAGGGGAAATATGACAATAAACTTTAAAACACCTGATATAAAAGAGCTAAAACCAAGAATATTAGTGCTTGGTGTTGGTGGAGCAGGGGGAAACGCTATAAACGGAATGATCGATAGTGGTTTGCAGGGAGTAGAATTTATTGCGGTTAACACTGATGCACAAGATTTAAAGCACAGTAAAGCAACACAAAAAATTCAGATTGGACTAAATTTAACAAAAGGTTTAGGAGCTGGTTCAAAATTAGATATAGGCCAGGCTGCAGCTGATGAATCTTTAAATGACATCATAAATATTTTACAAGGTGCAAACATGGTCTTTATAACTGCCGGAATGGGAGGCGGAACTGGAACTGGGTCTGCTCACGTAATTGCTAGAGCAGCCAAGGAATTAAATATCTTAACTGTTGGAGTCGTTACATTGCCTTTTTTATATGAAGGTCCATCAAGAATGAGAAGAGCTCAACAGGGTTTAGAGGAACTTAGAAAACATGTCGATACAATTATAGTAATACCTAATCAAAATCTTTTTAAAGTTGCAAGTGAACAAACAACTTTTGAAGAGTCTTTTGAACTTTCAAATCATGTTTTACTTCACGGAGTACAAAGTATAACAGACTTAATGGTTAGACCTGGTCTTATAAATTTAGATTTTGCAGATGTTGAGCACGTAATGAGTTCTATGGGTAAAGCTATGATGGGAACTGGAGAGGCCGAGGGCGAAGGAAGAGCGAGCAAAGCTGCGGAAATGGCCATAACTAATCAACTTATTGATGATTATACTTTGAAAGGCGCAAAGGGTTTGCTTGTGAATATTACAGGGGGCAAGGATCTAAAACTTTTTGAAGTGGACGAGGCAGTAAACAAAGTCAGAGCTGAAGTTGATCCTGAAGCTGAATTAATTATAGGTGCAATAACTGACCCTCAATTAGACGGTATAATGAGAGTTTCAATTGTTGCAACAGCTCTAGACGGACAACAGCCAGAGTCAAAATCTGTAATTAACATGGTTCACAGAATTCAAAATAGGAATCAAGGATATTATGATGTATCTGCTATTCAAAAAAAAGATATTCATAACAATAAAAACAGTTTTATTACAAGCACTAGCGGAGCCAATGCCTTACAGGTTGAAAATGAGGAAATTAAGGAAACTGAAAATCAGTTACTTAACTCAATGGTAGACGAAAATATGGCTGTAGATAACTTGACCACAGTTAATATTGAAGATAAAGCTAGCAATCATTCAATCATTAGCGAGGAGAGGCCTCTAAATTTAGAGGAAACAAATGAGGCTGTCCAAAATAATGATGAAAATTCTAATGGACTTGAAAATTTCGAGTTGAGTGAAGAAAGTCCACAACTATTTAATGATTTTCATGAAATTGAAAATGAACCAAAAAAAGAAAATCTCAATTCAGAGTCTGAAGAAGATGAACTAGAGATTCCAGCATTTTTACGAAGACAAAAAAATTAATGGTCTTTGAAAAAATAGATGAGTGCCACTATTGTACCGGAGAATAATTTACATTACCCAGTACTACTTAAAGAAGTATTAAGTATCATTTCCCCTCAAAATGGTGGCACATTTATTGACTGTACTTTTGGCCAAGGAGGGTACTCGAAAAAAATTTTACAGTTTCCAAAAGCAAAAGTAATAGCTTTCGATAGAGATCAGAAATCCAAATTAATAGCTGAAAATTTTAAAAATAAATTTAAAGATAGGTTTCAATTTTATAATAGAAAATTTAGTGAAATTGATATTATTAAAACTACGGATCAAATAAAGGGTATAATATTTGACCTAGGCTTTTCGTATAATCAAATTAAAGATCCGTCAAAAGGGTTATCATTCAATTACAAGGGTAAATTAAATATGAAAATGGGTCTAAATAAATTTTCAGCAGAAGACATTGTAAAAAATTTAACTGCTAAAGAATTGGAAAAAATATTCAAATATTACGGTGAGGAAAAACATTCAAAAATAATATCAAAAAAAATAGTAAGTGAGAGAAAATATAAAGATATTCTTACAGAAGATCTTGTGAGTATAATAAATTTAACTAAGAAAAATTATACAAATAAAAATAAATCAACTAAAATTTTTCAAGCGCTTAGAATTTTAGTCAATAATGAGATAAGTGAACTAATCTTAGGATTATCAAAATCATGCAATTTAATTTCAAAGAATGGTGTAATTGCTGTAGTATCTTTTCATTCCATAGAAGACCGAATTTGTAAATTTTTTTTTAATGAGATATCTAATTTAAGAAAAGTTTCAAGATATTTACCAATTAACAACACCAAAGAAGTTTCATTTAATTTAATAAAAAAAAAACCAATACTACCTACAAAAACTGAAATAGAAAAAAATGCACCATCTAGATCAGCAAAATTAAGAGCTATTAAAAGATCAACAACAAAAAAAATAGATACTAAGTTTATATTTGAAAAATTTCGATATCTTTTAGAGGTAGAGAAGATTACATCCAGATTATGAAAAATTATCTAATTATTTTATTTTTAATAGTTTTGATTATTCTAACTTCTTTAGTAAAGACCTCAACTAGAGATCTTGAGGCTAAAATCTTTACAAATCAAGAGGAAATAAAAATATTATCAGATGAAAAAGATTTAATTTTATTAGAATACATTTTTTTAAGTTCGCCAGAAAGATTATTTGAATTTAAAAAGACATTTTTTAAAGAAAATTTAATGTCCATAAATTTAAATAAATTAATTTTTTTAAAAAATTATGAACAGAAATAAAAATAACAAAATAATAATAAGTAAATTAAACTTAAATTTAAAAGACTTTAGTCATAAAGAATTCAACATAAATTTAAATAGAGTTACATTTATTTTCTTAGTTATATTTATAATTGTAATTTTATACTCAACTAGAGTCATTTATTTATCCTCGAAAACTATACAAAATCACTCATATAAAACTAATAAAATTAGCAGAGCTGATATTACTGATAGAAACGGTGATTTTATTAGTAAGTCGGTTTTTACTTCGAATTTAGGTATTGATCCAAAATTGGTAAAAGACAAAAAAAAATTACTATTAAAACTTAAATATACTTTTCCAGATAAAGATTTTATTGAAATAGAAAAAAAACTTAATGGAAAAAAGTTTTTTTATATTGAAAAAAAATTAATACCTGAACGGTATCAGCAAGTTAAACTTTTGGGGGAAAAATCTATTAGAATGGAGAAAAAAATTACAAGAATTTATCCAGACAAACATCTATTCGCACATGTAGTAGGCCAAATTGATGATGATAATGTTGGCATTTCTGGGATTGAAAAATCTTTCGATAAAAAATTAAAAGACGGCAGAGACAAACTTATTCTTACTCTTGATAAAGAACTACAATTTATAATTAGAAGCGAATTGCTAAATTCACAAAAAATTTTTAAAAATGTTGGAGGTGCAGGAATATTAATGAATATAAACAATGGTGAAATTTTATCCTTAGTGTCTGTACCGGATTTTAACTTAAACTCTAGAGAAGACATATCTAATATAAATTATATTAATCGAGCAACAAAGGGAGTTTATGAATTAGGTTCTGTTTTTAAATCTTTCACTATAGCGGCTGGCTTAAATTATGATCTTATTTCACCCAATGATATGTTTTTAAACCTTGAAAAGAAATTGAAGTGTGGAGGAAGAACTATTTCAGAGTATGATGAAAATTTACCAAAAGATCTAAGTGTTGAGGATATACTAATTTATTCAAGTAACATTGGATCAGTAAAAATTGGCCAAATTATTGGCCAAGAGAAATTAAAAGAATTTTTAGAAAAAATTGGAATTTTAGGTAAGTTGAATTTTGATATAAAGGAGATCGGCAAACCCTTGTCTTTTAAATGGAGAGAATGTAAATTAAAAACAGTATCTTACGGACACGGAATTACAACAACACCAATTCAATTAGCTAAAGGTTACGCAATTTTGGCAAACGGAGGTTTTGATATTAACCCAACATTGATTAAAAAAAAAATTAACAATATCAAAAAAAAAAGAATTTTAAAAACAGATGTAAGCTCCAAATTAAATAAAATTTTTAGAAAAGTAGTGACACAGGGCACAGCCACACTTTCTGATGTAGAAGGTTATGAAGTTGGTGGAAAAACTGGTACTGCCCAGATTGTGGAAAATGGCAATTATACAAAAAAAAAGATTAATACTTTTGCCTCAGTATTTCCCTCTTCTGATCCTAAATATGTTTTAGTAATACTTTTAGAAGACACAAAACTTTCAAAAGATTATGTTTATAAATACAGAAATAAACCTGGGTCTTATAAAGGAACACCATTCAATACGGCAGGTTGGACATCCGTAGAAATAGCAGGAAAAATTATAGATAAAATAGGACCTATTTTAGCCACAAAGTACTAAGATTTTAAATAAATGTTATTAGGTAAGGTTTTTAAAAATATTGATAAAAAATATAAAAATATCCAATTTAAGGATATAAGATTTAATAGTAAAGAGTGTAAACCAAACGATGTTTTTTTTGCCATTCAGGGAAATAATTCTGATGGAACTAAATATATCAATGACGCAATAAAAAATGGAGCCAAAATAATTGTATCAAGCCTAAAGATACAGAAATCTAAGATAAAAAAAATCGTATTTATCCATAGTAAAAACCCTAGAAAAATGTTGTCGGATATTGCTAGTCGACTTTATAGATTAAAACCAAATAATATAATTGCTGTGACAGGTACAAATGGAAAAACTTCTATAGCAAATTTTTACCAACAAATATTAAGTTTAAACAATAGAAAAGTCGCCTCAATTGGGACGCTTGGAGTGTTGTCAAAAAAATTGAACTTAAAAACAAACAACACAACTGCAGATCCAGTAAGTATTCATAAAATATTAAAGAATCTAAAAAGGTTAAAGGTTAATAACGTAATAATAGAAGCATCAAGCCATGGATTAAAACAACACAGGCTGAATAATATTAAATTTAAAACTGCTTTATTCACCAATTTGTCAAGAGATCATTTAGATTACCATAAAACTATTAAAGATTACTTGAATTCAAAACTTATTTTGGTCAATAAATTAGTGAACAATAAAGGTAATATTATATTTGATGAAAAAATTAAAGAGTCAAAACGATTAAAAATTATATCTAAAAGCAGAAAACTTAAAAAATTCACATTTGGTTCTACAAAATCTTTTATTAATATAACAAACATACAGAAATCTAACGATCAAAATAAAATTGATTGTGTAATTAATAAAAAAAAATACTCTTTTAAAACTTCTCTTATAGGAAAAGTTCAAATTAAAAATTTAATGTTTGCAATAATAGCAGCTTATTTATCTAAAATCAAAATACGAAAAATATTAAATATAATCCATAAAATAAAACCAATTAAAGGAAGATTTGAAAAAATTGGGAATTTAAAAAATAACGCAAATGTTATACTTGATTATGCACATACTCCGAATGCATTAAAGACTGCAATATTAGATATAAAAGAAGAATTTCCTTTAAGTAAAATTTCTTTGGTATTTGGTTGTGGCGGTAACAGAGATAAAGATAAAAGACCAATAATGGGATTAATTGCTAAGAAGTATTGTGATATTATATACTTAACTGATGATAATCCAAGAACAGAAAATCCAAAAGTTATAAGAAATCAGATTAAAAAAGGTTTAAAAAATAAAAAATTTTTTGAAATTCCATCAAGGTCTAAAGCTATCTATCTTGCAGTAAAGAATTTAGGTTCTGGTGATATTCTAATAGTTGCCGGCAAAGGTCATGAAAACTACCAGGAATATAAAAAAGTCAAATTTTTTTCAGACAAACTAGAGATATTAAAATCTATCTCTAAAAAAAATAAAAATTTATCAAAGTCTATTAAAACAAATATTTTAAAAGAGACACTAAAGCCAAGTATTATAAATATTAAAAAAAATATTAACCAAGCTTCAATAAACTCAAAAGAAATAAAAGAAAAAACAATATTTATTGGCATTAAAGGTAAAAAATATGATGGTAATAAATTCGCTATGAATGCAATAAGAAATGGTGCAATTTTAGCTATTACAAATAAAAAAAATGATAGTCCTAAAATTATATTTCAGAAAGATCCCCTAAAATCTTTTAATAAAATTTGTTCAATTTACAGAAAATCCCTAAATGCCAACACAATAGCTATTACAGGTTCATCTGGAAAAACATCAGTAAAGGAATTAATTGGTTTTTGTATGAATAAATTAGAAAAAACATATATTTCAAAAAAATCTTTTAATAACAGGTATGGAGTTCCATTAAGTATTTTCAACACTCCTGAACAAAGCAAATTTACAGTTTTAGAGGTTGGGATGAGCAAAAAGGGAGAAATTAATTTTCTAACTAAATTGATACGACCGAACCTTGGTTTGATAACTAATATTTCATACGCCCACATTCAAAATTTTAAAAATTTAGATCAAATAGCCGAAACCAAGGGAGAGATGATTAATAATATTATTCTTAATGGCACTATGATAATAAATATGGATGATAAATATTACAAATATTTTTTAAAAAAAACAATTAAGAAGGGACTTAAAAGTTTTACTTTTAGCAAAAAAAACCATAGAGCTGACGTTATTTTTTTGAGTCATAAAAGATATAAAAATACTTATTTATTTAAGATAAAAATTAAAGGGATTATTAAAAACTTTATGATTTCTAAAGAACTATCCAATTATAAAGAAAATGTTCTCGCCACATTGAGCGTAGTCGCTAATTATTTTGATGTTGAAAAGTTAAAAAAAAACTTGTTTCAAGGTTTTTGTATTCCTAAAAGCAGAGGGTCATTGATTAAATATAGAAAAGGGACAAAAAAAATAAATATTCTTGATGAAAGTTACAATTCAAATCCTTCTTCACTTAAATTTGCATTAGAAAGATTTAATTCTATAAATATTAATTCAAATAAAAAATTTCTTTTAATCGGTGACATGTTTGAACTTGGTAATCACTCAAAAAAACTACACATAAAAATTGCAAAATATATAAATAATTCAAAAGTTAATAAAACTTACGTATACGGGAATCACACTAAGCACACATTTAACAAATTAAAACCACAAATAAGGGGGAGAATATTGACTAATATTATGGATATCTACAATTTAATTAACAAAGATTTGCCAAACAATAGTTTTTTAATGGTAAAAGGATCTAACTCAACAGGTTTAAATAAAATTATTCAGAAATTATAATGTTGTACAATTTACTAACTAGTTATTCAGACACTTATTCTTTTTTAAATTTTTTTAATTTTTTAACTGTTAGAACAGGCTTAGCTATAATTACTTCAATGTTAATAGTTTTTTTAATTGGTGATAAATTTATTACTTATTTTTCAACAAAAAAAATAACTAACCCAATACGTAAAGATGGACCTAAGGGTCACCTTATTAAAAAGATAGGAACTCCGACAATGGGTGGACTATTAATTTTAATTGGGTTGTTTACTGGAGTTTTTTTATGGTCTGATTTAAAAAATCCTTATAATTGGTTATTGATTTTTATCACTTTTTCTTTTGGTGTTCTCGGTGCATTTGATGATTTCAAAAAAATTAAAAATAGAACTTCTCTCGGAATTTCTTCAAAATCTAAATTTTTTATTCAAATAGTTCTAGGTTTAATTTCATTAACTATTTTATATAATTTTATAGAATCAGAAATAACAAATAATCTTTATTTTCCTTTTTTTAAGAATTTAGTAATAAATCTTGGTTGGTTTTTTATACCATTTTACTTGTTTGTAATTGTTGGTTCATCCAATGCTGTAAATTTAACTGATGGACTTGATGGTCTTGCAACAGTTCCAGTTATTTTAGTTGCAGGATGTTTTGCATTTATTAGTTACGTTTCAGGAAACGTTATTTTTGCTGAATATTTATTAATTCCTTATATTGAAGGCGTTGGTGACGTAGCAGTATTTTGTGGTGCAATAATTGGAGCATCCATCGGTTTTTTATGGTTTAACGCTCCACCGGCAAAAATATTTATGGGTGACACTGGCTCATTAGCTTTAGGTGGATCCCTCGGAGCTGTTGGAGTTGTAACTAAACATGAAATCGTGCTAGCAATAACTGGAGGTCTTTTTGTTTTAGAAGCAGTATCTGTAATTGTGCAAGTTGTGTCTTTCAAATTAACAGGAAAAAGAATTTTTATGATGGCACCTATTCATCATCATTTTGAAAAAAAGGGTTGGCCAGAGTCCACAGTTGTTATCAGATTTTGGATTATTTCATTAATTTTGGCAATGATTGGACTTGCAACCTTAAAATTAAGATAATGCTTAGCAAAACTCTGGATAATAAAAAAATTTTAATCTATGGCTTAGGTCTTTCAGGAAATTCTTGTCTAAAATATCTTTATAAAAATAATAATGTTAAAGTGTATGACGACAATAATTCTTTAAAAAATGAGAAAAATAAGAAATATTTTCTTGATAAGAAAAAAATTTTGAAAATTAAATTTGATTACATTGTAATAAGCCCAGGTATAGATATCAAAAAATGTTTTTTAAAAAATTATTTATTAAAAAATTTAAGGAATATAATAACTGAATTAGATATCTTTTATCTATCCTATCCGAATAATAAAAAAATCACCATTACTGGAACAAATGGAAAATCAACTACTTGTCAAATGTTATATAACATTTTTAAATTAAAAAATTTAGATGTTAGGTTGGTTGGGAATATAGGAAAACCACCTTTAAAGGAAAAAAAAATAAAAAAGAAAACAATTTTTATAATCGAAGCATCATCGTATCAAATATCTTATAATAAATATTTTAAAGCTGATTTAGCTGCTATTCTAAATCTAGATATAGATCATTTAGATAGACATAAAAATATTAGTCAATATGCAAATGCAAAAGTAAAGTTAATATGTGATCAAA
>CACMMN010000012.1 GCA_902614905.1 uncultured Pelagibacteraceae bacterium | reverse complement strand
TGTCTCTTTACTATTTGGAATGATCAAATCGTCTTTACCAAAAGATATTCCTGCTTTGAAAGCATGTTTAAACCCTAGGTCTTTAAGTTTATCACAAAATATAACTGTGCTTTTTTGACCAGTAAATCTGAAAACAATATCTATTATTTCAGAGACAACTTTTTTAGGAAGTATTCTATCAATTAAGCTGAACGTTATATCTTTATCTTTAGGTAGTAAATTAGCTAATAAAAATCTACCTGCGGTACTTGTGTGTTTTTCAAATTTCACTTTTCCATTTTCGTCCACAGTTTCAAATCTAGAAATAATTCTAGAATGTATTTTAATACTACCTGACTCTAAAGCTTGTTCAATTTCAGAATTATTTACAAAATAACCTTCAATACTTTTTTCTTGGTATGGGGGTAAAGATAGATAATAAATTCCTAATATCATATCTTGACTTGGTACGATTATAGGTTTTCCGTTAGATGGGCTCAATATATTATTTGTTGACATCATTAAAACTCTTGCTTCAAGTTGTGCCTCTAAACTTAAAGGTATATGTACAGCCATTTGGTCACCATCAAAGTCAGCGTTAAAAGCTGCACAAGTTAACGGGTGTAATTCGATAGCATCTCCCTCTATTAATTTAGGTTCAAAAGCTTGAACACCGAGTCTGTGTAATGTTGGAGCCCTATTTAATATAACAGGATGTTCTCTTACAATAAGTTCTAATGCATCCCAAACTGCGTTAGTTTCTTTCTCAACCAATTTTTTTGCTTGTTTTATAGTTGATGCTAAACCTAATTTATTTAATCTTGCGTATAAAAAAGGTTTAAATAGTTCTAACGCCATTTTTTTTGGTAAACCACATTCATGTAATTTTAAATCAGGACCAACTACGATTACTGACCTTCCAGAATAATCAACTCTTTTACCTAGTAAATTTTGTCTAAATCTACCTTGTTTACCTTTTAACATTTCAGCTAAAGATTTTAATGGTCTCTTACCTGTGCCAGTTATTACTCTACCTCTTCTTCCATTATCAAAAAGAGCGTCAACAGACTCTTGTAACATTCTTTTTTCATTTCTAACTATTATGTCTGGAGCCTTTAGATCCATTAATCTTTTTAAACGATTATTCCTATTTATTACTCTTCTATAAAGATCATTTAAATCGGAAGTAGCAAATCTACCTCCATCTAGAGGAACTAACGGTCTCAATTCAGGTGGTATAACCGGGATTACAGTTAATATCATCCACTCAGGTTTATTGCCAGTTTTAATAAATGAATCTATAAGCTTTAATCGTTTAATAGACCTTTCTTCAGAAACTTTAGATTTCGTCTCATTAATAGTTTTAACTAATAGTTCTTTTTCTTTTTGAAGATCTATTGATTTCAAAATCTCCAAAATAGCTTCTGCACCTATACCAGCAGTAAATGCCTCATCACCAAATTCATCTTGATATTTAATTAGTTCTTCCTCAGATAACAACTGGTTTTTCTTTAAACCAGTTAAACCAGGTTCAATAATAATAAAATTTTCAAAATATAAAACTCTCTC
This sequence comes from uncultured Pelagibacteraceae bacterium, assembly GCA_902614905.1. GTDB lineage: Bacteria > Pseudomonadota > Alphaproteobacteria > Pelagibacterales > Pelagibacteraceae > Pelagibacter. The sequence continues at coordinate 14,244 of CACMMN010000012.1, read as the reverse complement.
AACTTCTTTTAGTTTCATATCTATTGCTAGAGATATTCTACTTGGAAGTGACTTTAAAAACCATATATGCGCGACTGGAGTGGCAAGATTAATATGCCCCATTCTTTCACGTCTCACATTCGCTTTAGTTACTTCAACACCACATTTTTCACAAATTATACCTCTGAACTTCATTCTTTTATATTTTCCACATAAACATTCGTAATCTTTTATCGGACCGAAAATTCTTGCACAAAATAAACCATCTTTTTCAGGTCTAAAGGTTCTATAATTTATAGTTTCAGGTTTTTTAATCTCTCCATAAGTCCATGATTTAATTTTTTCTGGACTTGCAAGAGAGATTTTGATGCTATTAAAGTTTTGAGCATCAGAGATTTCACTACTTTTAAAAATATTACTTATATCTTTTTTCATAATTATTGAACAAACGAGCTTAGTTTATTTTTCCAATTTTTTCCTTCTGATGCTACAAATGTTGCAACTGCTTCTATTTCATTTTGTGATAATATATTTTTGTAGGCTGGCATTACGCCGTATCCATTTGTAACTATATTTATCACATGTTCCTTTGAAAGTTGGTTATTTCCACCATCTGAAGCATTCAATATATGACAATTCACACATGCCTCCTTATTATAATATATGTCTTTTCCTATTTCTAATAGATCTTCTGCATAAGAATTTGAAGATATTGTTAAAAATATTAATAAAAAAAATTTTTTCATATTTAATTAAGCTCAACATTTAAGGCTAAAGATTTTATTTCTTTTACCAAAACATTGAATGATTCAGGTATACCTGACTCAAAGTTTTCTTCTCCTTTTACAATAGTCTCATAAACTTTTACCCTACCTGCAACATCATCAGATTTTACTGTTAGTATTTCTTGCAATGTATAGGAAGCTCCATAGGCCTCTAGTGCCCATACTTCCATTTCACCAAATCTTTGACCTCCAAGTTGTGCTTTGCCTCCCAAAGGTTGTTGAGTAACCAGACTGTATGGTCCAGTAGATCTAGCATGAATTTTATCTTCAACTAAGTGGTGGAGTTTAAGCATGTATATTGTGCCTACAGTTACAGCCCTATCAAATTTTTCGCCAGTTCTGCCGTCCCAAAGTTCTGTTTGACCTGAATTTGGTAAATTTGCTAATTGTAGCATCTCAGTTACATCTTTTTCTTTAGCACCATCAAATACAGGTGTTGATATCGGAACACCATTCATCAAATTTTCACAAAGATCAGAAAATTCATTGTTAGATAATTTTTCAATTGAGTTGTTAAGTATTTCTTGTCCATAAATAGATTTTAAAAATTCTTTTATTTTAATGTTTAATTCGAATTTTTTTTGGTTTTCAAAAATAAGTGATTTTAATTTATCACCCAACTCTGTACAAGCCCAACCTAAATGTGTTTCAAGGATTTGCCCAACATTCATTCGACTTGGAACCCCAAGTGGATTTAATACAATATCAACTGGTTTACCATTTTCTCTATATGGCATATCTTCTACTGGTACTATTTTACTAACTACTCCCTTATTTCCATGTCTACCTGACATTTTATCACCTGGTCTTAATCTTCTTTTAATTGCAACAAAAACCTTAACCATTTTCATTACACTTGGTAAAAGATCATCACCTTGTTTAATTTTGAGAACTTTGTCTTCAAATCTTTCTTTAATATCTAAACTTGCTTTATCAAATTGATCTTTAAGCTTATTTAAAATCTCGTTTTTTTTAATGTCATTTAAGTCGATTTTAAATATATCAGCACTAGTTAACTCAGAAATATTTTCTTGATTAATCTCATCACCCTGATTTAAATTTTTTATTTTTTTTGTTAATTTAAAACCCTTTAAAATTTGAAGAGCTCTTTGTTTAATGCTTCTGTTCAAAATTTCTTCCTCTACAATTCTGTCTTGTTGAACTAAATCTATTTCAGCTCTTTCAATAGTTATTGACCTTTCATCTTTTTCAATACCATGTCTATTAAATACCCTAACATCTATGACTGTACCGCCGCTACCACTTGGCATTTTTAGAGATGTGTCTGTTACATCAATTGCCTTTTCACCAAAAATCGATCTTAATAGTTTTTCTTCTGGTCCTGATGCAGTGTCACCTTTTGGAGTAACCTTCCCAACTAAAATATCACCTGGTTTTACTTCCGCGCCTATATATACAATACCTGACTCATCCAAATTTTTTAGTGCTTCCTCATTAACGTTAGGTATATCTCTTGTAATATCCTCCTCGCCAAGTTTTGTGTCCCTCGCCATAACCTCATATTCTTCAATATGTACAGAAGTAAATACATCATCTGTTACACACCTCTCTGAAATTAAAATTGAATCTTCAAAATTGTATCCTTGCCAAGGCATAAATGCTACAGTAACATTTTTTCCAAGTGCCAACTCACCAATTTTTGTTGAAGGGCCATCTGCAATAATATCTCCGCTTTTGACTTTATCACCCACTCTTACTAAAGGTTTTTGATTAATACATGTATTTTGATTTGATCTTTTAAATTTTTGTAAATTGTAGATATCAACACCAGATTTTGAGTAATCTGTTTCTCCTATTGCTTTAATTACAATTCTTTTACCGTCAATTTTATCTACAACTCCATCTCTTTTAGCAACGATTGTTACACCAGAGTCCAAGGCGACGTCGCTTTCTATGCCTGTTCCTACTAACGGTGACTCTGGTTTAAGCAGAGGTACCGCTTGTCTCATCATATTAGATCCCATTAAAGCTCTATTTGCATCATCATTTTCTAAAAAAGGTATTAGTGATGCAGCCACAGATACTAATTGTTTTGGAGATACATCGATATAATCAATATTTTCTGGTTTAGATAAAATAAAGTTTAGATTCTGTCTGCTTGAAACTAAATCCTCAGTTAATTTTCCATTTTTATCAATTTTAGAATTTGCTTGAGCAATTGTATATTTTGTCTCCTCCATTGCAGATAAATACTCAATTTTGTCTTGAACAACACCATCTATTACTTTTCTGTAAGGAGATTCTATAAACCCGTATTTATTAATTTTTGAATAAGTGGATAAACTGTTTATTAAACCTATATTAGGTCCTTCAGGTGTTTCGATCGGACAGATCCTTCCATAGTGTGTTGGATGAACATCTCGTACTTCAAAACCAGCTCTTTCTCTGGTTAATCCTCCAGGACCTAATGCAGACACTCTTCTTTTGTGAGTTATTTCAGATAATGGATTTGTTTGATCCATAAATTGAGAAAGTTGAGATGTTGCAAAAAAATCTTTTAATGAAATTGTAAGAGGTTTTGCATTAATCAAGTCTTGAGGCATAGCAGACTCTACATCTAAAGTTGTCATTTTTTCTTTGATAGCTCTTTCCATTCTATAAACTCCAATCCTCGCCTGGTTCTCTACAAGTTCTCCTACAGATCTAACTCTTCTATTTCCTAAATGATCAATATCATCAACCTCGTCTTTACCATCTCTCAGATCAAGCATTTTTTTTATTATTGAGATTATGTCATCGTTCCTTAATATTGTGATTTTATCTGAGCAATTTAAATTCAATCTTGAATTTAGTTTTACTCTACCAACATCTGATAAATCATATCTATCAGAACTAAAAAATAAATTATTAAAAATTTGAGAAGCTATTTCTATGGTTGGAGGTTCTCCGGGTCTCAATACTTTATAAATTTCGTTAATTGCATCATTTTTTGTCTCATTTTTATCGTTAAAAATTGTTTGCAATAAATAAGGGCCTTTATTAATAGAATTTGTATAGGCGGTTTCTAAATTCGTAATATTGCTTTCAATAGCTTTATCTACAATCGTTTCATTTAATTCTGTTCCAATTTTAAATACATCTTCGCCCACTGAAAATTTCTTAACAGAATATTTGCCGTATAAAAATTGACTAGACACGTATATTTCTTTTAGACCTTCAGCATGAAGTTTTTTTGCTTTAAGATAATTTATTTTTTCCCCTTTTTTTATAATTATTTTGTTTGATTTAGCGTCAATTATTTCTTCAGAGAAATTTTTAGATTTATAGTTTTCTGGATTAAACTTTGTTTTCCATTTTTTTAATTTACTATCATAGTTGTAAACTTCTTTTTCATAAAATTCTTTTGTCATATCAGATTTATTAAAACCTAAAGCTAACAATAAAGTAGATACTAGTATTTTCTTTTTCCTATCTACTCTAAAATATAGCAAATCTTTGACATCAAATTCAAAATCAAGCCATGAACCTCTATTTGGAATAACTCTACAATTAAATAATAATTTACCACTTGCATGAGATTTGCCTTTGTCATGATCAAAGAATACTCCAGGGCTTCTGTGCATCTGGTTAACAACTACTCTTTGAACACCATTGGTTATAAAAGTTCCACTATTTGTCATCATTGGAACTTCGCCCATATAAACTTCTTGTTCTTTTGCTGATAAAATATCTTTTGTGTTATTTTCTTGATTTATCTCGTAAACAACTAATCTCAAATTACACTTTAATGCTGAAGAATAAGTTAATCCTCTTTGAATACATTCTTCTACATCAAATTTTGGTTTTTCAAGTTTGTAGCTTACATATTCAAGTGTTGCTTTATCATTTAAGTCTTCTATTGGGAAAATACTTTTAAAAACTCGATCAAAACCTTTTATAAACTGTGGATCAATATCAGCTTTATATTCTGTAAGTTCTTTATATGAATTTTTCTGAACTTCTATTAGGTTAGGTATGGATAATCCTTCCTTTAATTTTCCAAAATTTTTTCTAATGTTTTTCTTTTTAGTAAAAGATAATTGCATCTATTCTTAACTATTAATAATTAAATTAACAGCCTGTTAAAATTTTATTTACTTAAGTTCTACTTTTGCGCCAGCTGCTTCGAGTTTTTTCTTCATCTCTTCAGCATCTTTTTTATTTACACCAGATTTAATTTCTTTAGGAGCTCCTTCAACTAAATCTTTGGCCTCTTTTAAACCCAATGTTGTAATTGCTCTAACTTCTTTAATAACATTAATTTTTTTATCTCCTGCTGAAGCTAAAACAATTGTAAATTCGTCCTTTTCCTCTGCTGGTGCTCCAGTTGCAGCTCCGGCTACAGGTGCTGCTACAGCTGCTGCTGCGGTAACTCCCCATTTTTCCTCTAATTGTTTTGATAATTCTGCTGCTTCAACAACAGTAAGTTTTGATAGTTCGTCTATTATTTTATTTAGATCTGCCATAATACTTCCAAGGTTATTTTTTTGATTTTTCGAGCGCTAAAATAGCGATTTTTGAGGCCGGCGCAAGTAAAATACTAGCAATTTTTTGAGCTGGAGACCTCAAAATTCCTACAATTTTAGCTCTAGCCTCATCAAGAGAAGGTAATGTTGCAACGTTTTTTACTCCGGCGACATCTAAAATGTCTTCCCCCATGATTCCACCTAGAATTTTAAGATTAGAATTTTCTTTAGAAAAATTAGTTAAAATTTTTGCAGATGTGATTGCATCAGATGAAAGTGCAACAGCTGTTGGACCTGTGAAAAGTTTAGATAATTCTTTGCATTTAGTTTTTTCTAAGGCTATTTTTGTAATTCTATTTTTTGTAATCTTAAATTGAATGCCATGTTCTCTCATTTTCTTTCTTAATTCATCTAACTGTTTTACTGTTAAACCTTGATAGTGCGCAACAATCACAGCTTCAGATTTGTCAAACTGAGTTGTCATTTCTTTTATATATATTTGTTTTTTTTCTTTAGTAATCATAACTACATATTTTTACCTAATTTTATTCTGTAGGATACTCCCATTGTTGAAGTGATAAATAAATTTTTAATAAGATCACCTTTGATAGTAAAATTTGATTTTTCTTTTTCGAGAGCATCTATAATGGTATTAAAATTTTTTAAGAGTTTATCATCCGAAAATGATTTTTTTCCAAAACTCAGAGCAATATTACCATCTTTATCATTTTTAAGTTCGACTTGGCCTGCTTTAGCATTTTTGACTGCTTTTGTTATGTCCTCTGTAACTGTCCCTAATTTTGGATTTGGCATAAGACCTTTTGGACCTAGGATTTTACCTAGTTTTGATAATTTTATCATCATCGATGGAGTGCAAATTAATTTTTCAAAATTAAGTTCTCCATTTTTAATTTTATCAATTAAATCATCTCCACCAACCAAATCAGCTCCTGAATCTTTTGCATCTTTTTGTTTTGCTTCTTCAGCAACAACGGCAATCTTAACTTTTTTTCCTGTACCACTCGGGAGGTTTATGGCTGTTCTAATATTTATCTCGTTTTTTTTTTGTTTGTTATTTATTAAAATATTTAAATCCACAGACTCATCAAATTTTGTTGTACAATTTTTTTTTACTAATGGAATTAAATTTTCTATTGTGTTTGGTTTCTCCAAATTTGTTTTTTCAGGTAATTTTTTGTATCTTTTTGATCTCATTAATCTTTCACCTCAATACCCATAGATCTTGCAGACCCTGATATAATTTTAATTGCTTCATCTATGTCATGTGCATTTAAATCTTCCATTTTTTTTTTTGCAATTTCTTCAGCTTGCTTCCTAGTAATTGATGCAACTATATTTCTACCAGGTTCTTGTGATCCACTTTTAAGTTTTGCTGCCTCTTTTATAAAGTGTGATGCTGGTGGAGATTTTATTATAAAATCAAACTTTTTATCTTTATATACTGTTATGACAACTGGTACAGGTTTGCCCATAAAATTTTTAGTTTTATCATTAAAAGCTTTACAAAATTCCATAATATTTATCCCTCTTTGTCCTAAAGCCGGTCCAACTGGGGGTGCTGGATTAGCTTGACCACCTTTAATTTGTAACTTTACATAACCACTAATTTCTTTTTTTGCCATTAACTTGCCTTTTCAATTTGATTAAATTCTAGATCAACTGGTGTTGGTCTACCAAAAATAGAAACAGACACTTTTACTCTTAGTTTTTCCTCGTCTATATCCTCAATTAATCCAGAGAATGATGCAAAAGGTCCATCAACTACCTGTACTTTTTCGCCTACTGAATAGTCAATTGTAGATTTTGGTTGTGCTACCCCATCTTTCATTTGACCTAAGATTTTCTCAATTTCTTTATCAGAGACAGGAACAGGAATTCCTTTAGATCCTAAAAATCCACTAACTTTCTTTATACCTTTTATCATATGATAAATATTATTATCCATTTCACTTTTTATTAACACATATCCAGGAAAATATTTTTTTTTTCTTTGTACTCTTTTACCTCTTTTTACCTCAGTTACATCATGTGTAGGTACCACTATTTCCTCAATTTTGTCAGATATTTTAGCCTTATCAGCTTCCTCTTTTATTAATTGAGCAACTTTATTTTCAAAACTTGAATGCGATTGAACTATATACCAATTTTTCATTAGAATCCTATTTTAAGTATTATCCCCAAAATAAATTGAAAAAGTTGATCTAAAAGTAAAAAAAATATAGATGCTATAATTGCCATAGCAGCCACCATGAGAGTGCCTTGAAGAGTTTCTTTGCCGGTAGGCCAAGTGACCTTAAAAGCCTCTTGTTTTACTTCCTGCAAAAATTTAATTGGGTTTCTCATAATTTTATTTAATCTGGCAGGAGCGGAGGGACTTGAACCCCCAACCTCCGGTTTTGGAGACCGGCGCTCTACCAATTGAGCTACACTCCTATGGTAGCTTATTTTATTATCTTCGTTACTACTCCTGCACCTACTGTTTTACCACCTTCACGAATTGCAAAGTTTAATTTTTCACTCATGGCAATAGGTGTTATTAATTTAACTGTAAATTTAGCATCATCGCCAGGCATAACCATTTCTGTGCCTGATGGGAGTTCAACTTCTCCCGTAACATCAGTTGTTCTAAAATAAAATTGAGGTCTATACTTAGTAAAGAAAGGTGTATGTCTACCTCCCTCCTCTTTTTTTAGGACATACGCTTGGGCTTCAAATTCTGTGTGCGGGGTTACAGATCCAGGTTTTGCTAAGACTTGTCCTCTCTCAACATCTGTTCTTTCAACACCTCTTAGAAGCGCACCAATGTTATCTCCGGCTTCACCGGTATCTAAAATTTTTCTAAACATTTCTACACCAGTACAAACTGTTTTTTTTGTATCTCTTATCCCAACTATTTCAATCTCTTCACCTGTTTTGACTACACCTTGTTCAACTCTTCCTGTCACAACAGTACCTCTTCCTGAAATCGAAAATACGTCTTCTACAGGCATTAAAAAAGGCTTATCCTTGGGTCTATCTGGTTGTGGAATATGTTCATCTACAGCTTTCATAAGATCCATGATTGCTTTTTTTCCAATTTCCTCATCTTTGCCTTCAACTGCAGCTAGGGCTGAACCTTTGATAATTGGTGTTTTGTCGCCTGGGAATTTGTAAGATGTTAATAACTCTTTAATTTCCTCTTCTACAAGTTCTATTAATTCTTTATCTTTGACTTGATCGACTTTGTTTAAGAAAACAACAATAGCTGGTACTCCAACTTGTCTTGCTAGAAGAATATGCTCTCTAGTTTGAGGCATTGGACCATCTGCAGCATTAACTACTAAAATTGCACCATCCATTTGTGCTGCACCAGTGATCATATTTTTAACGTAGTCAGCGTGACCTGGACAATCTACGTGAGCGTAATGCCTTTTTTCTGTTTCATATTCAACGTGAGCAGTTGAAATTGTAATTCCTCTTTCTTTTTCTTCAGGTGCTTTATCAATTTGATCATATGCTGTAAATTGAGCTCCACCAGTCTCCGACAATACTTTTGTTATCGCAGCAGTTAGTGTTGTTTTACCATGGTCTACGTGTCCAATTGTACCAATATTACAATGTGGTTTAGACCTATTAAATTTTTCCTTCGACATTACTATTTTACCTCACTTTTAATTTTTTTAATATTTTGGAGCGGGTAAAGGGAATCGAACCCTTACATCCAGCTTGGAAGGCTAGCGTTCTACCATTGAACTACACCCGCATACCCAAGTTAATACTCCAAGTTATTTTATTTCTTTAAAAGAATGGTGGAGGGGGAAGGATTCGAACCTTCGAAGACCGAAGTCAACGGGTTTACAGCCCGCCCCATTTGACCGCTTTGGTACCCCTCCTAAATAATAGGAGTAGCGTCACCTTGTTCAATTAAAGCTTTAAACAACAGGGGTTTTATATATTTTTATTGAACAAATGCAATATGAGAAATAACAAGAAAATGAGTAAAAAATTAAGTAAAATTAAGGAAAATTATGTCAAATTCTAACTTTTATATCGTTGGAAAACATCCAGTTATTGAGGCTTTAAAAAATCCAAATAGAAAAGTTACTAAACTTTTTCTTACAGAGGAAAGCAAAAAAACAATTCATAGGGAAAACAGCAAGGTAAATCTTTTAAAAGATATTAAAGTTTATTTCAAAACTAAGAAGGAGCTAGATAAATATTGTAAGAATGAAAATATTTTACACCAAGGGTATGTCGCTGAAATAGAAAAACTAGAGGATTTATCTTTAAAAGAGTTTATCAAAATGAAAAAAAATAAAACTCTATTGTGCCTACAGGGGGTTACAGATCCGAGAAATATAGGTTCAATTATTAGAAGTGCTCTGGCATTTAAAATTGATGGTATTGTAGTTAAAGAGAGACATTATCCTGAAACAAGTAAGGCAATGTATAAAGCAAGTAGTGGAAGTATTGAGTATATGAATATATTTAAAGTATCTAATATTAATACGACTTTAAAATTTCTTAGAGAAAAAAATTTTTGGGTGTATGGTTTTGACTCTCATGCAAATAAAGATTTTTCAGAGGTTGAATGGAAAGGTGATAATGTTCTCTTATTTGGATCAGAAGGTTTTGGATTAAACGAAAAGACTGAAAAGTATGTTGATTATTTTGTGAAAATAAAAATTAATAAAGACTTAGAAAGCTTAAATATATCTAATAGTGCATCGATAGTTTTTTTTCATATAAACAAAGCAAAAAAATTTGTTGATTAGTACTGAATATATTATAAAAAACATGCAATGCCCTTGTAGCTCAGCTGGTAGAGCAATTGATTTGTAATCAATAGGTCCGCGGTTCGAATCCGTGCGGGGGCACCATCACTCAATAAAATCAACACTTATTATTTTTGCTAATTCTAAAAATTTTTAACTATTGTGTCGTGAGTGTGTCGTAGTAGTGTCGTGATCAAGCGATCTATTTGTGCTCACTGAAAAATGCTTTTCTATTTTCTGCCTCTGCTAGCATTCTTTTTAATTTTGCAACTGTCATAAAACATTCAAGATAAACTGTGCCGCTTGTAATAAGTTCTCCAAGATCTTTATTGGATAAATCTCGTCTATTTGGTGCAACAAATTTAAGTCCATTTGCATTTGCAAAAGTTCTTAAAGTTGATGATTTAATTCCAAAGTTAAAACTTTCTACACCTTCTTTTTTTCCATAATTTGCAACTGCAACACCTACAACATTTCCTTTTTGATTCATTATTGGTCCGCCACTATTACCTTGATTAAGGGCTGCGTCTGTTTGAAATTCAGAAAAATTATCACCAAACCCTGCTAATGCAGTAACACTTCCTTTTGAAGTTTTGATTGCTGCACTCACTTTTTTTCCTAACGGGTATCCAGCAATTATAATATCCTCCAGTAAAGCTGCATCCTCAGTTGCAACAGGATAAACTTTGGGTGGTCTTAAATCAGTTTTTAAAATTGCAAGATCATTCATCTTATCAACTGCTAACGTATCAGCTTTTATTTCTTTACCTTTAAAAGTTAGTTTATTTACATCACATCCTTCTATTACATGATAATTTGTTATGACATGTCCTGTTCGTGAAACAAAAAAACCAGTGCCAGATGCAGCGGCAATAATTGAGCCATCATCTGGTGATTGAATTTTTGGTTTTTTCTTATCAGGTTTGTCAGCATCAAAAGTTTTTGCTGCAAATAACTTTTCTGGTTTTTTTAATTTTAAAGAACTTTTGTTACCCTCCGAGTCTAACAACACAGCTGATTTATTATTAAAATTTAGTTTAACCTTTTGTTTTTTTTTATTTTTGCCAATAAATTCTAGAGATGTTCCACTTTTAGTTTTAACTGTGATATCAAATTTTTCATAATCTTTGGCACTTATTCCAAATATTCCATGCCATGGAAGATAATTTTCATCAGTTATAGTCATATGTCCTTTAAGATTATTTCTGTCTCTTCCGCCGTAGAAATACATTGATAATTTATCGGTACTTAATCCCCAATAATAAAGAGTTGCTGCTAGATCTACTGCCTCACGTGAATCTTTTTTCTTTTTATCAGCAATTCTTTTTTCCTCTTCTTTACGTCTCTTTTCATCTTCTATTTTTTTTGCATAACTTGGGTCGGCAATTAATAGTGCCTCTTCTTTACTCCATACTACAGCTTTAAGAGTTCCATCAGTACTTTTGATTGGTTTAGGTACCATGTCTTTTGCAACTGGTCTTTCTTTACATTTAATTGGGTTAGAAACATTTTCAAAAACGTACCAAGGCCAGTTATCTAATTTACCTCCATAATTTTTCATGTTGGGTATGTGAGTAAATATTTCTGTTTTGTATTCTGAAAAATATACGTGTTGATTGTCCCATTTTTTACCCTTGTACTCATGTGAACAAAAAGCCGCTGTACTAATATTAATACCACCTAAATTTTTAATTTCATGAGTTCTATAGAGAGGCCATGAAGCTTTCCATCCAATTTCTGTAAATTTAATTAATTCTTTTTTTGTCATACCTGGATATACATAATCTTTTAAATATCCTTTGGCACTGAAAGCTATTGCGCTACTGTTTATCAATATTCCTAGAAACGCTATCACTAAAATTTTTTTCATTGTTCAAGATTAACATTGTGTCGTACGTGTGTCGAGATTACTAATTATTGGTTATAAGTATTGGTAAAGCATATTTATTTGATTGATGATACAAGATTTGTAATCAATAGGTCCGCGGTTCGAATCCGTGCGGGGGCACCACTTAACTTACTTTTTTATCAAAATAATTTATGCAAAGACTATTCTTACAACAATAAGTGTTGTCAGATTGTCGTCAGATTTTTATCATTCAATTTTAATTGTATTCTCCAACCTATTGTCAGCGCTACTACAAGGAGTTCTATGAGTGTGAAGCCTTTTTGTTTCATTAATTAAGATTTATGTCTCCACTACAAATATGATTATCAGATGAACATCTTGTGGCTGAGCATGGTGTTTGAATACAACTCATGACCTCGATTTTTGATCCTGGTGATCTCATCCTTATATAACCAACATCATTGTCATTGGTTATGTCCCCTCCATGGGTAAGAGCTTTTCTAGAAGTGTCATATGGATTTTTAAAATCACTCAGTGATTTTTCTACAGCTTTTGCCACAAAATCTTTCCAATTACTTTGAGATTGTTTAGTACAATCTAATTCACCACCCATTGCTGTAGACTCACCTGTTATACATTTCATAGTTTCATTAACTATGTATTTGACTACATTCTTGTGATTTGATTTCACTGCGTTTTTTTTTGCACTAGTTGTATACCCATTATAAGCAACAACTCCTACTGCGGCTAAAATACCGATGATAGCTACTACGACTAAAAGTTCTATTAATGTGAAACCTTTTTGTTTGAGCATTAATTTACTTCTCTCCTTAACTGCTCTAATTTAATCTTTTTTTGTAGGCTTCTATTTGAGTCATACAAAAGATTAAATTTAATTTTCTTATTAGTCTTTATAAATATTTTTTTTGCATTACGTATTTCAATATTATCTGCAACTGCACTAACTGGTCTTTTTAAAGGATTTAAATTTTTAATTTGAACAATAGATTTATCGCTAATAATTTTACCTCTCCACCTTCTGGGTCTAAAAGCACTAATTGGAGAGACTGATAACTTTTTTGAATTTAAACTTAAAATCGGACCATGAACTGACATATTATATGCAGTGCTTCCAGCAGGTGTTGAAACTAAAATTCCATCTGAAATAAGTCTTTTTATAATGTATTTTTTTCCTGAAATAACTTGTAATGATGCTGCTTGCCTACTTTGTCTTAAAATAGATACTTCATTTATAGCAAAATATTTTTTTGATATTCCATTTCTAGTTATAACTTTCATTTCTAATGGAGAAATTGATATCATTTTAGCTTTTGATAAATTTTTAATTATATTTTTTGGAGAAAACTTGTTCATGAGAAAACCATAGTTACCGGAGTTAATTCCGTAAAAAACTCTTGAACTTTTTATATTTTTCTTCAGTGTTTTAAGCATGAAACCGTCTCCCCCTATCACCATAATCAAATTATTTTTTAATTTATTGTTTTTTAATTTTTGGATTAAAAAGGATTTAATCTTTTTAGATTTTGTATTTGTATCAGATATAATTTTGTTCATTAGTGGTGCCCTCGGCCAGACTCGAACTGGCACTCCCAAAAGGGCAAGGATTTTAAGTCCTTTGTGTCTACCAATTTCACCACGAGGGCATGAGTTATTTTCATGAGTGTTTATGCTATTATTTATAGTTGAACAAGATGAATAAGTAAATTTTTTTTATTTTATCTCCCTATCGTCTAGTCTACGTCTAGTTGTCCCAGAAAATCCTATATCTAAAAAGTTCTATTAGGGTGAAGCCCTTATTGCCAGTGATATACTTTTTTTTCATAAAGTTTATTCGTACCTTGACTTTCTCCAATATTTCCACATATGCGAAAATATTTTTTACCATTACTTTCTGTACCCCATAAAAAATGTATGTAACCTTCGCTCGGATTGCAATTAGGGCTAGTGTTTACTGATTGAACATTTGTGTCATAAGCATTTTTTTGTCCCCAACTTGAAGAAATGTGATTATAAAAACCATGCATCATTTGTTCTACAGAGGAATTTACGCAATGACCTGGATTATATAAAGCTTGGTTATATATTCCTGATGGAGTTGTAAGTCCTAAACTACTTCCATCAATTTCACACATTGCCATTTTGGTTGCCATAAACTTTTCAATATCATCAACTTGTCTTTTGACAATATTAACTTTTGCACTAGCCGTATACCCATTATAAGCAACTACTCCTACTGCAGCTAGAATACCTATGATGGCTACAACGACTAAAAGTTCTATTAGTGTGAAACCTTTTTGTTTCATATTAAAATCCTGTTGGCACTTGTAACTGATCTAAAGTTTTTTTAGTTCCACTTTCATCATAAGAGG
>CACMMN010000011.1 GCA_902614905.1 uncultured Pelagibacteraceae bacterium | reverse complement strand
ATAACAATATTTACAAATCTTTCCTCCAAATATTTTTCCTCTGCTATAGGCCAATTAAGCTTTTCTAAATGTTTTAAATCCTTAATTGCTTCAGATATTATATGGGGTACTACTGGCTTCATTAAAATAAGAATTTTTAAATAATTTTCTTTGAGTATCTCTGAATGGTAATCTTTTTCAATCTCTTTAATTAAAAAATTGTAGGTTTCATAAATATTTGCAACTATTACGTTGTAATTGAATTTTTCAAGATTAAAAGAGATTTTTTTTATAAGTTTATTTGTAAATATATTTAGATCATTTGAATCTGAACCTTTTTTATTAAGTTCTATTTTCGATAAAATTTTCTTATGCAACGCCCAAAATTTATTTATAAACTTATATGAAGCGACCATTCCTTGTTCTGACCATTGTATATCTTTCTCTGGAGGACTATCAGAAAGAATAAAAAGTCTTACAGCATCAGCTCCGTAAGTTTTGATTATTTTTTCAGGATCAATAACATTCTTTTTTGATTTTGACATTGACTCTGAAGACCCAACTATAACCTTTTCTTTTTTGTTATTAATTTTAAAAAAATTTTTTCCATCTTCGGAAAAGACTTCATTAGGACTAAGCCAATTATTATTTTTATCTTTATAAGTTTCGTGACAAACCATCCCCTGAGTAAATAATCCTTCAAAGGGTTCTTGCGAAATAAACTTTTTGTTTTCGTGGCTAAGAGCTAACATAAAAAATCTGGAATACAGCAAGTGTAATATTGCATGTTCTACCCCTCCAATATATTGATCTACTGGCATCCAATATTTTATATCTTCAAAATTATATCCATATGTTGAATTATTTGGTGAACAAAATCGTAGATAGTACCAAGAGGAGTCCACAAAAGTATCAAGCGTGTCTGTTTCAAGTTTATAGTTTTTTCCCTTGATTTTTATTTTTCTCCATTCTTCCTGATGATCTAACGGGTTTCCTTTAGTCTTAAGATTTATATTTTCTGGCAGTTTAATTGGCAATTGATCTTCTGGGACAGTCTCATAATTTCCTTCATCATCGTAAGCAATAGGAATTGGACAACCCCAATATCTTTGTCTTGAAATTCCCCAATCTTTTAACCTAAAATTAATTTTTTTTTTACCTGATTTTTTTTCCTCAATAAGTTCAATAGCTTTATCAATTGCCTTACCTGGTGAATTTAATCCATCTAAAAATGAGGAGTTAATCATCACACCATCACCGATATAAGCTTCGTTTTTAACTTCAAAATCTCCTTTGTGATCTTCAGGTTTTACAACTGTTTTGATAGGCAAATTGTATTTTTTTGCGAATTCAAAATCTCTTTGATCGTGAGCTGGGCAACCAAAAACTGCACCAAATCCATAATCCATTAATACAAAGTTTGCAAAATATACAGGAACTTTAACTTTTGCATCAAAAGGATTTACAGCAATTAAATCAGTTTTAAAGCCAATTTTTTCAGCTTGAGCAATAGATTCTTCTGTGGTGCCGGTTTTTGAGCAATCTTTTTTAAATTTTTGAAACTCTTGATTTTTTTCATAGTATTTTGAAATAGGATGATCAGCTGAAACTGCTAAAAATGAAAAACCAAATAATGTATCTGGTCTAGTAGTAAAGCATTTAATTTTTTCTATCGATTTATTTCCCTCAATTTTAAAATCTATTTCACATCCAAAAGATTTACCAATCCAATTTTTTTGCATTACTTTTACTTTATTTGGCCATTTATCTAATTTATCTAAGCTCACTAAAAGCTCATTTGAAAATTTTGAAATTTTAAAAAACCATTGGCTCAACTTTTTTCTCTCAACTATAGCACCCGATCTCCACCCTTTTCCTTCAATGACTTGTTCATTAGCTAAAACAGTCTGATCAACAGGATCCCAATTTACATAGTTTTCTTTTTTATAAATTAGACCTTTTCTATAGAGTTCTAAAAAAAATAATTGTTGATGTTTATAATAATCTGGCGAACAAGTAGAAATTTCTCTATCCCAGTCTATTGATAAACCTAATTTCTTTAACTGAGATTTCATCATAGAAATATTTTTCTCTGTCCATTCTTTAGGGTCTAAATTATTCTCTTTAGCAGCATTTTCTGCAGGCATCCCAAAAGAATCCCAGCCCATAGGATGCATAACATTAAAATTTTGCAATGATTTGTATCTAGCTAGAACGTCGCCTATTGTGTAATTTCTCACATGTCCCATATGTATTTTGCCTGATGGGTAAGGAAACATCTCAAGACAGTAAAATTTTTTTTTATTTTTATCTACGCTAGTTTTAAAACTTTTATTCTTGTCCCAAAAATTTTGCCAATATTCTTCAACTGTTTTAAAATTATATCTGTCCACAAATTTTTAAAAAATATTTATTTTTTGTTATCTAGTACTTTGGCTTTATTTTTTCCACCTTGCTGGTAATATTTTTCAAAACCTTCTTTTTCCATTAGTGTTGCCTTCTTTAAAATTGCAAGCTTTATCTCTTTTTCTAATTTTGATTGTATCTTATTTGTATTACAGTTTTCGTTTTTACAAATTTTTTCAAAAATCATTACATCTACTGCGTCAGCTCTTATTTCGTTAGTTAAAAATTTAACAGTTATTTTTAGCTCTCGTTTACTGTCTGCATCCTTTTTTTCGGCTGAAAACCAATCTGTTATAATTATACCCCCTGAGTAACTTGCATTTGTTAGTGGCACAAAATCAAATATTTCTATTGAGGCTCTCCATAAAGGGTTGGAGGAGGCAAAATCAAAATCACCACCTCTTGTAGCCCCTCTTCCAAATCTAATACCTCTACCTTCTTGAATGTTTTTCTTAACTCTTTCATTAACATTAACAGGTGTATCTTTAACATCAGATCTTTTATACAAACCGCATGAATTTAGACCAATAATGATTATGAAACTTAAAATTATGTAGAAAAACTTAAACTTTGTCATAAAAATTAGTTAATTGATTTAAAACCCATGAATTATATAAAAATATGGCAAAATCCAGTGTTTTTATTGTGACATATTTATCACATATTTATAAAAAATGTTGATTTTTCAATGTTTCAAAGCGTTTTAAGTAATTTTTTTGATAAAAACCACCTGTTCATATGAATACAAACAATAAAGGAGTACTTTATGAATAAATTTAAAAAAGTTGGGCTTACAGCATTAGCGAGTTCGTTAGTTGCAGTATCAGCTCAAGCAGGTGAACTGACAGTTACTGGTGGTGCAAACATCACTTTAAAACATGGTACTGCAAGTTCAACATCAAATGCATCTGGCAGAGGTATCGGTACTGACAAGGACGTTAAATTTGCTGGTTCAGGTGAGTTAGACAACGGAACAACTTTTTCTGTTGTAACAGCTACAGTTGATAGTCAAACTGGACTAACTTCTGGTTACATCTCAATTGCGACACCTTCAATGGGATCGTTCTTAATGGGTAACCACAGTGGTGCAGCTCACTACAAATACGATGAAGAAGTTCCACAAGTTTACGAACAAGTTTCAGATATTACTGCGCTTGTTACTGCAAACAAAGTTGGTGACTTCATGGATAACAACCACATAACTTACACATCTCCTAGTTTTGATTTAGGTGGTGCATCAATTACGCTTGACCTTGGTTACGCTTCAGATGCTAACGATACTCAAACATCTGATGGTGGAGTTCCAGGTGAAGGAACTTACGGTTCTGGTACAGAAGCTGGTATAACTATTGCTTACGATGCTTTCAAATTCGGTATCTATGGTGCTGAAAGAGAAAACGAGACACCAGCTGCTGCTGGCTCAGACACAGTAAGAGATGAGTTTAACGGTGTATGGTACGCTAAGTATTCATTCGGTCCAGTAGCGATTGGTTACTCAGAATCTTACCTTGACTCAGGTGTAACAGGAACTGCTGAAGCAACAACTGCTGCTAAAACATTAAGAACAGCAGCTGGTTACTTTGAAGGTTCACAAATTGGTGTTGCGTTTAACGTAAACGACAATTTGTCTGTATCTTACACAGAATCAGAAGAAACATATAACGCTCAAGCAGGTACAGGAATTACTGTAGCTGATGTTGATATGGAAGTTGATGCAATTCAAGTTGCATATTCAATGGGTGGTATGTCAATCAAAGCATATCAAATGGATGTAACAAATCCTGCGTTTGACGAAGATGCTGATGATTCAAAAGTAACTGAAATTGCTTTAGGACTTGCGTTCTAATTTGATTTTATACTAAATTTAAAACGGCCCAGTATTTATACTTGGGCCGTTTTTTTTTATCCAAGTTATTCCCGCTATACCTTTTACTGAACAAAGATTAATTTTTTTTATGTTTTTATTGTCTATTCCACCTAGAGATATAACATCTCTTTTTGAGTTTAATTTGATTAAATTAAATTTCGTAACCCCTAAATAATGCTTATTTTTTTTGGTTTTAAAAATAGGACACAAGAAGATCTTAGTACACCCCTGCCTCTCCTTATTGATAACCTCTTTAATATTATGTGCGGACCCAATAATTTCAAAATTTTTTTTTGGAATATTTTTAAAATTGAAAGTTTTATTAAATGAAGGAATATAAACACCGTCAAAATTATATTTTAAAGCAGATTTTAAATTATTAGATATATAAACTTTTCTTCTCTGTTTCTTACAAAGATCAACTAATTCTAAAATTTCTTTTGTATTAAACTTACTCGAATAATTTCTGTATATTATATTAATAGACTTATTTAATTTATAGATTTCATCTCTATTAAATTTGTTTATATAGTAGTAAATAGATTTAAACATATGGAAAACGTAGTTAAAAATTTTAATTTAATAAAGCAAGAAATTATAGATAAAAAAAACGTTAAAATAGTTGCGGTGACTAAAACTTTTCCAATTAGCCATATATTACCAGTTATAAATGAAGGACACACAGACTTTGGTGAAAATAAAGTTCAAGAAGCCATGGAAAAATGGACTAGCATCAAACAAGACTTTCCAAAGATTAATTTACATCTCCTGGGTAAATTACAAACTAATAAAGTTAAGTTTGTATTACCTTTATTTGATTACATTCATTCTTTAGATAATCTTAAGTTAGCAAGCAAAATAGCCGAGGAACAAATTAAAAAAAATTTCAAACCTAAAATATTTATTCAAGTCAACGTTGGCGAAGAGCCCCAAAAAGGTGGAATTGAAGCAGCTGATGTGGAGAATTTTTATAAAAAATGCGTAGATGAATATAAATTAAATATAATTGGTTTAATGAGCATTCCGCCCTTTAACAAAGACTCAAAACCTTATTTTATAAAAATGAAAGAACTCTCAGAAAATTTAGGTTTAAAAGATATTAGCATGGGCATGTCCAATGACTATTTAGAGGCTGTAAAACAAGGATCAACATTTATTAGAGTAGGTTCAAAGATATTTGGTGCAAGAGGCTAACAAATCTTAATTAATGATTTTTTATTTACTATTTTTAATAAAATTAATAAATCTTTTTTTTTTAAAGCTATACAACCTTTTGTAGGTTTATAATTTTTTGTTAAATGAATAAAAATAGCACTACCTTTAAAAGGACGAATTTTTTTTGTGTTATATTCTATAACAATTAATATATCGTAAATACCATCTTTTCTAAAAAGTTTTTCACCTTTATTTTTTTTACTTAAGATTATTTCTTTATTGTAATTTTTATTATAAGGATCATCACACCAACCCATATTTTTGGTAATTATTTTGGTTTTAAGAATTGTTTCTGGTCTATTGACTCTATCTGATCGGTAGTAAACTTTGCCAATTTTAAAATTTCCCTTTGGCGTACTATTATCTCCTTCTATTTTTTTCGATTTTAAACCACTTTTTCCTATAGAACATTTGAACTTAAATTCATCAATAATTAAGTATTCTTTATTTTTTAATTTTAATAACATAATATAACTTTATGCATTCCCAAAAATTACATATTTTAAATATACCAGAATTAGATAAAATTATTATAGAAATTAAAGATTATTTTAATTATGAAGTTTTATACTTTAATGAAAAAAAAGATCTAATAAAAAAAATTGATGAAGATAAAAAATTTTTGAATAATTCAATAATTATAGTTAATCAGAAAGACTTTTCTTCATTGAAAGGCAAAACAAATGAAAAACAAATACATTGCATTACAAAATTGCCAATAAAAATATCAAATTTAGTTGATCAATTAAACGCAAGATTAATACAACAAAATTACTCAGCTCAATCAAATATTAGTATAAATAAATACATTTTAGATATTAATTCAAGAATATTAAAAAAATCTGGTAATGAACTTAAATTAACCGAACGAGAAATTGATACTATTATATTTCTTAAAAATGAAAATAAACCAGTCAAGGTTGATATTCTTCAAAAAAAAGTTTGGAAATATGGAGAAGACTTAGAAACTCATACAGTTGAGACACATATTTACAGATTAAGAAAAAAAATCAAAGATACGTTTAATGATGATTTATTTATAGAAAGTAAAAAGGACGGATACATAATTAATGAGTAAAAAAAACCCTCTAAAAAGAGACCTATTTACAAAAAAATATAAACCCAGAATAATCAAACCTAAAAAAGGAAAAGGTAGTTTTAAAAGAAAAAAAAAATAGATTAATTGCTGCTTGACGGTTTAAATATTAAGCAAAGACCATTGTTACAAAACCTTTTTCCAGTCTCACCAGGACCATCGGCAAAGACATGTCCATGATGAACTCCACAATTTGCACAATGATATTCAATTCTTTTCATTCCAAATGAGTAATCAATTTTAGTTTTAAATGCACCTGGCAAAGCTTCTGTAAAAGATGGCCAACCAGTCCCACTGTCAAACTTAGCAGTGGATGCAAACAATTTTGCACCACAGTTTGCGCAATGATAAAAACCCTCTCTTTTTTCATTCAAAAGATCACTTGTAAAGGGCCTTTCTGTTCCTTCATTAAACATTATTTCTTTTTGTTTTTTGGTAAGATTCTCATTTATAACTTTTTTTGCAACAGCTTTTGCAAACTTAAATGGCATTAAGAAAAAAGAGGAAAATGTAATACCAAGCAATTTTATAAAAGTTCTTTTATTTAAATTATATCTCATTATTTTATCAATATTATTATAAGAAAGATCATTTGTACCAGATTTATCAGCACTGACACAAAATGTGATATTTTGAAATTCTTTTCTTCCCCATTATCTTTAAATTTATTAATTAACGGCATTAAAAAAAAATTTGATATAAAAAATAAAATACAAATAGACAGCATTAAATAAAATTTAAGACTAAAATCGCTTAAATAAGCGATCAATAAAACAACAATTAGGCTGATACTAAGATTTAGTAAGTAATATAAAGGAAATATACCTCTAATAAATTTTCTAGCATATTCTTCATTTAAAAATCTAAATGTAGATGGTGCAATAACAAATGAAAAAAAAAGCATAATCCCCAAAAGTATTGCAGTTAAATAAGTAATGCTTTGTTCAATCATTATAAAACAACTTCAAATCCCTCAAAATTAGGAGCACCCAAATAAAGCTCTTGATGTTTACCTGCATTTTTATGAGCTAGTCTAAATGCCTCAGATTTGGTCCAACTGATGAAATCCTCTTTTGAATTCCATATACTGTGAGATGCATATAAAGTGAACTCTTTGTTTGTATTTCCCTTAACTAAATGGAATTCTTTAAAGCCTGGTACGCCTTTAAGATGAGTATCTCTATTTCTCCAAACATCTTCGAAATCACTTTCTTTACCAATAACTATTTTAAATCTATTCATTGCTATAAACATGATGCACTATATATATTTTATATATAAAGTTTTATACCTTAAATAGTGTGACACTCTGTTGCTTAAAATTTATTATTCAGTAACCATATATAAATAAATGAAAGGATAATTATGAAAAAATTAGCGTTAATTTTATCTATTGTATTATTTTCTAGTTCAGCGTTTGCAGGATCTTGTCCAATGATGGCAAGTAAGGTTGATGCGAAAATTGCTAAGGCACAAGAATTAAGGGAAGCTGGTATGAAAGCCCACGAGAGTGGAGAGCACAAAAAATCAGTTGAACTTCTTAATCAAGCATTAGAAATGTTTAAAGGATAAATTCTTTGGGGTTTGGGGCACCTGGCAACAGAACGCCCCTAAATTTCACTTCTTTTCTTCTCTCTTTTAATTTTTCTCTTTTGTTTAAGGCTCAATTTAGGTTTCTTCTTTACGCTCTTGTCTTTGAATGACTTACCACTGTACCTTTTAGACATTAATTATAAATCTGCTTTCTATTAACTTTTAACTTACTAATGTTAATTTTAAATTACTTATAATTAAAAAAACTAAAAAATAAGCAAAAATAAATAGATAATTTTTCATTGTAGAAATTCTCTTTAAATCAATTTTTAATGTAAAAATTGTGAAAAAAACAATCAGCAGAAAAGGGTCAAAATATTTATGGTAGATTGTATATTGTGGATTATTTAAAATAATTAATGCAAATAACAAAACATTATAATAATTTTCCATTAACAAAGCGCACATTATTAAGATAGAAAAAAAGGATATAATATAAAACAAATAATTATTATTAAAAATAAAATTTGATAATTTAAAAAAAATTCCACCACCACTATAAGTATAATTATAATCAAAATTTAAGAAACAAACTAAAAAGATCAATATTGTAATTGTTAAGTTTTTTAGATTTAAAAAATTATCTAATTTTATAATTTTTAAAGAAACAAATGGTATTAAATAAAAAAATATTAAAGAAAAAGTTATTAGAATATCGTTAAATAAATTATGGAAGATAATACTTTCATCACCCTTAATTCCAATTGCTGATTTTAAGAAAAAATTTATATCCAAAATAAATATGTAATAAAAAGCAGGCAATGCTAAGAATAAATTTAACAAAATTAAACTTAAAATTTTTTTAGATAAAAAACTATAATGAAGAATAAATTTAATCATAAAAAAAATTGAAAAAACTGAGAAATTTGGACTCACGTAAGCACTTAATGCTAATGTAAAAATATTGTAAATAGCATAAGAAAAATTTTTGCTAACATCAAATTTTAGAAAATAAAAAACACTTAATGTAAATAAAACAAGTCCTAATAACCTACTATCTGGCCAAATAGCTAAGCTCCTAAACGTTGGGGACAAGAAAATTAAAGCTGATAACAAAAATAATATTTTTTTATCAGTGTGATTAAATTTTAAAATAAGACATTTGTAAAAAAATATAGGTAATAACAAACATATATGAAGATGAATAAGTCTTATTAACAAGTCAGGCAAATTTATTTTTTCAAACAAAGATAAAAATATAATTAATACAGGTGAATGTCTGGTGTTGTAACTATCAAAAGATAATAATGTGGATAAAAAATTTTCTGAGAATTTTTTACTTATTGATTGTTGATTATTATAATCAATTATTGCTCCCCCTGTTGAATTTTCACCAAAAAAAAAACTGATTATTAAAGTTAAATATAGAATAAAAAGAAAAAGAATTTTTTTCATATAGGAATTCTTACCCGAAATTATTTGCGTCATAATAAAAATTATTTTAGTATATGTTATTCGATTTTTTTATATAAATCATTTGCACTTAACCAACCGTTTTCTAGTCTTGGACCTCCGAACCAGTCTCCACAAATTCCTAAACCTATTTTTTTGTCCCAATAACTTAAGGTTTTCAAAGGTTTTGAATTTGATGAATATTTCCAACCATGAATATGTGTAAAATATATTTTTTTTATTTTTACTTTAGTCAATTTTTTAAATTTATTAATCAAAACGTTTGTATAAAACTTTTTTTTATTTCTATAATCATCAGTGTGTTTTTTTCCATATTCATAAGTACTTTGAAGGACCCATAAATCTTTATTATATTTAAATCTTTTCTTTGAATTTTCATTTGAAACCCAGCCTAAAATATCATCATTAGTAAAAAAACTGCTAACATTACTACCAGTTTTATTGGTCATCAATAATACAGTCAGACTTGAATTCATTTTTACTTTATTTCTAAATAGTTTTGTTTTAACGAACCTAAATGCTAACTTTTTTACTTGTGGAAATGGAGCTGTAATAATTAAGTTCTTTGTATAAGTACTCGTATTATCTTTAAATCTAAGAAACCAACAATTTTTTTGTCTTCGTATCTCTGATAATTCTGATTGAAATTTGCAATCAATATTTTTTAATAAATATTTACTAATATCATTGTTGCCTCTTACTCCTATTAATTTGACGTGTTTTTTGTCTCTCTTCACCCTCTCATTTAAAAATTCATGATTGCCTTTCCAAAGTTTTATAACTCTTTTTCTAATCAGTTTATTAGTAAAAGATTTAAACTCTCTAGATCTTGGAGATAGATACTGAAGACCATGATCAAAACCTATCTTACCTTTAAACCTTTTAAAAGAGCTCCTACCACCAACTCCTTTGGCTTTTTCAAAAACTTTAATAGAGTATTTTTTATTTAATTTATTAGATATAGTAGCACCTGATACTCCTGATCCTATTACAGCAAAATCAATCATTACGACTAATTATTATATTCTTGCACCAATTTGTTGAATAACTTTAGAAGACATTTCAGTACCTTTTTCTAAGCATTCTTTTTGTGATAGACCGTTTACATGACCATGTAAAAATCCTGCAGCGAATAGATCCCCAGCTCCAGTTAGATCAACTACTTTGAGATTTTTTTGAATTCCGCATTCTGTAACTTCATCACCATTAATTGAGATTGCACCTTTTTCACCTCTAGTGATAATCAATAATTTTTTAAGACCTTTTCCAAAATTAATTACCTCATCAAAGTTTTTGGCATCAATTAAAGACATAATTTCTTGTTCATTAGCAAATGTTATGTCTAATTTATTTTTAACTAAATTTAAAAAATGAGGCTTATGTCTATCAACACAAAATTGATCTGATAAAGACATTGCAACTTTATTTGCATTAGTTATTGCTTTATCAAAAGCTTTTTTAGGATCTCCTTCGTCCCATAAATATCCTTCTAAGAGAATAATCTCACTTTGTTTTATGGCATTTGTATCTACATCATTCTCGTTAATTTTACCTGCTGTTCCAAGAAAAGTGCACATTGTTCTCTCTGAGTCTGGTGTTACTAAAATTAAACAAGTTCCTGTTGGCAAGGTCTCTTTTTTTTTTGAGTAAAAATATTTAACATTTTCTTGTTTAAGTCCTTCTTCATATTTTCCACCTAGTTCATCATCGCTCACTTTACCGATAAAACCAACCTTGTTTTTAAGTTGAGAAAGACCAACAATCGAATTTGCAACGGATCCACCCGAAACAGTTTTTTCAATTTTTAAATTAGATAATAGTTGCTTAAATTCTTTTTCATCGAAAACAAGTTTCATCGTACTTTTAGTTAGACCGTTTTTTTGAATAAAATCATCTTCTACTTTGCAAATTACATCTACAATTGCATTGCCTATGCCTAATATTTTCATGCTAAGCCTTTTTAGTTTTAATTGGTTTTTTTCTATTAGGATAACAACTCGTGCAAATTTTACAAGAAATACCGTAACAATCACGAGCTTTACAATATTCTCGACCATAAAAAATAATCTGCAAATGAAGTTTGTTCCAATATTTTTTTGGAAATAAACTCTTTAAATCTTCTTCAGTTTGCACAACATTCTTGCCATTAGTTAAACCCCACCTTTGAGCAAGCCTATGAATATGAGTATCAACCGGAAAAGCAGGGTAACCGAAACCTTGAGACATAACCACACTTGCTGTTTTATGACCAACTCCTGGAAGTTCTTCTAATTGTTCGAAGGTACTTGGAACCTTACTATTATATTTTTCTACTAAAGTTTTAGACAAGTAATAAATACTTTTGGCTTTAATTCTAAATATACCTATTCTTCTTATTAGCCTTTCAATTTTTTTTCTTCCAAGTCTTACAAAGTGAATTGGCTTAAAATACTTCGGATAAATATCTTTCGTTACGTTATTAACATTTACGTCTGTACATTGTGCAGATAAAAGTACAGAAATTAATAATGTGAATACATTTCTACTTTCAAGCGGGACATTAATGCGTGGATAAGTTTTATTAAGTATTTTTAATACTATCTTAGCTCTTTTAATTTTATCAGCATTTTTTGAACTCATTTAAAGTTCAATACATCTCTCATTGAGTAAAGGCCTGGTTTTTTTTTCATCAACCACTTAGCAGCAGTTAGAGCTCCTTCGGAGTATAAGGCTCTATCAAATGCCTCATGATTTAAAGTTATAATTTCTTTGCCACTAGAAAATTTTACCTCATGCTCACCAACTACTTCACCTTTTCTCATCGAATTAAAATTTATTTTTTTTCCATAAGGAAAAGATTTTTTGTTTAGATATTTTTTTCCTATTAATCTATTTAGATCTTTATTTTTTCCTGTAGCTATTCCTTTTCCGAGCATTAAAGCCGTGCCAGACGGGTGATCTTTTTTGTGCTTATGGTGAACCTCAAAAACCTTACTTAAGAAATTATTTCCGAGAGATTTGGAGGTAATTTCTGTTAAATACATCAATAAATTAATCCCTAAGCTCATATTCCCAGCCTTAAGTATTGGAATCTTTTTAGAATATTTTTTAATCAAAATTTCCTGATTTTTAGTAAAACCAGTAGTACCTATAACAACTCTTTTTTTTAGTTTAGAAGCAATTTTAAGCACTTCCAAAGTACATTTAGGAACCGTAAAATCTATAATGACATTAGTTTTTTTGAAAGAATTAACATCATTAAATTCGGGTAAAATATTATTTATCTTTTTATTAATCCTAAAATTCTCAGTGAGCGAAACTAATTTGAAGTTTTTATTTTTATTTGAGGACTTGATAAGTTGTTGTCCCATTCTTCCCATACAGCCTGTAATAGTTAAATTTATTTTCATATAAAGATTATGTTGATAATGATTATCATTCATAAAGATTTTTTTAAAGAGATGTTTTTAATTGGTTATTTTGTGATAATGATAATCAATATTATACGTTATTTCTTGAATAATATTTTTAATTTCTTATCTTTTAAATATGCAAACACAAAAATTTAGTTGTAAAAAATGTGGATTAACTATTTCATCAGTATGCTCTAAATGCGATAGAGTTGTTGATGTAAAATTGCTTGATAGCGGTTGTTTAGTTCAAGTAACTAAATGTGGTGACTGCTCAAGTGTACCAGTTATCAAAGATATCTGCACAGAAAATAGTTAATTAATATTTATAATATAAAAAATACAAATATCAGTATTATAGCTATCACTATAATCCATATTGAAAAATTCTTAATTAAGATCTTCAAGTTATAATTTGTTTGAATAAAACCAGGCAACACTAGTACAAGCACACCTATTAAGGCTATAATTGGTACAATTACCTCAAGATTCATAAAATTAACTTATGTTTAATTTTTCCAAAAGTTTTTTGCTTTTTGAAAAAACTTTTTAATACTTGGGTTAGACTTCTCATTTTCTATTTCTCTAAATTTTTCAAGAAGGTCTTTTTGTTCTTTATTAAGATTAATAGGGACTTCTGTATTTACTTGCACATATAAATCACCAACTCCACCACTTCTTATTAGGGGCATTCCTTTACCTTTTAAACGAAATTGTTTACCACTTTGAGTTCCAGAGGGAATTTTAATTTTTGCTTTTCCTCCATCGATAGTTGGTATTTCTATGGATGCTCCTAGTGCTGCATCTGCAATAGATATTGGGCATTCAAAAAATAAATTTTCCTCACTTCTCTTAAATAAATCATGTGAATAAACATTAATAAAAAGGTATAAATCGCCACTTGATGCACCTCTAGAACCAGCTTCACCTTTTCCTGCCAATCTAATTCGAGTTCCATCATCAACTCCTTTTGGAATTGTTACTGATAATCTTTTTGAAGCTTGTTTTTTTCCTTGTCCGCTACAACTAGTACAAGGATTAGTGATTTGTTCACCTGTGCCTGAACATTGAGGGCAAGTTTGTTGAACAGTAAAAAATCCTTGGCTTGATCTCACTTGACCGTTACCTCCACACATAGAACATGAACCAACATTAGTACCTGGTTTAGAACCACTACCGTTACAAGTTTGACATTTTTCAGAAGTTGAAAATTTTATGTCTTGCTTTTTTCCTGTATAAGCCTCTTCAAGTGAAATAGATAAATCATATCTTAAATCAGATCCTCTAAAATTTGCTTTTCGACTTCTTCTTCCGCCTCCACCAAAATCACCAAAAAAATCTTCAAATATATCTGAGAAATGACTAGAAAAATCAAAGTTACTAAAACCTCCTCTTCCTCCACCTCCATTCTCAAATGCAGCATGACCAAAATTATCATAATTTTGTTTTCTCTCTGTATTTGATAATACGTGATATGCCTCTGATGCTTCTTTAAATTTTTCCTCTGAAGCTTTATCTCCTTTATTTTTATCTGGGTGGTGTTTAACAGCGAGTTTTCTATAAGCTGCTTTTATTTGTTCTGCTGATGCTGATTTATTTACACCTAAGACTTCGTAATAATCTCTTTTTGCCATAACTAATTAGACAAACAGTTGTTAGCTCTTAGGCACTTTTTTCTTTATTCTCGTCTTTCACTTCCTCAAAGTCTGCGTCAACAACGTTATCATCTTTTTTTCCTTCTTCTTTTTTATCTTTTGCTCCATCATCTGGTTTAGCACTTTGTTGCGACTTATAAATAGCTTCACCTAATTTCATAGATGCTTGAACTAGATCTTGCGTTTTCTTTTTAAGGTCCTCAACATCAGTTCCTTTTAAAGAGTTTCTTAGATCTGAACATGCTGTTTCGATAGCTTTTTTGTCAGCTTCGGAAACCTTACTACCGTGCTCTTTTAAGTTTTTCTCCGTCGAATGTAGTAAAGTATCCGCTTGATTTCGTGCATCAACAGCTTCCCTTTTCTTTTTATCAGCATCCTTATTGGCTTCTGCTTCTTTAACCATTTTATTAATTTCTTCTTCACTTAAGCCACCTGATGCTTGAATTTGGATTTTTTGTTCTTTACCAGTTCCTTTATCTTTAGCAGACACATTAACTATACCGTTTGCATCAATATCAAAAGTGACCTCTATCTGAGGAACTCCTCTAGGAGCTGGTGCAATTCCAACTAATTCAAAATTACCTAAAACTTTATTATCTGATGCCATTTCTCTTTCACCTTGAAGTACTCTTATAGACACAGCTGGTTGATTATCTTCAGCTGTTGAAAATACTTGGCTTTTTTTAGTTGGTATTGTTGTATTCTTATCAATTAATTTTGTTGATACACCTCCTAGAGTTTCGATTCCAAGAGATAAAGGCGTTACGTCTAGCAATAAAACATCTTTCACATCACCTTGTAATACACCAGCTTGTATAGCTGCACCCATGGCAACAACCTCATCAGGGTTTACAGATTTATTAGGCTCTTTACCAAAAAAGTTTTTAACTTCTTCAATAATTTTTGGCATTCTAGTCATACCACCAACTAACACTATCTCATCTATTTCACTCGCTGAAAGGCCAGCATCTTTAAGAGCTGTTTCACATGGAGGCATAGTTCTTTTAATTAAATCTTCAACTAGCGCCTCTAATTTTGCTCTAGTCATTTTTAAATTTATGTGTTTAGGACCAGTTTTGTCCGCTGTAATAAAAGGAAGATTTATCTCTGTTTGCGCTGCTGAAGAAAGCTCAATTTTCGCTTTTTCTGCTGCCTCCTTCAATCGTTGAAGCGCAAGCTTATCTGATTTCAAATCTATTCCACTATCTTTTTTAAACTCCGATAATAAATATTCAACTATTGTATTATCAAAGTCTTCACCACCTAAAAAAGTATCACCGTTCGTAGATTTAACTTCAAAAACACCATCGCCTAATTCAAGTATCGAAACATCAAATGTTCCACCACCTAAATCATATACTGCAATTTTCTTGTTGGTTTTTTTATCCAAACCATAAGCTAGAGATGCTGCGGTAGGTTCATTAATAATTCTTAGTACTTCTAAACCTGCAATTTTTCCAGCATCTTTAGTCGCTTGTCTTTGTGCATCATTAAAATATGCTGGTACAGTAATCACAGCTTTTTTTACTTCTTGTCCTAAATATTTTTCTGCAGTCTCTTTCATCTTTTGAAGAATAAAAGCTGAAATTTGAGACGGAGAATATTTATTACCTTTAGCCTCGATCCATGCATCACCTTTATCTGAATTTACTATTTTAAAAGGAGATGTTTCTATATCTTTTTTTACTGACGGATCGTCAAAATTTCTTCCAATTAATCTTTTAACTGCAAATACAGTATTTTCTGGATTGGTTACAGCTTGTCTTTTAGCTGGCTGTCCAATCAACTTCTCGTCATTATCAGTAAACGCAACAACTGATGGTGTAGTTCTTGCACCTTCAGCGTTTTCTAAAACTTTAGCTTGCGTACCATCCATAATTGCTACACAAGAGTTTGTTGTTCCTAAATCGATACCAATTACTTTGCTCATAATATTAAATTGTATAAGTCATATAAGTGTTAATTTTTATTCTACAAGTTATGACTAATATTAATTTTTCTCCTTTTTTTGTTGTTTTTCCTCATTTTTTTGGGGTTTTTTTGAGACCCCAACCAGCGAAGGTCTAAGCAACCTTCCTTTAAATGTAAATCCTTTTTGAATTTCTTGAACAATTGTTCCTTGTTCTTTTTCTACATCTTCAATTTCAAGCATAGCTTGGTGCTTATTTGGATCCATTTTTTCACCAAGAGCTGAAATTTCATCAATCTGATTTTTTTTAAAAATTGATAATATATCTTTATAAATAATATCAAGGTGCTCAATTATTTTATCTTTGTTACTTTTTTCAAGACTTTCGTCATTAATAATAGACGATTTAGATCTTTCTAAGTTGTCGGTAAGATTTAGGCATTCTTTTGCGAGTGCCATGCCTCCAAATTCATAGGCTTCATCTTTTTCTTTTTCATATCTTCTTCTTTGATTCTCTAATTCTGCATAACTTCTAGTTAGCTTATCTTCAATCTCGCTTAGTTTATCCTCTTGAGACAGCTCCTCCTGTTGCTCATCTTTGGAGTTGCTTTCATCATTTACTGTTTCATCTTCATTTTTTATTTCTGAAGTATTTTCGTTTTCTTTATCCATAGTTACTTATATGGTATGTAAAATAGATATTTCCAGATGAAAGCAAAAAAAATTTCACAACTGTTAATTGGCACTAATAACAAAGGTAAATTAAGGGAAATCAAAGCTTTATTACCGAAAAACATTAAAATTTATTCAACATCTGATTATAATTTAAAAAGTCCAAAGGAAAATGGAAAAACATTTAGAGAAAATTCACTCATTAAAGCAAGTTTCTTTTCCAAAAAAAGTAAGCAAATTTGTATGTCAGATGACTCTGGTCTAGAGATAAATCTTTTAAATAATCAACCCGGTATTTATTCAGCACGTTGGGGAGGGAAAAAAAATAATTTTGATTTAGCAATAAAAAAAGTA
>CACMMN010000010.1 GCA_902614905.1 uncultured Pelagibacteraceae bacterium | reverse complement strand
TTCAGATACAAATCCTTTACTATTGCTAATTTTTTCTAAGCTATAGTTATTAGAACATGTCGAACAAGCTGAATATTTAAATTCTTTTGAATTTAATTCACTCCAAGAAATATTTAAAAAATATTCATTAAAGTTATGTTCAATTATATGAAAAACCTCATGATGTAATACTCTTTCAAATTTCGCATTATTGGTATTTATATTTAAAATAAGTGTTTTCATTTCAGGGTTAGCAAATCCTAGTGCAGGTATCCCTCCTATTTCTAGTCCACTACATAAAACGATATATTTTAATTTAATTTTTCTAAAAAAGTCATCATTATATCTATTGAAGCTTCTTTGAGTTTCTAAAAATTTCTTATTTAAATTTTGAGATTGATTTTTTTTACAACTAACATTCTTAAAGTTTGATCCAACAAAAAAATCTTTTTCGGGTTTTAAGTATACTAATGAGTTTTTATTTTCCACCTTGTGTAAAGTTAAATTAGGTATCTTTATTAGTTCAAAAATTTGATCAGCTTTAACGACAAATGATAATAATAATAGTAATATTATGTAAAAGTTTAATTTCATTGGAAAAATATGATTATACTTTAATCAAATATTATATGTTAGATTAAATAAATGAAGAAAAAAAATAAAGATACAATTCAACCAGTAAGTGGAACAATTGTTCCAAGATTTGCAGGGCCAAGCACATTTGCAAGATTGCCAGAACTAAGAGATGTAGAAAGTTGCGATGTAGCAATTGTTGGAATTCCTTTTGATGCTGGAACAAGTTATAGACCTGGTGCAAGATTTGGACCACAAAGTATTAGACAAGCATCAAGACATTTAAGAACTAATTACCATCCAGATTATGATGTTGAACCATTTAAAGTTCAACAAGTTGCAGATGCAGGAGATATAACTTGTAATCCATTCAATATAAAAGAGGCTATACATCAAATAGAAAACGGAGCTCTCGATCTTTTAAAACAAACAAGTGGCATCATTAGCATGGGAGGTGATCATACAATTGCATTTCCGCTCCTTAGAGCAGTAAATAAAATTAATGAGGGGCCTGTAGCTTTAGTACACTTTGATGCTCACCTTGACACTTGGGATACTTATATGGGTGCACCATTTACTCATGGGACTCCTTTTAGAAGGGCAAGAGAAGAAGGTTTATTCCTTGATGATGCATCAATGCACGTTGGAATTAGAGGTCCTTTATACAGTAGAGATGATTTAAAAAACGATGAAAGTTTTGGTTTTAAAATTATTCATTGTGATGAGTTTCAAACTGAAGGAATTGATAAAATAGTAAGCAGAATAAGAAAAAGAGTAGGTAATAATCCATTGTATCTCTCGATTGATATAGATGTATTAGATCCTGCCTTTGCTCCAGGCACAGGGACACCTGAGATAGCGGGTATGTCTACAAGAGAAATGGTTAATGTTATTAGAGGATTGTCAGGATTAAAATTAATATCAGCAGACGTTGTTGAAGTGTCACCGGCATATGATCATGCAGAAGTTACATCTTTGGCTGCAGCGACTATAATTTACGAGCTGACTAATTTATTTGCAAAAGTTAAAGGATAAGTTAATTTCTTTTCATGTTAGATAAAAAAAAGTTCTATATAAATGGAGAGTGGGTTAACCCTAAAAGTAGCCAAACAATTGATATAATAAATCCCGCAACAGAGGAGGTTTGTGCAAAGATATCTTTAGGAAATAAAGATGATGTTAATGAAGCTGTTCTATCTGCTAAAACAGCTTTTAAAACTTGGGCGTTCTCAACAAAAGAGGAAAGACTAGCTCCATTAGAGAAATTATATGAGCTTTATAAAAAAAGATGGGCAGATATTGCAGAGGCAATCACATTAGAAATGGGAGCACCTAAAGATTTTGCAACTAAACTTCAGGCTGGTACTGGAGCAGCACATATAAAAACCTTTATAAGATATTTAAAAGAATTTAATTTTGAAAAACCTTTAGGTGAACATGCAAAAAATCAAAGAATAATTTACGAACCTAAAGGTGTATGCGCTTTAATTACTCCTTGGAACTGGCCCATGAATCAAACCTGTTTGAAAGTTATGCCAGCAATAGCATCTGGCTGTACAATGGTTCTTAAGCCATCGGAGGTGGCACCCTTGTCAGCGATGATACTTGCTGAATTAATTCATGAAGCTAAATTTCCAAAAGGAGTTTTTAATTTAGTTAATGGAGATGGATCGAATACAGGTGATGCGCTTACAAGTCACCCAGATATAAATATGATTTCTTTTACAGGGTCAACTAGGGCTGGTGCATTGATATCACAAAATGCTGCAAAAGATTTTAAAAGGGTTAGTCTCGAACTAGGTGGGAAAGGTGCTAATATAATATTTAAAGATGCAGATCCTAAGGCAATTGAAAGAGGAGCTCTTAGATGTTTTAGAAATTCTGGTCAATCATGTAATGCACCAACAAGAATGTTAGTTGAAAAAAGTATGTACACACAAGCAGTCGAGAGAGTGAAACAATTTGCAAACGAAATGAAAGTTGGTGATCCTAGTAAAGAGGGAGAGCACATTGGTCCAGTTGTTTCAGAAATTCAATATAAAAAAATTCAATCATTAATTCAAAAAGGAATTGATGAAGGTGCTAAACTCATCGCTGGTGGCACTGGAAAACCAGATGGTATTGAAAAAGGATATTTTGTAAAACCTACAGCTTTTGCTGATGTCAATAATAATATGGAAATAGCTAGAACAGAAATTTTTGGACCTGTTTTGTCAATTATACCTTTCGAAAATGAAGAGGAGGCAATTGAGATAGCTAATGATACTGATTATGGACTTACAAATTATATCCAAACTCAAGATAAAGAAAAAGCAAATCGAGTAGCAAGAAAATTAAGATCTGGAATGGTTGATGTTAACGGCGCTGGTATAGCAGTGGACGCTCCTTTTGGAGGATTTAAACATTCAGGAATTGGAAGAGAAGCAGGTAAGGAAGGTTTATTAGAATTTTTAGAAGTTAAATCTGTTGGCGGTTGGAATTAATTTGCTTTAGATTTAATACCTTCTAAAAATTTTAAGCATTTCTTTAACTCATTTAATTCAATAAATTCATCAACTTTATGTGCTTGCTCAATTGATCCAGGACCACATACTACAGTACTAATTCCTATTTCTTGAAATAAACCCGCTTCAGTTCCAAACGATACAACATTTCTTGAATTATCACCTGTGATACTCGAAACAAGTTCACATGCATCAGATTTTTCCTCTCTATCAAAACCAACTATTTCTCCGATAATTTCTTTTTCAATTTTGGAACCAGAATAAGTTTTTTTCATTTCAGGTAACAATTTCTCATTAATAAATTTATCAATTTCACTATTTACAAATTCACCGTCTTTTTTTACAACAGGTCTTAGTTCCCAATCAACTTTACATTTATCTGCAATCACATTCCTTGCTATACCTCCTGATATGCCGCCAATTTGAAGAGTTGTATAAGGTGGGTTAAAAATAGAATTTTTTGGCGGGTTATTTTTTAAATGTTCTCTTATCTCTAAAAGTTTTTGTATAAACTTAGAAGCATACTCAACAGCATTAACCCCTTTATCAGGTTGTGAACCGTGTCCTGCTAATCCATAAAAATGAGTTGTGTATTCATAACAGCCTTTGTGAGCATCTATAATTTTCATATTTGTAGGTTCGCCAACCACACAAATTGCATCTTTAATATTTCTTTTTTTTAATTCTTTAATTAATAACGGCGCACCTTGGCAAGCCGTCTCCTCATCAAATGTGAATGAAAAGTGAAGGTCTCTATCCAGATTTGAATTTGAGAAAATTGGGGCGTAGGCAAGCAAGCAAGCAAGAAATCCCTTCATATCACATGACCCTCGTCCATATAATTTTTGATTTTTTATAGTAGCTATAAAAGGATCTGATGACCAACCTTTTGAAACTGGGACGACATCCGTATGACCAGATAAAATTATAGGCTTTTTACCATTTTTATTTTTTGATTTAAGGGTAGCAAAAAGATTTACCCTTTTTTTATCGGTATCATAAATTTTAAATGACTCCGCTCCTAAGTCATTAAAAATTTTTTCACAATAATTTATTATAGAATTATTATCCTCCCCAGAAATTGATTTAAAAGCTATAAGATCAGAGAGTATTTTTACTGAAGCGTTGTATGTTTTATCTAAATTATTTTCTGTACTCATATATAAAATTAACTATATATTAAATTCATGAAAGAACAAATAACGTATAATATTTTTGATAAAGTAGATATCAGAATTGGTACAGTGATTTCAGTTAAAAAAAATGAAAAAGCTAGAAAACCCTCGCTTGTGGTCGAAGTAGACTTTGGAAAAGATATTGGGATTAAACAATCTTCTGCCCAAATTACCCATTATTATAATGAGGAAAATTTAATGAATAAGCAAGTAATAGGTGTTTGTAATTTTGCTGAAAAAAATATTGCTGGCGTAGTGTCACAAGTTTTAATACTTGGAGCAATCGACTCAGATGGTAAAGTAGTTTTATTACATCCATCTCAAAAAACTGAAAATGGATTAACGATTGCTTAATTATTAAGTAACTTTGCGACAAATGATAGTTTTATTAAATTGCTTAATTGTGTTAAATCGAACCGATTTAAACACATATAAATATGAAACCAGGTAATAAAAATTCTTTTAAGTCTTTAACAACAATAAATATTGATAGTAAAGAATACAGTTATTATTCTTTAAAATTAGCTGAAAAGAATGGATTAAATGGAATATCTAAATTACCCAAATCTTTAAAGGTACTGTTAGAAAACTTATTAAGATATGAAGACAATAAATCAGTAACAAAATCTCAGATTCTAGCACTACAATCATGGCTTAAAAATAAAAAATCAGATACTGAAATAGCCTATAGACCTGCAAGAGTTTTACTACAAGATTATACTGGCATACCAGCAGTAGCTGACTTAGCTGCCATGAGAGAAGCGGTCAAAGAGAAAAACAAAGATCCAAATAAAATAAATCCATTATCATCAGTAGATCTTGTAATAGATCACTCAGTTCAGGTTGATAAATACTCAACTTTAAATTCTCTAAAAGAAAATGTTGAAATTGAGTTCCAGAGAAATGCGGAAAGGTATTCTTTTTTAAAATGGGGGCAACAAGCATTTAATAATTTTAGAATTGTTCCTCCAGGAACAGGCATTTGTCATCAGGTAAATCTAGAATATTTGTCAAAAGTTGTTTGGATGGAAAAATTTAATGATCAGAAATATATATTTCCTGATACTCTTGTTGGGACAGATAGCCATACTACAATGGTTAATGGTTTATCAGTTTTAGGATGGGGAGTTGGTGGCATAGAGGCAGAAGCAGGCATGCTTGGCCAACCCATTTCTATGTTAATACCTGAAGTCGTTGGATTTGAAGTAAAAAACAAACTTCCAGAGGGTACAACAGCAACAGATTTAGTTCTAACCGTTGTTAAAATGTTAAGAGACAAAGGTGTCGTTGGTAAATTTGTTGAATTTTATGGAGAAGGTTTAAAAAATTTAACATTAGCTGATAGAGCAACTATAGCAAATATGGCACCTGAGTATGGAGCAACTTGTGGATTTTTTCCAATTGATGAAGAAACTCTAAAATATTTAGAATTCTCAGGAAGAGATAAAACTCAAGTGGAAATAGTTAAGAAATATGCAATTGAACAAGGTCTATGGGCTAGTAGTGAAATAGAATTTAGTGATAGTTTATCTTTAGATATGTCAACTGTAGTTCCAACCATATCTGGACCTAAAAGACCTCAGGATAAGGTTTTACTCACAGATTCTTCAAAAAATTTTATAGAAAATTTTAAAAAAAATACGAATAGAAATGTTTTTTTAAAAACAAAAGTTAATAACTCAGATTTTGAAATCCAAGATGGCTCAATTTTAATTGCTGCAATAACATCATGTACAAATACTTCTAATCCTAACGTTCTTATAGGCGCAGGTCTTTTAGCAAAAAAAGCATTTGAACTAGGTTTAAGTTCCAAACCTTGGGTTAAAACCTCGTTAGCACCAGGCTCTCAAGTGGTAACTGACTATTTAGAAAAAGCTGGTCTAAATAAATATTTAGATAAATTAGGTTTTAATTTAGTTGGTTATGGTTGTACAACTTGCATTGGAAATTCTGGACCTTTAGCAGAAAATATTTCTGAAGCTGTAAGTAAAAACAATTTATATGCTGTCTCAGTGCTTTCAGGGAACAGAAATTTTGAGGGTAGAATATCTCCATTAGTTAAGGCAAACTATTTAGCATCACCACCTTTAGTAGTAGCTTATGCGATTGCAGGAAATATGCATATAGATTTGTACAAAGATCCTTTAGGAAAATCTAAAGAAGGAACTGATATTTTTTTAAAAGATATTTGGCCAACTAATCAAGAAATAGAGGATGTTTTAAAAGAATCTCTCAACGCATCTATGTTTGTAAAAAGATATTCTGATGTATCTAAAGGTCCAGACCAATGGCAAAAAATTCAGACTAAAGCATCAAGCATTTATAATTGGGACGAAAATTCTACTTATGTAAAGAAACCTCCATTTTTTGAAAATTTAAAAGACGAACCTGAAAAATTTGAAAATATTGAAAATGCAAGACCATTACTGATTTTAGGTGATATGGTGACAACTGATCATATTTCACCCGCTGGAGCAATCCAAAAAGACAGTCCAACAGGTGAGTACTTCATGAAAAACCAAGTTCTTCAAAAAGATTTCAATTCGTATGGCTCAAGAAGAGGTAATCACGAAGTTATGACTAGAGGAACATTTGCAAATATAAGAATAAGAAATGAGATGGCTCCAGGAACAGAAGGTGGTTTTACAAAACTGCATCCTGAAGAAAAAGTTATGCCAGTATATGATGCAGTTGTAGAATATAAAAAAAGAGGAACAGACTTGGTAGTAATAGGTGGCAAAGAATATGGAACAGGATCATCAAGAGACTGGGCAGCAAAAGGCACAAAGTTACTTGGAATTAAATCTGTTTTAGCTGAGAGTTTTGAAAGAATACATAGATCAAATCTGATTGGCATGGGAATTATCCCGCTACAGTTTATTAATGGATTAAATAGAAAAAAACTTGACTTAGACGGGTCAGAAGTAATTTCTATTAAAGGAATTAAGGAAGGTTTAAAACCTGGGGATAAAGTATCAGTAGAATTTAAATATAAAAATGGAGATACGAAAAAAATTGAAATGCTTTGCAGAATAGACACTAATAATGAACTTGAATATTATAAACATGGTGGAATTCTACAATATGTTCTTAGAAATATGATCTAAAATGGATGAAGATATTGCAATAGTAAATCAAAACACAAGGATTTCTTTAGTAAAAGATTTCTTTAAGAAAAATTCAAAAAAAATAATTATAACATTATCAATAATTTTTATAGTGCTATTAATTTTTTTCGTTTTTGAGGAATTGAAGAAAAGAAAAAAAGAAAATTTAGCTCAGCTGTATAACGGCATTATCTTCAATACAGATCAATACGATCAGAATGATATAAAAAATAAAATGATTAAAATAGTAAATGAGAAAGTTGATACCTATTCAGCATTAGCATTATATTATTTGATAGACAATAAATTGGTAGACGATCAAACTAAAATAAGCGATTTGTTTGATAAAGTTATTTCAATTAGCGATGATAAAGAACTCAAGAACTTAGTTATTTTTAAAAAAGCATTATATTTTTCAGACAAATATACTGAGATTAAGTTATTGGAAATATTAAATCCATTAATTAATTCAGACAGCATATGGAAACAACATGGCTTACTTCTGATGGGTGACTTTTACTACCAAAAAAAACAATTTAATAAATCAAAAGAATTTTTCGAAAAAATTACTCAATTAAGCAATATAAATCCAAAAATAAAAACTGACGTAGAAAGAAGATTAAACAGAGATTTTAATGAATAAACTTTCATATTTTTTCCTAATTTTAATTTTAGGATGTTCTTTGAACTCTGACTCAGCTTTTTGGACCAAAACAAAAAAAGCTGAAACTGATAAAGTAATAACTAAAATATTATTTAAAGATGTTAAACCAAACGAGAATGAATTTAATCCTAAATTAAAAGTTAATTTACCAAAAAATAATATTAAAAACGTTAGTTATTATTTAAATAATGATGGATTTACAAATGAAAAAATTATTAGCGATAATATTTCTAAATTTAAATTTACTAAAATTGAAAATTTTTCAGGTTATGAACCAGAAATATTAGTTGATAACAAGAATGTATTTTTTTTTGATAATAAAGGATCTGTAATTAAATTTAGCAAAGGATCAAAAATTGAGTGGAAAAAAAACTATTATTCAAAATCAGATAAGAAAAATAATCCAATTTTATTTTTAGCATCTGAAGAGAATAATTTATTTGTAGCCGACACAAACGCAAATTATTATTTATTAAATAAAGAAAATGGTAATTTAAAATGGAAAAAAAAGCATACTTCGTCTTTCAATTCACAAATTAAAATTAAGGATGGTAAAATTTTTGTAGTCGATTTGGAAAATACTTTACGGTGTTTCTCTATAAAAAATGGTGAAGTTTTATGGTCTGTTCCTACTGAATTTACAGTGGTCAGCTCACAAAAAAAACAGTCAATAATTATTGTTGGTAACCTAGTGATATTTTCAAACTCAATTGGTGATTTAACTGCTGTTGATTATAAGAGTGGCGAAATAATTTGGCAAACTCCAACTCAAATTCTTGAATTTGCAAAAAACATTACTTTAAGAAACTCAGATATAGTTTCTGACGGAAACCTTGTTTTTCTGTCTAGTAACAAAAATCAGTTTACTGCTTTAGATATAAAAACTGGAATAATTAAATGGAAACAAGAAATTAACTCTGAAATAAGACCAGTCGTTATATCAAATTACATTGTTACAATATCAAATGAAGGCTTAATGGTACTATTAAATAAAAATGATGGAAACATATTAAGAATTAATAATATTTTAAAAAACATTAAGAAAAAAAAACGTGAAAAATACCATCCAGTAGGATTTATAATTAGTGATGGTAAAGCATATATTTCAACAAAAAACGGTAGGCTATTTATAATTAACTTTTCTAATAGTGAGTTACAAAAAATACTTAAGCTAGACAAGGAGAAATTACAAAGACCTGTTTATTTTCAAAGAGAACTTTACATTGCAAAAGACAATTCAATTATTAAAATAAATTAATGTTTTTAAAATTTTTAGAAAAAATAGGAAGAAAAAAAGTGGTTTTAGACAGAGGGCCATCACATCCAAAATATAATGAGGCAAAACCATGGATGAACAGATACTATTTAATTTTTAGACATAGACCAAGATGGTTTCCATTTAATATATTAATACACGAGATGCTTGCCGATGATCATGGTGAAGGAGTACATAATCATCTATTTCCATTTATAACAATTATTTTGAGGGATGGATATTGGGAAACACTTAAAAGTGGAAGACATTGGAGGCCACCAGGTTATATAGGTTTTAGATCAGCAAATACTCATCATAGAGTAGATTTAAAACCTGGAACTAAACCTTTAACACTTTTTATTTCAGGACCATTTGGATTAAGAAAAGGACCAAGATCAGAGTATGGAATTGACTTTAACACTAAAATTAAGTGATACAAAAATTTTTTAATTTAGTGGTTAATACATCGGGTCAAAGATTATATGAGATTACAGATAAAACAATAGAATGGATAGAAAAAAATAATTTTACAAATGGAATGTTGAATATGAGTATTCAACATACTAGTGCATCACTAATTGTACAAGAAAATGCTGATCCAGACGTTCAAACAGACTTAATAAATTATTTTGATAAACTAGTTCCTATGGATAAAAAACTTTACATTCACTCATCTGAAGGTAAAGACGATATGCCAGCACATATAAAGTCTGCACTTACTAACAACCAAATTTCGTTAAGTATAAAAGAGTCAAAATTAATCTTAGGAACTTGGCAAGGTATTTATTTATTTGAACACAGATTAGATAGTCATAAAAGAACTATCGTTCATCATTACATCGGTGACTAATTTTTTTTTATACTTTGAAATGCCTTTAAAGCTTCAGCTCTTGCTTGTTCGTGTATAACTATCGGTTTAGGATAATCTTTTCCTATAACAGTATTTATGGCTTTTTGAAATTTTTCCTCCATTTCCCAAGGTTTATGAACATATTTTGATGGAACTTTACTGAGTTCAGGTACCCATTTCTTAACATACGTTCCCTCTCTGTCAAACTTTTCTCCTTGTAATATGGGATTAAAAATTCGAAAGTATGGTGCTGCATCTGCACCACATCCAGCTACCCATTGCCATTGTGCTACGTTGTTTGCTTCATTAAAATCTAATAAACAATTTCTAAAATGTTTTTCACCCTCAACCCAATTTATCCTCAAGTGTTTTACTAAAAATGAACCTACAACCATTCTTATTCTATTATGCATCCAACCTGTTTCATATAGCTGTCTCATTCCAGCATCAACGATAGGATAACCAGTCATACCTTGCTTCCATGCATTCAAAAATTCTTTATTCTTTACCCAAGGAAATCTGTCGAATTCTTTTCTTAGGTTCCCTTTAAGCATCTCTGGAAAATAGTTTATTAAACTATGTGAAAATTCACGCCACCCAATTTCATTAACATATTTTTTTATACCAATATTTTTTGGTTTTATTTCGTTACATTTTCTCCAAATTAAACTTACATGTATCTGACCACTTCTTATATATGGAGATAGTCTAGATGTTCCATTGATACTTGGGTAGTCCCTTAATGTACCATAATCTTTTACTTTTTTATTAATAAAATTTTGTAGTAATTTACCAGCGTCATTTTCTGAGGGAGTCCAATATTTTTCAAATTTTTTATACCAATTTTTATTGGGTAGTATTTTTTCAGGTTTCACTTTATTTTTGAATAAGTTTTTAATTTTTTTTAATTTTTTTAAAGATTTGTTTTTAAACGGAACACTCTCAATATAATAATTTTCAGCATTCCTCCAGAAAGGACTGTAAACCTTAAATGGAGTACCATCATTCTTCGTAATTTCATTATATTCATTTAGAACATTTCCTTTGAAAAATTTGTAATTCATTTTATTTTTTTCCAATTCAGCAATTATTTCTTTATCTTTTTTTAGTTCTTGTGGTTCATAAATTTTGTTCCAATAAACCGCGATATCATTTGATTTAAATTTTTTGAAAAAGTTTATTTGATTATCTTCAACAATTTCCAAATTTATATTATTTTTAACTAAATCCTCATTTAAACTTTTTAAAGACTTAGATATCCACCACTTTTGAGCTTCTCTAATATTATCAAATTCTTTTTTATCATAAATATAAATTGCAGAAACAAATTCATGATTGTTTGTTGCAAAGGATAGCGCGGAATTATCCTGTAATCTAAAATCATCTCTTATCCAAACTATAGAATTTTTAATCATATTTTTTTAATTTCTGATTACCTATTTTATACAATTTATTATATAAATTTTTGTCTGTATCACCTTCACAACCAATTATTAAAATATTAGATTCTTCATTTATCTCTAATTTTTTTTTCACAAGTTTATCATTACAACAAGAGATTACGCTTATTACACCAGGAGTAGAACATTCCCCTGCAATTATTTTTGTATCGCTAAATTTTTTTTTTGCTAACATTGCTAAAGTTTGAGGCACATATTTATCAGATACACTCACACAATTATTTACAGCATTTTTTAAAATTCGCCATGGGACCAAAGATACCTCAGCGCAAGACATTCCGCCCATAATACTCTGTTTTTGAATATTAACTTTTCTTTGATATCCATATTTAATACTTTTCATTACACAATTAGCATTCTCTGGTTCAATAACAATTATTTTTGGAATTCTTTTAAAATATTTAGCAATCCCACTTATAATTCCTGCAGCCATGCCACCAACCCCAGCTTGAAGAAAAACATGCGTAATGTAATGTTTAGTTTGATTAGAAATTTCTTTGATCATTACTGAATATCCAGCCATTGTTAATTTAGGAACATATTCATAATTCCGCCAAGCAACATCTTGAACAATTTTCCACCCTTTCTTTTTTGATATCTCTTTGCAAACTTTTAAAGATTTTTCATAATTTCCTTTTACCCTAATTACATCAGCTCCGAGTTTTTCCATCTCAATAGCTCTAGCATTACTCACATTTTCACTAATAAAAATTTTACATCTTGCTCCTATTTTTTTTGCTCCCCAAGACACAGATTTTCCATGATTTCCAGCTGTTGCAGTTGATACTGTTACTTTTTTTTTATTTTTAACAATTTTTTCTACTGCGTAAGCCCCACCTAATGCTTTAAAAGATTTTAGTCCAAATCTCTTAGATTCATCTTTGTAAAAAATGTTATTTGTACGCAATTTCCTAGACAATATCCTTAGATTAATTAGAGGGGTTTTTTTATATCTTTTCCATTTTGAAATTACTTTATGAGCATCTAATAGATGCTTTTCAGGTAGTACTTTGAGTATCTTTTTCCTACTAAAATTAAAATTTTTATTAGTACTAAATTCAGAAAATTTAAAATTTAAATATTTTTTTGCCATTTATCTTTTTAAGTTATTTTAAAAATTTTTAAACGTATAGGTGTATTTTATTATAATATTTGTGAAATAATTATTTAATTTTATACTTATTAATGCTAGCCTAAGAATTTTAAAGAACTAATTACGGAGGAAATATGAAACACTGTGAAGAAGCCGATGGTTTAATGGCTCCAGACAAAGA
The DNA here is from genome assembly GCA_902614905.1 of uncultured Pelagibacteraceae bacterium. Classification (GTDB taxonomy): domain Bacteria; phylum Pseudomonadota; class Alphaproteobacteria; order Pelagibacterales; family Pelagibacteraceae; genus Pelagibacter. Next base: position 17,777 of record CACMMN010000010.1, on the reverse strand, counting down.
TACTGATGGATTTGTTTTTAACCATCTAATGCTAAGAATAAAAGATCCCAAAAAAACATTAAATTTCTATTCAAAATTGATGGGAATGAGATTAATTAAAAAATTTGACTTTCCAACAATGAAGTTTTCTCTATATTTTTTAGGCAATCTTACAGATGAAGAAATTGCAAATGTTCCAAAAGATAATTTTGATAGATCTGCATGGACTTTCACCCAAAAGGGAATGCTCGAGTTTACGCATAATTGGGGATCAGAAAATGATGATAAAGTAAAATTCCATGATGGGAATGTAGAGCCAAAAGGTTTTGGACACATATGTTTTTCAGTGCCTGATATATACGCAGCTTGCAAAAAATTCGAGGAAAACGGAGTTGAATTTGTTAAAAAACCAGATGATGGATCTATGAAAGGTTTAGCTTTTATAAAAGATCCAGATGGATATTGGATTGAAATTGTTCAATCAAAAAAAGTTGCAAATATCGTTAAAGAGATGGGAAAAATTTAGATTGATTTTACAATCTGAAGTTGATTAAATTAATTTTTTTCGTTGCGAATTATTATCAATATAATTGACTTCTTTTTTTAGTTCATGTTAAATTTAGGTTATAAAATTTATCATTAGATAAATTTAACGTTAAATTTTGAGAGTGCCACTTGAAGCCCTCAAGTTTCCCGCTCTCAACAATTGGAGGAAGAATAGATGAAAATAACTAGACGAGAACTTCTTATTAGTGCTGGATCTTTACTTGCTTACTCACAGTTGGGTTCATTAGCTAATGCTGAAGTTAATATCGCTGCACAGCCAGGTGATCAAGAAATGATCGCTTCTATGTGCAAAGCTCTATATCCGCATGATAGATTCCCAATGAGTATCTACATGGATGTAGCTGCTGGAGCTATCAAAAAAGGAAATGCAGATACAGGTGCAAAAATTTCCTTTAGAGCTGGTTTAGATGGCTTGAAGATTAATAAGTTCGACAAGATGAACTTTAAGAAACAAACTAAATACCTAAAATCAATAGAGAACACTCCGTTCTTTGGCTTAGTAAGAGGTCATACGGTAGTAGCACTTTATGATCACAAAGAAGTTCACAAAATCTTTGGATACCAAGGTGCAAGCTTTGATAAAGGTGGTTACAAAGACGGCGAATACAATGACCTATCATGGTTACCGGAGCCAAGAATTGAAGAGCACCCAGATTTAACCGCTTTTCTAGACGACAGCTCGCCGAAAAAATATGCGTCTTTGAAAATTAAAAAAACATTTTAACTAGGGGAGATATATAAATGAAAATAGACAAAAAAGAAAAAGCTGTTGTCGTTATAGGATCTGGTCCTGGTGGCGCACAAGTAGCTTATCAATTAACTAAACAGGGTATTCCTGTTGTTCTTTTAGAAGCTGGAAGACGTATTATGAAAGAAGAGTACGTAAACGAAGAATGGCCAGCTTTCAGCCAAATGGCTTGGTTAGACAAAAGAACTATGTCAGGTAACGCTAGAATAGTTAAAGACTTTAATGGTTTACCAACATGGTTAGTAAAAGCTGTGGGTGGAACTGCTACACACTGGGCAGGTGCTACTCCACGTTTTCTTGACTATGAGTGGAAAACTAAATCAACATATGGAAGCGTTGACGGTGCAACTTTAATGGACTGGCCGATCGATGGTAAAGAAATGAAGCCTTACTATGTAAAGGCTGAAGATGCTATCGGATCAACACATAGAGGTGGACGTCCTCCATTACCAGCAAACAACAACTATAAAGTTTTTGCTGAAGGAGCAAAAAGAAACGGTTACAAGTTCTATGCAACAGGACCTTACGGTACTAATGCAGCTCCATATGATGGAAGACCAGCATCAATTCAAGATGGTTTTAATTTCCAAGGTGATAAAAATGGTTCAAAATGGAATCCAAACGTAAGTGAAATTCCAAAAGCCCTTGCAACTGGAAAATTAGAACTAAGAACAAACTCTCAAGCTGTTCAGATTACTACTGACAGTTCAGGAAAAGCTGATGGTGTTTTATACATGGACACAAAAACTAAAGCTTTACACAGACAAGAAGCTAAAGTTATTTGTGTTGCTGGTAACTCAATTGAGACACCAAGATTGTTCTTAATGAGTGCTTCATCAAGATTTCCAAATGGTTTAGCTAACAGCTCAGATCAAGTTGGAAGAAACTACATGAGACACTTAACAGGTTCAGTTTATGCTACATTTGATAAGCCAGTTAACTTCTTTAGAGGAGAGACTATGGCTGGGTTCTTAGCAGATGAAGTAAAACACAATCCTAAAAGAGGTTTCGTAGGTGGATACTATCTTGAGACATTAGCTTTAGGACCATCATTCTTAGGAGCTTTCTTAGATCCAGGTAAATGGGGCAAGAAATTTGCTGACATGATGGATGGATATCAAAATATGGCTGGTATGTGGATTGTAGGTGAAGATATGCCTCAAGCAAACAACAGAATAACTTTAGGATCTGCAAAAGACGCTTTTGGTCTTCCTGCTCCTAACGTTCACTTTGATGATCACCCGAATGATACTGCAATGAGAAATCATGCGTATGAAAAAGGTGAAGCAATATACAAAGCTGTTGGTGCAACACAAACATACAGAGTTACACCATATCCACACACACACAACCTTGGCTCTATGAGAATGAGCGCTAAGGCAAAAGATGGTGTTGTAGATAAATGGGGCAGATGCCATGATGTGAAAAACCTTTTCGTATCAGATGGTTCTGTCATGACTACAGGTGCAGCATGTAATCCAACATTAACGATTACTGCATTAGCTATCAGACAAGGTGAATATCTTGCTGATCAACTAAAAAAAGGTAACGTTTAATTAACTAATTTAAAAAGGCCCCATATTCATATATGGGGCCTTTTTTTTATACCTCATTTAAAATTAATCGCTAAACAAATAATAAAAATTTTATATCAATTTATATAACTAAGTATTAATTTGATTGTAAAAAATTTTATATCATGAAAAGTATTTTAATTATTGGTGCAGGAGCAATGGGTTCGGCATTTTCAGTACCATGTGTTGAAAATAATAATAATGTATCTCTTATAGGGACCCACCTCGAAGATAGTTTGATTGAAACAATTAAATCTAAAAATAATTTTCATCCAAAATTAAATGTAAATTTACCTTCAAAATTAAAAGTAGAAAAAATTGAAAAACTCGATGATTTGATGAATGAAAAACCAGATGTATTAGTTGTTGGAGTAAGTTCTATCGGAATTGATTGGTTTGTAGACAAAATTGCAAACAAAATTGATAACAAAACGTCTTTGGTAATACTCACCAAAGGTCTCTCAATCGTAAATAAAAAAATCAGCACTATTTCAGATAAAATAAAAATAATGTTAAGTGAAAAAGGAATTGAATTTACAAACATATCTGCCATCAAGGGCCCTTGTTTGGCAGCTGGTCTAGCTAATAGAATTAGAACAAGCACATTAATTGCAAGCCCTAATATTACTGAAGCCAAAAAATTACAAAAAATAATTTCAACAAATTATTATTCAACAGAAATTTCAGAGGATCTTAATGGCGTAGAATTATCTGGAGCAATTAAAAATATTTACTCTATGATAATTGGAGCCTCAGAAGGATTGAGCAGTTCATCTGCAAATAGCGAAGTTAAATCTAAATATTTCCATAATACATCTGCTTCATTAATACATAAATCAATTTCTGAAATGGCAAAATTTGTAAAACACTATGGTGGTAAATCAGATACTGTCTATGGATTAGCTGGACTTGGAGATTTATATGTAAGCGCAATTGGTGGAAGAAATAGTCAAATGGGAAAATACTTAGGTGAGGGATTCCTTTACAAAGAAGCTAAAAAGAAATTTATGGACGATGTTACAGTTGAGGGAGCAGAACTTGCAATTGAATTGGGAAAAAAATTAAAACAAGATTTAAATGAAAAAGATTTTCCTCTTATGTTAAGCATTGTTGAATGTATTTGTGAAAATAAAAAATTAGAAATCAGCTGGTGATATTTTAATTAATCTTTAATCATGACAATTAAATTACTAATAGTTGAAGGAAACTTACAAGAGGAAAATCAAAATTTTAAAAACGCTGGTATTCAAACACATACAGAAAGTTTAAAAGAAAGTCTTGCTTACATTACTAAAGATCTCGATATAGATGTTGTTAATCCATCTGCCGATCCTAAAATTTTTGAAAATATTGGAAATTTAGAAAAATATGATGGAACAGTATGGGGTGGTAGTAGTTTAAATATTTACAATAATACTGATGAGATTAAGAGACAAATAATGTTTATGAAAGAATGTCAAAAGAAAATAAAAAAGATTTTAGCAATTTGTTGGGGCATGCAAGTTGCTGTAGTTGCAGCAGGGGGAGAGGTTAAAAAATCATCTAACGGATCTCATATAGGTATTGCTTTTGATATTGAATTAAACCCTAATGGTCAAAGACATCCTATTTACAAAGGTAAAAAAAATAAATTTTGTTCACCAGCTTTTAATTTTGATGAAGTGGTTACTTTACCAAAAGATGCAATTCTATTAGCTTCAAATAATATCAATAAAATTTCAAGCATATCTTTTAATCATGAAAAAAGTGAAATATGGGGAATTCAGTATCATCCAGAGATTAGATATGAAAAAATGATAGAATTAATTAAATTTAGAAAAGAAAGATTAATAAATCAAAGAAAAGCTTTTAAATCATATGATGAAATCGATCATCATATAAGTTTGATAGAAAATGAATTATCAAAATCTGAAATAAATCATAGAATGATAGAGTTAAAGAATTGGATAGGTAGTATAAATGGAAATTAAATCTAAAAATGACATCATAGATTATTTTGCATCAGGCATAAAGCAAGATGAATTAATAGGTGTGGAGAATGAGCAGTTTTTATTCAACATCAAAACCAACAAAAGAGCTGAATATGAAAATATTAAAAAATTATTACAAATTTTTATAACAAAATTTGGTTGGCAAGAAATTAAAGAAAATGAAAATTTAATAGGGCTAAAATTTAATGGTAAATCAATATCGCTAGAGCCTGGAAATCAAATTGAGTTATCAGGAGACAAATTAAAAAATATTCATGAAGTTTGTGTAGAGTTACACAATTTTCAAAAAGAATTAGACTCAGCTTGTTTTGATACTAATTTGACAAATATGGCAACAGGGTACGATCCTGTGACTAAATTAAAGGATGCACCAAATAACCCAAAAGAAAGATATAAAATAATGACAAGTGAAATGCCAAAAGGTGGCGAGCTAAGTTTGAATATGATGTATCAAACATCTGGAACGCAAGTAAATATGGACTATAGCTCTGAAGAAGATTTTAAAAAAAAATTTAAGTTGATGTGTTACTTGACACCCTTAGCCATTGGCATATTTGCTAATTCAGCTGTATATGAAAACAGAGCAAGTGGTTATTTATCTTATCGTGCAAAAGTCTGGCAAAATACTGCGAGAGCAGGTCTACCAAAAATATTTTTAGAAAACATGGATTTTGAAAAATATGCAGATTTCATTATTAAATTTCCTTTATTATTTATTGAAAAAAATAACTCTTATCATTATGGGGGTGACCAAACATTTAAAGATTTTATGGAGGGAAATTTACAATCTAACAAATCTATACCGACTGACAAAGATCTTGGACTGCATTTAAGTACAATATTTACCGAGGTGAGATTAAAAAAATATTTAGAGGTTAGATCAATAGATGAGTGCGAATGGGATTGTCATTGCGCAGGGCCCGCATTTTATACTGGTTTAATTTACGGGAATTTAGATGAATCTTTAGATGTAATAAAAAAATGGGACCAAAGTGAAATTTTAAATGCATATTTTGATTCACCAAAAAAAGGTTTAAATACACTAATAAATAATAAAAGCATTTTAGAATGGGGTAAGATTTTCCTAGATATTTCAAGAGCTGGTCTAAAAAAAAGAAAATATATAAATAGCAATAATCAAGATGAGACAGTTTTTTTAAAAAATGTTGAAAATATATTAAATGAAAAAAAAACTAGAGCCGAAAAGGTATTAGAAAAATTATAAATATGGCTGAAAAAATATTAGCAATACAAGGTAACTCTTTTAAAAAACTAAACATTATCACAGACACAACATATCTTTTAGCTCTAGAGGCACAAAGAAGAAATTATAAGATTTACTGGTATGAGACAAAAGATATTAATTTTATAAACTCCAAATTGATTGCTGAAGTTTGTCATATTAAATTTTTAGAAAATAATAAAACTTACTTTAAAATTATCTCAAAAAAGAAGTTTGAATTAAAAAAATCGAAAGTTATATTTATAAGGCAAAATCCCCCTTTCAATATGGATTATGTAACTTCTACATTATTCTTAGATACAATAAAAAACAGTGTAAAGATAGTTAATGACCCAACCTCTATCAGAAATATATCTGAAAAATTATTTTCAATTAATTTTAAAAAATTTATGCCACCAACAATTTTTACTAAAAATTTAGATGAGATTAAAAAATTTATTAAAATTAACAAAAAAATTGTATTAAAGCCTATACATGGATATGCAGGAAAAGACATAATTTATATTAATGGCATAACAAATATAAAAAAAATTAGACAATATTTAAAAAAAATTGGTCATGTTATGGCTCAAAAATATTTACCAGGAATTAAATATGGTGATAAAAGAGTTTTTATAATTAACGGCAAGGTTAAAGGTGCAATAAGCCGTGTACCTTCATCAAATTCAATTTTATCAAATCTATCTCAAGGGGGCAAAGCTGTAAAAACTACTCTTAGCAATAAAGAGATTAATGTTTCAAATCAAGTAGCTAAAGTCTTAAAAAAAAATGGAATATTTTTTGCAGGTATAGATCTAGTTTCTGGTTATCTAATTGGTGATATAAACGTAACATCACCAACAGGGCTTCCTCAATTTAAAGAATTAACAGGAGTAAATCTTGCAAAATATTATTGGGATGAGCTAGAAAAATTAAAATAAACCTTCTACCTGGCCTTTTTTATTTAATTTAATTTTATCTGCAGCAGGAATTTTCGGCAACCCTGGCATAGTCATAATTGATCCACATATCACAACAATAAATTCTGCCCCAGAAGATAATCTTACGTCTCTAATTGGTATTTCGTGATTTGTTGGTGCACCTTTTAATTTTGGATCAGTAGAAAAACTATATTGAGTTTTTGCTACACAAACTGGAAAATTTTTAAAGCCATTATTTTCAAAAGTCTTTAATTTTTGTTTAATCTCTTCAGTTGCTGTAATTTTATCAGCTCTGTATATTTCATTTGCAATTATCTCAATTTTTTCCCATAAACTTTTACTATCGTTATATAAGAATTTAAATTTTTGTTTTTTTGAATTATTACAAACTCGTACAACCTTGTTTGCTAAATCAACTGTTCCTGCTCCACCTTCTGCCCAGTGTTTACAATTACTAACTTCAACATTTAAATTTTTACAAAAATTTATTATTGTTTGTATTTCTTTTTTAGTATCTAAAACAAAATGATTAATCGCAACTATTGGCTCTATGCCAAATTTTTTAATATTATTTATATGCCTGTCTAAATTTGATAATCCTTCTTTTAAAGCATCAATATTCTCAGTTTTTAAATTTTCTTTTTCCACACCGCCATGCATTTTTAAAGCACGAACTGTGGCAACTATAACAACACAACTTGGTTTTATATTTGCTTTTCTACATTTAATATCCAAAAATTTTTCAGCGCCAAGGTCAGCACCAAAACCTGCCTCCGTTACTACGTATTTAGATAACTTTAAAGCTGACTTTGTTGCAATTACTGAATTACATCCGTGAGCAATGTTAGCGAACGGTCCTCCATGAATTATAGCCGGGTTATGCTCTAGACTTTGAGTAACATTTGGCCTAATTGCCTCTTTCAGAAGGACTGTCATTGGACCTTGAGCATTTAGGTCTTTTGCATAGACTGGTTTATTATTTTTATCATAAGCAATTGTGATGTTTCCAATTCTTTTTTCTAAATCAGTCAAATCATTAGATAAACAGAAAATTGCCATCACCTCAGATGCCACAGTAATATCAAAACCATCCTCTCTTGCAAAATCCTTTGCTACTCCTTTAGTATTTATATCTATAAATCTTAAAGCCCGATCATTCATATCCACAACTCTTTTCCAAACAATTTTTTTTTCATCAATGTTAAGTTTATTTCCCCAATAAATATGATTATCGATTAAAGCTGACAAAAGATTATGAGCTGATGTAATAGCATGAAAGTCACCAGTGAAGTGAAGATTTATTTGTTCCATAGGAACTACTTGCGCATTACCACCTCCAGCCGCACCTCCCTTCATTCCGAAAGATGGTCCAAGACTAGGCTCTCTCAAACATACAATAGATTTTTTTCCAATTTTATTTAATCCATCATTTAGACCAACAGATGTTGTAGTTTTACCTTCCCCAGCTGGGGTTGGCGTGATTGCTGTTACAAGAATAAGATGACCATCTTTTTTATTTTTAAGTTTATCCAAGAATTCAAAATTTATTTTAGCTATGTGTCTCCCCATTGGACTAAAAGCTTTTGGGTTATCGGGAACATTTATTTTTTTTAAAATTTTTGAAATTGGTTTTAGTTTACAACTTCTTGCAATCTCTATATCAGATTTAAATTTTTTCATTACTCGGGTTTTTTATGGGTGTTTATACTTTATTTATCTACTTTAAAAGAAATATTTATAATGGACATTTAATTACATAATACATATCTTATGTGATGAAAAAAAATTTCCGCTTTTTCGATAATAGACAAAAATATCTACTTTTTGTTACCACCACAAACGAAAAAAATAAAATTGCTGATGCCTTAAAGCCAATTGTTCAAAATTTAAAACCTAAAAATCCTGCATTAAAAGTTTTTGATGCTGGTATGGGAGATGGGTCTTTACTTATGAACGTTATGAGACAATGTCATCAAAAAATGCCCAACATTCCTTTGTTAGTTTCAACAAAAGAAATTAGCATGGAAGATGTTAGACTTGGTTTAGAAAAACTTCCAGACAGATTTGCTGAACATAAAAATACTGTTTTTGTGATATCAAACTTAAATTATGTTGAATCTACTTCCTTAAAATCAAGAAATATAAAAAAACAAAAAAAAATGAATTGGAAAGTTGTAAAACTTAGAGGAAATTCATCTTTAGATTTTTCTAATCAATTAAGAAAACTTAATCAAGAATTCCTAGCAAAAAAATGGCAAGTCGAAACAAACCCTAAAACCGGTACATCAACTTACAAAGAACCATCAGTAATAGTAATCTACAGAAAAGATCAAGAATTTGTTCTTAAAAATGTAATTCCACAAAAAAATAATGGCAAAACTGATTATGATCTAATTATAGCATCACAACCTTATCGATCTAGAGTTTCTGCTGAAAAAAAAGTAAAGTATGTGATCGATCCAATGTTAAAATCTTTAGCTAAAAAAGGAAAATTAGTTGTAATACACGCATGTGGCGGAGATCCAGGTAATAAGATAATTAAAAAGTTGTGGCCGAAAGAAAATCCATTCCCATATCTATATTCCTCAATTGAAAAATATATAAAATCTAATACAGAAAAATCATTTTTGAAAACTTTGAAATTTCATAAAGTAAAAAAAATTAGTTATGTTTTAAGAGCTCTTCCAAATGAAATAAAAGGGGGTATTGCCACTTCTTTGATTTTTTCAGCTTGGAATGCTGCAGTATATGTCAATCAAATGACAGATGAACAAATTTTAAAAGTGCAAAGATCAAAAAATTATCAAAAAATAGTTCAACAAGTGGTTAATAAATATAAAGGCTTATATTTTAAAAATGAATTATTCGTCATAGAAAAAAAATAATCAATTTACTTTTAAATTTTTAGGGACATGTAACATGAGTTTGGGTCGTCTACGTAATGGCTGAAAGGTTTACATTCTGTAAAACCTGAATTTTTAAATAATTTACGAGCTGGTAAAAAAAATTCGCCTGACCCTGTTTCGACACTAATTTTTTGAATATTTAATTTTCGAGATTTATCAATAAGAACTTTAATAATTTTATTTCCATAACCCTTTTTTCTAAAAGAATCAGAAACACGAATTGATTTGAATTCACCATGTTTAGGATCCAAAAATTTTAACGCTCCACAACCGATTAACTCATCGTTTTCATATATACTCCAAAACTTAATACTTTTGTCTTGCAAACCTTCGATGTCTAGTACGTGAGTACTTCCCTCAGGTGAAACTGATCTTAATTCGATAAAATGTTTTTTTAAAAGTTGATTAACTTCTGGATTATCAAAATTACCCTCAATAGTTTTCATATTAATAGAATATCTATATTGAATATTTGATTTATCAAATAAAAACTAATCTAATATTTCTTGCAGAGGTCTTATTTCTCCAATTTTAAAAATAATGGCATCTTTTTTTTGAAAACCATAATTTTCTGCATTATTTTTAAAACGAACAGGAGGTTCCATAATAGGTTCTAAAGAAAGTACAAAAGTACCCCAATGAGTTCCTATTACTTTTTTGCTTTCAAGATCTTTTGCAACTTGTAAAGCCTCTTCTGGATTTGTGTGGTAAATAGATTTTTCAAACATCGGTCTAAAGTCGTATGCACCTATATTAATCATTGTAAGATCGACTGGACCAAATTTTTCACCAAGTTTTTTATATATTTGTCCATACCCAGTATCACATGCGAATAGTATTTTTTTATTTTTATATTCTATTAAAAAATTTCCCCAAAGTGTTTTATTAGTATCTGTCAAACTTCTTTTTGACCAATGAACAGCTGGCAACAATGTTATTTTTAAATCATTTACTTCAATTGTTTGATACCAATCGAGTTCATTAACTTTTTTATAATTATATTTGGTAAAATACTTACCCAACTTAAGAGGCACAATAACATCTGCATCTTTATAAGGAAACTTTCTGATTGTTGCTGTATCTTGATGGTCATAGTGGTTATGCGTAAGTAAAAATAAATCCACTTTAGGAATTTCTTTTAAACTTAAAGCTGGATCAACATATCTTTTTGGGCCAAATATTAATGGTCCTGCATTTTTAGAAAAAACCGGATCAGTAATAATAGTTGTATTTCCGAGTTTTATTAAAAAAGTAGCATGGCCAATCCACCCAATGTAATCTTTATCTTTATATAGTTCTAAATTTTTTAAAACCTCATTTTTATCTAAAACATGGCTTTTTGGCACTGTCATATCTAATTTTTTTTTCTCTTTATTAAACGTACTCCAAGACCATTTTACTTTTCCAGAACGTTCTGGTGAGCCCTCAGGATTTTTGAACGTACCGTTAGACTGATGATGTGAAGGTTTATTTTCCATTGCAATACTGGTTGTATTAATAATTAAAAATAAAATAAATAAAATTTTTTTCATTTATTTTCAATTATAGTTAAGTGTCCCATTTTCCTTTTAGGTTTAATTTCTTTTTTTAAATAATCAAAAAAAAACTCTTTTTCAGTATATTTTTTATTTCTGTAATTATTTATTTCATCACCAATAATATTTATCATTTTTGCATTACATATTTTTTCTAGTTTTATTTTTTCTAATCCACAAACAGCCCTGATATGATTTTCAAATTGACTAATATTATATGCATTTATAGTTAAATGACCTGAATTATGAACCCTTGGTGCAATTTCGTTTACGTATAAATTTTGATCTTTGTCTATAAAAAATTCAACACATAAAGTTCCAACATACTGAAGTTCTTCAGAAATAAGTTTAGCCCATTCTTGAGATTTTTTAAAATGAGATAAATTAATTTTGGCTGGAATAGTTGAACATTTTAAAATTTGTTCTTCGTGTAAATTTTCTATTGGTTCATAAATTTCATAATTATCTTTTGAAAATCTTGTAATTACTACAGAAATTTCTTTTTCTAAATTTACTAATTTTTCTAGTACAAATTCTCTATCAAAGTTAATTTTATGATTATCTAAATCTTCCAAATTATTTAATTTATATTGACCCTTACCATCGTACCCAAGTGTAGAAGTTTTTAGTATTCCAGGTAATAAATTTTTATTTTTTTTTATATCACTTTCATTAACGATTTTTTCAAAATCTGTAGTTTTAATGTCTTTTTTAATAAGAAAATTTTTTTCTAAGTATCTGTGCTGAACAATTTTGTTAACCTCTGGATTAGGATCTACTTTTATAACTTTGTTTAATTTTGATAACACATCATAAGGAATATTTTCAAATTCATAGGTTATTTTATCTACCATTGAAGTAAACTTTGTTAAATTTTCCTCATTGTCATATTTAGAATAAATAAAATGATCTGCAAAATGTTTGGCTGGCGAGTCCTCATCATCACTAATCACTACTGTATTTATGTTTATATTTTTTGCTGCCGCGCAAAGTAAAGATCCAAGTTGGCCTCCACCAATTATACCTAAAGAAATTTTAGTCATTCTACTTAGGTTTTTTTTTTACTGATTTTGATTGTTTCAATCTAAACTTTAATAATGAATTTTTAACTTTTTTATTTTGAAGTCCAATAATTGATGCAGCATAAAGTCCAGCATTTATTGCACCATCTTTACCGATTGCAACTGTACCAACTGGGATACCTTTTGGCATTTGTACTATTGATAAAAGACTGTCCATACCTTTTAATTTTTTTGACTCAATTGGAACTCCAATAACTGGAATGCTAGTCAAAGATGCAACCATACCAGGAAGATGTGCAGAACCACCAGCTCCTGCAATTATCACAGAGTAATTATTTCTTTCGGCATTTTTAGCAAATTCAAACATTCTTTTTGGAGTTCTGTGCGCTGAAACTATTTTCACATCACATTTTATGCTAAAGCTTTGAAGAACTTTTTTTGAATACTTCATAGTAGAATAATCAGATTGACTACCCATTATGATTGCTACTTTATTTAATTTTTTACTACCCATTTATCTTTTAATATCAAAAAATTATCTACTAATATATAACTATTGTTATGAATTTCAAAATTGACAATTTACAATACTGCAAATGGGAAAGATCTGTTTTTGAGATTAATAGAGAAGCTAATTTAGATGCAGTACATGTGACAGTTGTTTATCATGAAGATTTTGATGAATTTAAAAAGAGACTTTTAGAGTGGAAAAAAAATTTTGAGGAAAACAAAGATTTAATTTTTTTAGGTAAAAACTTCAAAGATATTGAAAAAGCAAAAAATGAAAATAAAACAGCAATTTTTTTTGGTTTTCAAAACTGTTCACCAATAGAGGATGATATAAATTTAATTGAAAAGATTTATGAGCACGGGTGCAGATTTATGCAGCTCACTTATAACAATCAGTCTTTATTAGCCTCAGGATGTTATGAAAAAAATGATGGAGGTGTTACTAATTTTGGAAGAGAGGCAATAAAAGAAATGAATAGATTAGGAATTGTTGTTGATATGTCTCATTCAGGAGAAAAAAGTACTTACGATGCAATTGACTTAAGCCAAAAACCTATTGCTATTACTCACGCTAATCCATCTTTTTGGCATCAAACTAAAAGAAGTAAGTCAGATGACCTTCTTAAAACATTATCACAAAGTGGGGGTATGCTAGGTTTATCGCTTTATCCACACCATTTAAAAGATGGAACAAATTGTTCATTAGATAGTTTTTGCGAAATGGTAGCAAGATTAGTCGATGTCATGGGGATTAAAAATATTGGTATTGGTTCAGATCTTTGCTTAAATCAACCTGATAGTGTTGTCGAGTGGATGAGAAATGGAACATGGACAAAGTCAAAAAATTTAGGAGAGGGGTCAAAAACCAATCAAGGATTTCCTGATCAACCTGAATGGTTTAAAGACGCGAGAGGTTTCAATAATATTGAAAATGGACTTAAAAAAGTTGGTTTTGACAATAATGATATTAGTGCAATACTAGGTAATAATTGGTTTAATTTTTATAAAGAAATATAAAATGCAAATAGAATTAAGAGATCCAAAAAAAATTATGAAACTCTCAAGATTGGGTTCATTTCATCAATCGAAATTATCATTTTTAAGATCTTTTCTAAGAGAATTTAAAGACTGGGATTACAAAAGAGACATGTTTAATTTAGATGAAAATGGACATGGTGTTGCTGTTTATTCATTTAAAAAAAAAACTAGAAATTATTCATTAATTTGTTTTTCAAATAAAATTGGTGATCATGAAAGATCAGACAGAGTTATCGCTACTAAATGGGATGCGAGCTTCACACTCTTTGATGGTGTGCCCACCAAAAAAGATATTGATAGATTAAAAAAAAATGTCCCAAAACAAGAAATTGGTAGAATGACTTATAAAGAATTGACACTTTCAAGAGCCAATAAATCGTTAAGAGCTTTTAATTATGTAGTCGACTGTTTATGTAATGGAAAACAACCAGATAAAAGTATTATAGGCAAAATTGGATATCTTTATAGGACCACAGCAGTATATGGCTCAGGAAAATTTGGTTTAGCAGATAGATTTAGAATTAAAAATAGGCCAGAAATAGTTGGTCCTTTTAGACTAGAAATGATGTTAGTTTATTTTGTAAGACAGTTTACGTTTGATCAAGTTAATCATATTGCAAAATCTAAAAACCCTAGATCTGCGGTCGAATTGGATAAAAATATTTGTAGAAGTTTGGGCATAGGTAATTCAACAGGATTAGGTATGGCACCATTTATAATAAATCATCCAACTTTATTAAATAATTGGATAATTGCCAGGGAAGTTGCATTAAAAAAAATTAGAGAATTAAAAATAATTAGTAGTAATGATTACAATTATTTTTTAGATTGTTTAAAAAAGTCTCTCAAGAATATTTTTTCTTGGGAAACAGATAGTGATTATCAAAAAAGAAAGATACAAAATTTAAAAAAAGATTTAGAAAAAGTAACAGATTTCTTAGATACAAATTATTCTGAAAAAAAGGATTATTTTTTTAATGAGTTTTATTTATGGGCTGAGAATAATTTAAGCGAAGAGGGTATTGAATACATAGTTTCAATGTTAATGGAACCTTTTGATAATATAACCGAACCATTGATTTCAACGATGAGCTCAAATGAGGATAAATATTTTAATATACCAACTCATAAAACTGTCAGAGATTTAGTAAATATTATAGAAAAATATTATGGAAATTTAATCAAGATCGATTTTAATAAAAATGAAAATAACCAAAATTTTTGGTTTATTTCTCAAAATAAAGAGGAACCAAGGATCGCAAATAGATTTAAAGAACAAGGATCTGAATTAGAGCAACCGCTTGCAATAGCAAGAGATATTAATCAATTATATTTTAGAGCTACGAATTTTAAGCAGAGTTTGCCGGTAAGTAGATTTTTAGTAGATAATAATGATTTAAGACATGTTGTTAGGAGAGCTTTCCTAATTGAAAAATTCCCGTATTCAGAAATACAAGATAATACAATTGGACACAAATTAATCCCGATTGACATGCTAAGACTTAAATTGTCTTTCTTTGGTGCTTGTAAATTTGACCCAAGATCAGACAAGTGGTTAAGGATTTGTATGTTTCAAGGAGCTCCTTTGCCAGAAGAACTCAATAACTTTAAAGATAATTGGATTTATAATTCTTTAAACTAATGAGATCATTAAGCGAAATTGATACATTATCTAAAAGGGCTTCCAAAGGTATAGGTTTTTCATGGGGAGTCTCTGAAGAAATTGGAAAATCTATAAAACTGATGGAGATGTTTGGATTACCAGGGTTAAAGAATCTTAACAACTATTTTAAGGTTATCAAAAAAAATCAGTTTCAGAATATCAGCTTAATAACAGACATAAATATTTCTAACAAAATTCCTTACTGTCCTCTAATAACGGGTATAAATTTTATGGATCAAATCCATACTCTAGAAAAATACAATAAAATAACTTTTAATAATATGGCTTATCCTATTTTACTGATACCATTTATTTCGAGATCGTCAGAAATAATCGGAAAAAGGTTGAGCCTTAAAGTTGAGAATGAAACTTTTTTACTGAATTTTAACCAGTCTATACATTTAAAAAGTAACTTAAGTAATTTAAAAGATAAAGTTGAAGTATTAGAAATAGAATTTTTAAAAAACAAAAATACCTTTGATGAAAAAGATTGGGAAGAGTTATATAAAATATCAGAAGAAACTTTTGTAAAAGAAAATGAAAGTTTAAAAAATACTGCTGCTGGTGCGGGCTTAACGGACAATGACTAAAGAAAATAATAATAATCATATTGATGAATCATTAGACGAATTATGTGAAGAATGTAAAAAAAGTGACGAAAGTGTCATTCACAACTTAATACTTACTGGATTTAAAATTTGTAAATCTTGCAGGGTATCTAAAACAATATTTCCAATTTAAGTCACATTGCTTATCGGCAAAGTTTCCATTCTACTCATAACGAAAGATACCGATAATATAGCTAAAATTAAAAAGGACAAAAATATAATTCCAAATGACTTAAAATTAGATTTTAGTTGCAATACTTCTCTAGTGCAAATTATAAGAGAAGCAAAAATCCATAATTGTGTAAAAAAAATTATTGGCATCACCATTGTTGGTGTGATAGCAAAAAATCTTAGTAGACCTGGCGCATGAGCAAAACCTACAGCTATTAATATTTTTTTAAATGGAATTTTGCTGTCTTTATCTGGAAAAAGTTTGACTCCAATTACAAATATAAACATAGCCCAAATGAACCAGGTAAATATTGAAGTAATTGCTGATAAACCTATGGATGTTTTAAAAAAAGTATTTGCAGCTATAGCACCTGCCACACCGTCAAGGACTATGATTAGTGCTGCAAAATAAATACCAGCTTCATTAAAGCTTTTGCTTTCTCTGTAAAGATTCTTATCGAGTTTTATCGATCTAAATACTATGCTTAAAAATTGTGCAAACATTATTTTTTATTATTTTTTTTTTCAATTAATGAAACTATTAAAGGAAATATTAACAAAATAATAGCAATAATAATACTTGCAATTATTATGACAGTTTTTGTCATTCAAAAATTGATACTTATAACAATCTACTTTGCAACTTCCCTAGTATTTGGATTATAAGACTCTGTAAAAGGAATATCTACAACAACTGCATCAACGGGATTACTTCCTTTTTCACAATATTTTTTAGGTAAGTGAACTTTAAATTTATCACCTACATTTCCTTTAGGAAATCCATTTTTATTAATTGTTCCGTCAAATGGAATATAGCCCATTGCAATATTTGTTCCTTTTTCTGGATGATACCAAGGTGATGTAACAAAACCGATAGGGTTTTTTCCATCTTTTGATATTAACCAAAAATCTGGAGCATATTCCTCAATTGGTTTTCCACCTAGTTCCATACCTACTAATTGGAGTTTGTAAGGTTTTTGTCCATTTAATAATTCTTTTTTCATGTTTTCTAGTGCTTCTTTACCAATGTAATCTCCTTTTTTAGCCCATTCACCTTTTCCAGATAATGAAACTTGATAGCCTAGATTACATTGAAATGGATTATGCTCATTGTCCATATCTTGACCCCAAGATAAAATTCCAGCTTGAATTCTTCTGTGATGCGCAGGAGCGATTACCATTAACTTATGTTTTTTACCTGCTTTTAAAACTGCGTTCCACATATCTTCAGCATAAAGTGTTGCATTTCTTAAATATATTTCATAACCCGCTTCTCCAGAAAAACCAGATTGAGAAATAACA
>CACMMN010000009.1 GCA_902614905.1 uncultured Pelagibacteraceae bacterium | reverse complement strand
ATCCATTCCTTGACGAATAAGCTAGTCCATTCTTCATTCTAATTGTTTTACACAATATGGTTTTCACATTTGATTTTTTTTTTAAAAATTCTCTAATCAGTATGTATTGCTGATAGTCTTTTTCACCTAAAAATATTTTATTTATTTCTAATTTTTTAATAAATTGATTTATTACACTTAAAACACCTTCGAAATGACCAGGTCTATATTTGGCACATAATATTTTATTTGATTTATTTATTTTAAATTTTATTTTACTCTTATTTCCATATACATCTTTAACAGTCGGCAATAAAACATAGTCTACTTTAAGTTTTTTTAACACTTTAAGATCTTTTTGAATATTTTTTGGGTATTTTTTATAATCTTTTTTATTATTAAATTGAGCAGGGTTAACAAATATACTTACTAATGTTTTTTTGCATTTTTTTTGAGATTTCTGTATCAAACTCATGTGTCCCTGATGTAAGGCACCCATGGTTGGGACAAAACCAATATCTGCCTTAAAATTAACTTCTTTATTAAGTTTATTAATGCTTTTAAAAATAATCATTTATGGTACTTCACTAATAATAGTTATTTATGATTAGACAAGCAATAATACCTTTGGCAGGTCTTGGCACAAGACTACTGCCATTAACTAGCGTTTTTGCAAAAGAATTGTTACCAATGAATGGCAAAGCAGGCATTGAATATATACTAGATGAATGTATTGATGCTGGCATTAAAGAAGTTGTATTTATAATTTCCAAAAAAAAAATGATGATAAAAGATTATTTTTATAAGGATAGTTTTTATAAAAAGATCATAAAAAAAAAGGGTGATAAAAGAATAATTAACGAGTATAGAAAAATCCTAAAATATAAAAAAATGATAAAATTTGTATATCAAAATAAACCTCTAGGTACTGGCGATGCTGTACTTAAAACAAAGAAATTTATAAAAGATAAATATTTTTTAATGTTATTGCCAGATGATTTAATCGTAAAAAATAATTGTTCAAAAGATATGATTAGCATAAGTATGAAATATAAATGTTCTGTGATGGCAAGTATGAAAGTTAAAAAAAATAATGTAAGTAGATGGGGTATATATTCGTTATCTAAAAGACTTAATAAGAATGATTTTTTTATTAAAGATGTTATTGAAAAACCAACTATCAAAGATGCACCTTCAACAAATGCTGTTATAGGTAGATATATCCTTCCAAAAAAAATATTTTCTAAACTAAAAAATCTTAAACCAGGCAAAGGTGGTGAAATTCACATTACTGACGCAATTAAAAAATTGATAAACGAAGGTGATAAATTTATTGGACATAAATTCCGTGGAAAATATTTAGATTGTGGGAGTATGTCCGGGTATATTAAATCAGGAATAGAAATATCAAAATTATGAAATTATGTATGATAGGAACAGGCTATGTTGGCTTGGTTAGTGGAGTTTGTTTTTCAGATCTAGGAAATACTGTTTATTGTGTAGATAACGATATTGAAAAAATTAATGCACTTAATAAAGGAATAATCCCAATATATGAACCGGGTCTGGAGGAAATTTTAAAACGTAATTATAAACAAAAAAGATTAATTTTTACTAATAATTTAAAAGAGGCAGTAGAAAAGTCTGATATTATATTTATTTGTGTTGGTACTCCCACTAAAAAAAATAGTAACTCAGCCGATTTGAAATATGTTTTTAATGTTGCCAATAATTTAAAAAAATTAATAAAAAAATATAAAATTGTTATAACAAAGTCTACAGTACCCGTAACTACTGGTGATAAAATTGAAAAAATTTTGATAAAACAAAAAAGAAAAAAATTAATAGATGTTGTTTCTAATCCTGAATTTTTAAGAGAGGGTGAAGCAATAAAAGATTTTTTGAGCCCTGATAGAGTTGTAGTCGGAACTGATAGTAATAAGGCAAATAAATATCTTAAAAACCTTTATTTACCCATAGTTAAAAAGACAAGTAGATATTTTAGAACTTCAAGACGTGGAGCAGAATTAATTAAATATGCATCAAATGCTTTTTTAGCTACAAAAATATCCTATATCAATGAATTAGCAAATCTTTGTGAAAAAACAAATGTAGATATTAAAGAAATTTCTCAAGGTATGGGCTCAGATCAACGAATAGGAGATAGATTTTTAAGAGCAGGCCCAGCATATGGAGGTTCTTGTTTTCCCAAAGATACTAGAGCAATAATAGATACATCAAATAAGTTTAAATCAAATTTATCAATTATAAAAGCTGTAATTAAATCAAATGAAGATAGAAAAAAATTATTAACAGAAAAGGTATACAAAATTTTAAATAATAATCTAAAAAATAAATTAATAACTTTTTTAGGAGTTACTTTTAAGCCTAACACTGACGATATGAGAGAAGCATCAAGTTTATATATGATACCAAAATTATTAAAAAAAGGCGCTAAAATTAATTATTTTGATCCTTCGGGACAAAAAATTGACTTTAAAAAATATAAAACAGTTAAATATTGTAAAAATGTATCTCAAGCATGCCTTAGATCAGATTTAATAATTCTTCACACTGAATGGAATGAATTTAAAATTTTAAATTTCAAAAAATTAATTAAAAAGAGTAATTTTAAGGTATTTGATATGCGTAATCTATATTCTCCAAAATCAATGAAAAAAAAAGGTATTAATTATTTTGGTGTAGGAAGATAGTTATTTTATTTCAAAAATTGCATCAATCTCAACTGCAACACCTAACGGTAAGCTATTTACACTAACTGCTGCCCTAGTATGCATGCCTTTATCTTCTAGGATCTTAACCAACATATCAGATGCGCCATTAATAACCTTTGGTTGTTCTATAAAATCATCTGTTGAATTAACAAAACCTACAATTTTTATACAAGATTTTATTTTATCTATATCTCCAGATAATATTTTCTTTGCTTGAGCTAAAATACTCAGTGCACATCTTTCTGCAGCTTTGTATCCTTCTTCGGTATTTAAATCTTTACCCAATTTACCTTTTATCAACTCTCCTTTTGAGTTCATAGAGATTTGACCTGAAATATATAATAATTTTCCAACAATTTTACTTGCTACGTATGATCCTACTGGAGCGGGCGCTTCAGGTAAAACAACATTATTTTCTTTTAATTTTTTATCAGCACTCATTTATTTTTTTTCTTTTTACTTCTATCGTATTCTTTTCTTTTCTCAATCAAAATCAATGCCTCTTCCATTGTAAGTTCAGCTGGATCTTTCTCTTCAGGAATTGTAGCATTTAATGATTTATATTTGATGTAGGGTCCGTACTGACCTTTCATAATTCTTACTGGTTTTTTGTCTTCTGGATGCTCACCTAAATCTTTTATTATTGAGGATGAAATTCTTCCTGGTTTAGCTTCTGATATTAAAGTTATAGCTCTATTTAATCCTATGTTGAATAATTCATCAACACTCTCTAATCTTGCAGATTTATTATCACATTTTAAATAAGGACCAAAACGCCCAACGTTAATTGTAATGTCTTTATCTAAGTCTGGATGTTTACCTATTATTCTAGGAAGTGAACATAAATATTTTGCCTTATCAAGATCAACATTCTCTATATCTAAACCTTTTGGAATAGATACATTTTTAAAGTTATTTTCTTCTTTCTTTTTCTTTTTGGTTTTAGTTTTCGGTTTTTTAATATTTTCTATTTCTTCATCGCTTAGTTCGTATTGCAAATAAGGTCCAAATCTTCCATTTTTTAAATAAATATCCTTACCAATATCATTTTTTCCTATTAATTTAGGTTCTGCCAGATTCACTTGTTGAGATGCTTTAATTTTAGAAAGAGGTCTTGTAAATTTACATTCTGGATATCCAGAGCACCCAATAAACGCACCTCCTCTAAAGCTATTTTTTAAACTTAATTCTCCTGTTTGACAAAGCTTACATTTTCTATCAATTTTACCATTTTCATCTGTATCAAATATTAACTTTCCCAAACTTTCATTTAATAAATCAAGTACTTCACGTGTTCTCTTTTCTTTTACATTTAAAATATTCTTATTAAAATCTATCCAAAATTGATCTAAAACTTTTATCCAATTTTCTTTCCCAGAGGTAATATCATCTAATTGATCCTCAAGTTTAGCAGTAAAATCATAGTCAACGTACCTTGAAAACAGTTTCTCCAAAAAGGCAGATAGTAATTTTCCTCTATCGGTTGGAAAAAATCTCTTATTTACTATATCAGCATATCCTCTATTAGATATAACAGAGATAATACTTGCATATGTTGAGGGACGACCAATTCCTAATTCTTCTAATTTTTTAACTAAACTTGCTTCTGAAAAACGTGGAGGTGGTTGTGTAAAATGTTGCTCATCATTAAATTCTTTTATTTCGATTGGTCCTTTAGACACTTCAGGTAATATTTTTTCATCATCATTTTCATCAATTTTTTGAAGTTTTAAAAACCCATCAAATTTTATAGTTGAGCCACTAGATTTTAATATATTCTTTCCATCTTCTGAGGTAATTAATATAGTTTTTCTATCAAATTTCGCTGGCTGCATTTGAGATGATAGAGCTCTAGACCAAATAAGATCATATAATTTATACTGATCTGTACTTAAATATTTTTTTATAATTTCAGGTGAATTTTTTATTTCCGTTGGTCTGATTGCTTCATGTGCTTCTTGAGCATTTTTTGCTTTTTTACCAGAATAATTATTGGCTTGCTCAGGAAGATATTCATCACCATAATTTTCCTCTATATATTTTCTAAATAATGGAATAGCCTCTTTGGATATATTAGTGCCATCAGTCCTCATATAAGTTATTAAACCCTTGGTATCTCCATCTATCTCGATACCTTGATAGAGTCTTTGTGCAATTTGCATTGTTCTTGAAGCACCAAAACCTAATTTACTTGATGCAGATTGCTGGAGAGTTGAAGTTGTGAAAGGCCCCGATGGGTTCCTTGTATATATTTTTGAAGTTATATCTTTAATTGAATATTTTTTTTCTTTAATTTTTGATATGGCATTATTTATATCTTCTTTATTTCTAAAACTAAATTTTTCAATTTTTTCTCCATTCAATTCAGATATTGATGAGGTTAAAATATTTTTTGATGAAGTGATAAAATTTATATTTATTGTCCAAAATTCTTCTGGATTAAATACTTCAATTTCATGTTCTCTTTCGGTCAATAATCTTAAGGCTACAGATTGTACTCTGCCGGCTGACTTAGAGCCTGGTAATTTAGTCCATAATATTGGTGAAATGTTAAAGCCTACTAAATAATCTAAAGCTCTTCTAGCCATGTAAGCATCAACAAGTTGACCCTCTAGTGATCGAGGGTTCTCTATGCCATTTATAACTGCTTTTTTTGTAATTTCATTAAATACTACTCTTTCAATTTTTTTATCTTTAAGTATTTTTTTTTCATCTAAAAATTCTTTAACATGCCATGCTATTGCTTCTCCTTCACGATCAGGGTCTGTAGCTAAAATAATTTTATCAGAATCTTTTGCCACATCTGTAATTTCTTTTAAATATTTTTTCGAAAAACTATCTACTTCCCATATCATTTTGAATTTATTTTCTGGATCTACCGATCCATTTTTAGATGGTAAATCTCTTATATGACCATAACTTGCAAGAACTGTGTAATCTTTTCCTAAATACTTATTTATTGTTTTTGCTTTAGCAGGACTTTCAACAATGACTAAATTCATTATAACAAAAGTACATTAAAGACCTAGATAGTCAAATTAATAAATTTTTGTCTTAGATTCTGTCTTATTTATTAGGCGTTTTATATTTTCTCTGTGAGTATAAAAAATCATTATGAACATTATAAAGTAGAAATAATAAAAAGGATCGGAAATAAAAAAGTATTGAAAAATAGGTATACAAAAACTTGATACAATTGAACTTAAAGAAGAGTATTTAAATATAAAAAAAATTAATAACCAACTTATACAAAACACTATTCCTGAAAAATAATTTAAACAAAATAAAATTCCAACATAGGTCGCAACACCTTTACCACCTTTAAATTTAAGCCAAACTGGAAAAACATGACCTATAAAAACTGATAAAGAAGCTACGTATAGTTGATCATTATAATAAAAATTGATAAACAAGATAGGCACTACAGCTTTTAAAATATCTAAAATTAATGTTACATATCCTATAAACTTATTACCTGATCTTAAAACATTTGTTGCTCCAATATTTCCAGAACCTATTTCTCTTATATCTTTGCCGATAAAAATTTTAGTTAATATAAGACCAAATGGAATAGACCCAAATAAATAAGTGATTATAATAATTAAAGTAATTTCTAAATTTAACATTTAAATAACTCTACTCCATTAATAAAAGTGCTTAACACTTTACCTTGTAGTTTTTTGTCCTCTATACAAGTATTCTTAGATTTTGATATCATTTTTTCTTTTTTAACCACCCATGGCTTGTATATATCAACAATACATAAGTCAGCATCACTTCCTATAGAAAGACTTCCTTTGTTAATTTTTAAAATTTTAGCAGGGTTGCATGTCATGCACTCAATTATCTTATTTAATTTTATTGATCCGTTGTGAAATAATTCTAATGCAAGTGGCAAAAGAGTTTCTATACCAGAGGCACCTGTAGCAGCTTGAGAAAATGTTAATCTTTTTGACTCTTCGTCTTCAGGTTTATGATCTGAGACAATAACATCTATCAAATTGTGGTTTATACCTTTTATTAGAGACAATCTGTCTTCCTCAGTTCTTAGAGGCGGGGATAATTTAAGGAAGGTACGAAAGTCACCTATATCGTTTTGGTTTAATGATAAATTATTAATTGAAACACCAGTTGTAAATTTTACAATTTCTTTTCTATTTTTGATTATTTCAACAGACTTTTCTGATGATATTTGAGCGATATGATATCTACAATTAAAATCCTCTAGCAAAGTTAAATCTCTTTCGATAATAATTTTTTCTGCGTAGTCAGGTATACCTTGGAGACCAAGTTTAGTTGCAATTATCCCATCATTTACTTGTCCGTCTTTTGATAATTCATTATCTTCTGCATGTTGTATTACTAATGCATCTAAATCAAAAGCAGATCTCATAATTCTAGACATTAATCTCGTATTTTGAATAGTTTGTGTACCATCTGTATAACCAATTATTCCTTTTTTATTTAAAAGTCCAAATTCATTCATATTAGTTCCTTCCAGACCTTTTGTTAAACTTGCGGTTGGAAATATATTAATTTTTGATTTATCTCTTCCTCTTCTCTTAAGAAAATCAACCATGGAAACATTATCTATAACAGGAGAAGTGTTAGGCATTGTAACAACTGATGTAACACCCCCAGCTAGCGCTGCATTACTTAATGTTCTAAAATTTTCCTTATATTCGTAGCCTGGCTCACCAACAAATACCCTCATATCAACAAGACCAGGAAATATAAATTTTTCTTTAAGATCTGTATATTTTTCTCTTGAAGGAATATTATTCTGGTTTACTTTTTTACCTATTGCTTCAATTTTTCCATTTTCGCTAATAATCAAACCACCTATTTCATCTATAGAGTTTTTAGGATCTATTATTTTTGCATTTAAAAAATATTGTTTTTTCATCATTCACAAAATAACTTTAGACAGGCCATTCTTACAGCAACACCTAATTCAACCTGTTCTTTAATTACACTTTTATTAATGTCATCAGCTAATTTTGTATCTATTTCTATTCCCCTATTCATAGGACCAGGGTGCATAATAATTGCATCACTTTTTGCTTTCTCTAATTTATCTGGTGTAAGCCCATAATATTCATAATATTCTCTATTTGATGAGAGAAATGAACTTGTCATTCTTTCATTTTGTAATCTTAACATCATCACAATGTCGCAATCTTTCACTCCCTCTTTCATATTTGTAAAAGTGTTGACACCAAATTTTTCTAAATCTTTTGGCATTAAATTAGATGGTGCAACTATATTTATATCTGCGCCCAACATATTTAATAAATAAATATTTGATCTAGCAACTCTTGAATGAAGTATATCTCCACAAATTGCAATTTTAAGACCTTCTATTTTATTTTTCTTTTCCATAATTGTTAAAGCATCAAGCAAAGCTTGAGTCGGATGTTCTCTTCTCCCATCACCTGCATTTAATACCGCGCAGTTAACTTTTTGTGATAATAAATTTGAGGCACCTGAGTCTTGATGTCTTACAACAATAATATCAGGGTGCATCGCATTTAAAGTCATTGCAGTGTCTATTAAAGTTTCTCCTTTTTTAATTGCTGAATTAGTTATATTCATAGACATAACATCAGCACCTAATCTTTTTCCAGCAAGCTCAAAGGAACTTTGAGTTCTAGTAGATGGTTCAAAAAATAAATTTATTTGTGTTTTACCCCTCAATATATCTATTTTTTTATTTTTACTTTTGTTCAAAGCTATGAATTTTTTTGATTCTGAAAGAATAGTCTTAACATCAGAGATTGAAAGATCTTGAATACCTAAAAGATGTTTTTTTGAAATTTTAACAGCATTTTTTGAATTGGCCATTAAAACTAACTCTATAACTTTAAAGCATGTTTAATGCAAGCTTAATTATTAAGATAATCAATTGCGCCTTGTAAAATGAATGATGCAGCATTTTCATCAATTTTTTTCTCCCTTTTTGTTACATTAACGACTAATTCTCTAGAGATATTAAAAGCACCTTTGGTTGACATTCTCTCATCCCAAAGTACAACATCAATTTCTAAGTTTTTCGATATCATATTTGCTTTATCGGTAACAGATTGAGCTGCTCTTCCTAAACTGCCATCCATATTAATTGGGTATCCAATTATAATTCCAGATATGTTATTTTCATAAATAATGTTTGTTAATTGATCCAATAGATATTGCATATTCTTATAATCTATTGTTTTAAAAGGAGTAGAAATTTTTCTTTTATTGTCACAAATTGCTACTCCTATACGTTTTGACCCTAAATCTAAACCAATTAATCTTGCATTACTGTCAATTTTTTTCTTAAGAAGCTCAATAGTGATCATATTGTATTTTTCAGATTTAATGATAGTTTTTGATATTCATATCATATGACAATTGATCTTAAAACAGTAAAGCACATATCTAAATTATCTAGGATTTCAATCGATGATAATAAAGCAAAAAAATTAGGTAAAGATTTAAATTCAATATTTTCTTTTATTGAAAAATTAAATGAATTAGATACAAAAAATACTGAACCGTTAACCTCAATTGCTGAAACTACATTAAAACTTCGTAAAGACGAGATAAAATCTCAAAATATTCGTGAGGATATTTTAAAAAATTCACCAGACAAAAATAAAGATTTTTTTGTTGTGCCTAAGGTAGTTGAATAATGAGCAATATAACAGATTTAAAATTAGTTGAACTTGTAGACAAAATTAAAAAAAAAGAATTATCATCAGCTGAGGTAACCATTGCTTTTATTGAAAGATCAAAAAAATCAAAAAAACTTAATACTTTTATTTCTGAAAATTATGACAATGCAATTAAAAAAGCGAAAATATTTGATCAAAAACCAGACTTTAAAAAAAAATTACCTGGTATACCTATTGCTGTAAAAGACCTGTTTTGTACAAAAAATATTAGAACTACAGCGGGAAGTAAAATTCTTGAAAATTTTGTTCCAACTTATGAGTCAACGGTAACTCAAAATATTTTAGATGAAGGAGGTATTATAATTGGGAAGTTAAATTGTGATGAATTTGCAATGGGTTCTTCAAATGAGACAAGTTATTTTGGAAACGTTCAAAATCCAGTATCTGAAAATTTAGTACCTGGTGGATCTTCTGGTGGATCATCATCAGCATTGGCTGCAAAATTAACTCCAGCAACAATAGGTACAGATACAGGTGGATCTATTAGACAGCCAGCGTCCTTTACTGGCACAGTTGGTTTAAAGCCAACATACGGTAGTTGCTCCAGGTATGGCATAGTAGCATTTGCATCATCCTTGGATCAAGCAGGACCCATGACTCATGATGTCAAAGATTGTTCTTTGATGTTAGAAATTATGAGTAATTACGATACAAAAGACTCAACTTCTGTTGAATTCAAAAGAGAAAACTATTTAAATAATTTAAATGAGAATATTAAAGGAAAAAAAATAGGCATACCAAAAGAATACAGAGTTGAAGGAATGCCAAAAGAAATTGATGAGCTATGGGAAAAAGGAATAAAAATTATTAAAGAAAATGGTGGTGAAATTATTGAGATAAGTTTACCTAATACCAATTATGCTTTACCAACATATTATATCGTAGCTCCTGCTGAAGCTTCTTCAAATCTTGCAAGATATGATGGTGTAAAATATGGTTTTAGATCGAAGGGTGAAAATCTTATAGACATGTATGAAAAAACAAGATCAGAAGGTTTTGGAGATGAAGTAAAACGAAGAATTATGATTGGAACATATGTTTTATCATCAGGTTATTACGATGCATATTATTTAAAAGCACAAAAAGTTAGAAGACTAATCAAAAATGATTTTGATGAAGCTTATAAAAAAGTAGACGCTATATTAACTCCATCTACGCCAAGCTCTGCTTTTAAAATTGGAGAGAAATTAAACGATCCAGTATCAATGTATTTGAATGATATTTTCACAGTTCCAATTAATCTTGCAGGCTTACCCGCTATATCAATTCCAGCAGGTCATGATAAAAAAGGCTACCCACTAGGTTTACAGGTTATAGGAAAGGCATTTGATGAGCAAAGTATCTTAAATATCGCACTTGCTTTAGAAAAAAACATAAGCTTTAAAAATAATATAACCGATTGGTGGATTAAGTGAGTAAAAATAATGATGAATATCTAATAATAAGAAATAATAACAAATATGAAGTTATTATTGGTCTTGAAGTTCATGCACAAGTCTTATCTGAATCTAAATTATTTTCGACTTCATCAACAAAATTTGGATCAGAACCTAACACTCAAGTTAGCTTAGTTGATGCAGCATTTCCAGGAATGTTGCCAGTAATTAACGAACATTGTATTAAACAAGCTGTTAAGACAGGTATTGGATTAAAAGCTACTATTAACAAAAGATCAATATTTGATCGAAAAAATTATTTTTATGCTGATTTGCCTCAAGGTTATCAAATTTCTCAATATAAAAATCCAATTGTGGGTGAGGGGTCTGTTGTATTAGATATGCCAAATGGGGAAAAAAATATTGGAATTGAAAGACTTCATTTAGAACAAGATGCAGGAAAAAGTATCCATGATATAGATCCTCAAAACACACTAGTTGACTTAAATAGATCAGGCGTAGCTTTAATGGAAATAGTTAGTAAACCTGATTTAAGATCTTTAGATGAAGTAAATGCATATATTAAAAAATTAAGATCGATAATGAGATATTTAGGAACTTGTGATGGTAATATGCAAGAAGGCTCATTAAGAGCTGATGTAAACGTTTCTGTTCGAAAAAAAGGAGATAAAAAACTAGGCACAAGATGTGAAATAAAAAATGTCAATTCAATAAAATTTATGCAAATGGCAATAGATTTCGAGGCTAATCGTCAAGTAGACGTAATTGAAGAGGGTGGCTCTATTGATCAAGAAACAAGATTGTTTGATACCAAAAAAAACGAAACAAGATCTATGAGATCTAAAGAAGATGCACATGATTATAGATATTTTCCGGATCCGGATCTTTTACCGCTTGAACTAAATGATAATTATATAGATCAAATAAAAAAAGACATTCCTGAGCTTCCTGATGAAAAAAAGAAAAGATTTATTGAAAAATTTAAACTATCACCTTATGAGGCAAATATACTAGTTTCAGATATTGAAATCTCAAAATATTTTGAGGAAGTTTCTAAAAACTCTGATGTAAAATTAGCTACAAATTGGATAACAGGTGAGTTATTTGCATTATTAAACGAAAAAAATATTGAAATAACAGAAAGTCCGATTTCCTCTAAAAATTTATCAAAATTAATTAATTTAATCAAAGATGGAACCATTTCAGGTAAGATTGCTAAATCTGTGTTTGAAATAATGAGAGATGGAGATAAAGATCCGATATCTATTGTAGAAGAAAAAGGTTTAAAACAACAAAGTGATCCTAAGGAATTAGAAAATTTAATAAATAAAGTAATTACTGAAAACCCAAAAAATGTTGAAGCTTATAAATCAGGAAAAGACAAATTATTTGGTTTTTTTGTTGGTCAAGTAATGAAAAATTCAAATGGTAAAGCAAATCCAAAACTTGTTAATGAAATTTTGAAAAAAAAATTGAGTTAAAATGGGTTCAAACATTAAGATTACAAACGAACTCGAGGAATATATAAACAATCATTCTTATAAATTAGATCCAATTCAAATAGATATTATTAAATATAACGAAACTTTGGGTGAAAAGAAAAAAATGCAAATTTCGTTAAGTCAATGTCATCTATTACACCTAATAATAAAATTATATAATCCAAAAAAAATTTTAGAAATTGGAACATTTACAGGTTTAAGTACTTTAACAATGGGATTGGCTATGAATAACGATTCAAATTTAATAGCTATAGACAAAAACAAACAAACTTCTGAAATAGCTAAAAATTTTTTTGTTAAAGCTAATCTTGAAAACAAAATAAATCTTTTAGTAAAAAACGCTAGTGATGGACTAGACGAACTTCTTGAAAGCAAAAAAGTTTTTGACTTAGTATTTATTGATGCTGATAAGGAAAATTATATAAATTATTTTGAAAAATCTTTAAAAATGTTAAAAAAATCAGGAATAATCATAACAGATAATGTTTTATGGTACGGTGACGTTATAGATAAAAATAAAAATGACAAACTTACGATTAAAATTCGGGAATTTAATTCGCATATCAATAAAGACAATAGAGTTGAAAATATCATTCTACCTATTGGTGATGGTCTATCAGTTTGTAGAAAATTATAATGTATAATATTTTTGGTTTTTACAAATTTAAAAAGATTACAAATCTTAAAAAGAAAAAAGAATTACTTGATAACTACTTAAAACAAGAAAATTTTAGAGGGACTATAATATTATCTCCCGAAGGTGTAAATGGAACAATAAGCTTTAATATTGAGAGATATATTTCAATAAGAAAAAATATAAAAATAATTTTAAATTTAAAGAACTTTGATAGCGAAAATTTATCACATTATAAATATCAAGCTTTTCATAAAGGTAAAATTAAAATTAAAAAAGAACTTGTTCCTATTGGCATTAAATTAAAAAAAAGAATTATTAATAATCAAATTGACCCTGAAAACTGGAATAATTTTATTAAAAAAAAAAATACTGTAATTATTGATACAAGAAAAAGTTTTGAATTTAGAGTTGGTACTTTTAAAGGATCAATAAATCCAAAACTGAATAATTTTAGAGACTTTCCAAAATATTTTAAATCATTAAAAAAAGATAATAATATAGGTATGTTTTGCACTGGTGGTATTAGATGTGAAAAAGCAAGTTTTTATTTGAGAAACAAAGGTTTTAGAAATGTTTATCAATTAAATGGGGGTATCATTAATTATTTAAATAAAGTTGATAAAAAAAAAAGTTTATGGAAAGGTGATTGTTTTGTCTTTGACAATAGAGTATCGGTTAAACATGGCCTAAAACCTGGCAATTTAAAAATTTGCGCAGGTTGTAGAGAACCAATTACAAAATTAGAAAAAAAAAACAAGCAATATGAAGAAGGAGTTAGTTGTTCTAATTGTTTTCATAAATTAACTGTTAAACAAAAACAAAGATTTCGTATGAGACAAAAACAAATCAACCTATCTAAAAAGAAAGGTCAAAAATATTTTTATCAAATTGAAAAATAAAATAATATGTATAAAAAAATTAATTTATTAAGAGATCCTATTTGGCCATTATTAAGAAAAGTAACAATTCCTGCTAGTATTGGATCTTTATTTCAAACTTTTTATAATTTAGTTGATACTTATTTTGCTGGGAAAATATCACCTGAAGCCCTTAGTGCTTTGGCTAAATCTTTTCCGATATATTTTATTATAATTGCAATTGGTGTTGGAGTAGGTGCCGCTACAAATACCTTAATCGGAAATTCAATTGGTGAAAAGAATGAAAAAATAGCATCAATGTTTGTTGGACAATCTTTTCTGTATGCTGTTTTCGTTTCACTTTTAGTCACTTATGTTGGTTTAAATGTATCAGATTTTTTATTGGGGCTAATGGGATCTAGTTTAGAAAATATTTTATTAACAAGAGAGTATCTAGATATAATATTTTACTGCACTGTTTTAGTTTTAATACAAACATCTTTAAATGGCACCCTAAATGCTCAAGGAGATACAAAGAGTTATAGAAATGTTTTAGTTTTTACCTTTTTTTTAAACATAATCTTAAATCCTATATTCATATTTGGATATGGTTTTATACCTGCCTTTGGTATTTCTGGAATTGCTATAGCAACAGTTATATGTCAATGTTTAGGTGCAACTTATTTAATTTACAAAGTTTATTGTTGTAAATTAAAAAAATATCTATTTTTTGAATGTTTTAAACCAAAAATTTTTTACTTTAAAAACTTAATATTTCAATCTGTTCCAGTTATGTTTAGTATGCTTTTAATTGGTGTTGGTTTGTTTAATGTTTTATATTTTGTAGGAAAATTTGGTGACTTGGCTGCGGCTGGTTATGGCACTGCTTTAAGAATTGAACAAGTTTTTTTATTACCGGTTATTGGACTAAATACTGCTGTACTTTCTATCTCAAGTCAAAATTTTGGAGCTAAAAATTATGAGCGAATTAGAGAATTATATTTAAAAGCTCTTAAATTTGGTTGTTCTTTTATGACATTAGCAGGTATCATAATTTATTTTAATGCATCATTCCTCATAAGTTTATTCACAGAAGATTTGAATACAATTAGTTATGGTACAATTTATTTAAAAATTGCAGCTTTAATAGGTCCGATTTATCCTACTTTCTTTATAACAACAGCCTTATTTCAATCAGTAAAAAGGCCAATATATAGTTTATACCTTGGTATCTTAAGATTAACGGCTCTACCATTTTTATGTTTATGGTATGTAATAAATATTAAAGATGGATCATATGAAGATATTTTCTATACTTTATTATTCACTAATTGGTTTATGGGATTTTGCATATTAATCTTTATTGGTTCTTTTTTTAATTCAGTGTTTAAAAAAAATTAGTTAGACTTTGCTAACTTTTTTTCAAATTTTCTTACAAAATAAGAAACTACTAAAATTAAAATTAGATATTCAAATATTAAAAAAGTATAAATTTCCAATGGTCTATAGGTTGTGACAACAAGCTCATTTGCTTTTCTTGTTAAATCACCAATTCCTATAATTGAAACAAGAGAAGACATTTTTAAAACATATACAAATTGATTACCAATAGCAGGAAGTATATTTTTGATAGCTTGTGGTAATATTATGAGTCTTAATTTTTTAAAAAAAGAGAACCCAAGAGAGCTACCAGCTTCCCATTGAGATTTTTTAATTGAATTTATTCCTGCTCTAAATATTTCAGCTTGAAAAGCACTTTCACTTATTGATAAAGCTATAATACCAGACACAAATGGACTAAAACTTATGCCTGTCATTATTGGTAAACCATAATAAATCCATAAGATTAAAACTAATAATGGTATAGCTCTAACGATTTCTACATAGCCAATATTTATATAAGTAAGAAATTTATTTTTTGCTAATGATGGAATTGCAATTATTAGACCTAGAATTATTGAGATAAATATTGAAACTAGGGATATGTATATTGTTGTTGTAAATCCACCTATGAGAAATTTAAGGTTTGTTAATCCATCTACATTATTTGGAGATAAAATTAACCAGTCTAACTCTTGTTTTGAACAAGAATTAAGAAATAATAATATAAATATTAGAAAAATAATATTTTTCACACATATATTTATAAAGTATTAAATATTAATATCTAATTTATTATAAGCTCTTGAGATTGTATTTTGCTAAAAGTTCTGTAAAAAAACCAGATGATTTTTTATTTCTTATCCATTCATTAACGTAATTTTTCCATTTATCATCACCTTTACCAACCATCATTGCTAAAAATGCAGGATTTTTTTCTCCATCTGGAACAATCGCCAATTGAGGATATTTAATGACTAATTTATTAGCCTCTGTTGAGCTGGTTATATTTCCATCTGCTCTACCGGCTAAAACTTCTTGAAAATCTCTTGCAGGTGCTTCAACGGAATTTAGTTTTGATTTTGGAAAAAATTCTTTTGCTTTTTCTTCTTGTGAAGTTCCAAGTGTAGTTGCAATCGTTACTTTGCTATCATTTAAAGAGTCCCAAGTTGGGAATTTTTTTAAATTTTTCTTAAGAACAAGGGGCACTGTTCCATATTTATAGTAAGTGTCAGTAAAGCCTGCAACCTCTGCTCTTTTAGGTGTTTTAGTAACACTTGTTGAGATATCATATCTTCCTGAAGTAATTCCAGATACTATAGTTTTCCACTCTGCAGGCACAAATTTAATTGTTACACCCATATCTTTTGCTAATTCATTCATGACATCTATATCAAAACCTTTATATTTATTAGTTGCAGGGTCTTTAATAGTCATAGGATCCCAATCGCCGGTTGTTCCAACTCTTAGCTCACCAGAGGACAAAATTTTATCAAGACTTGATGAATAAGAGGGCAATGCAAAGAATAAACTAAATAAAATTACTATTATTTTTTTCATATTTTATTTAGTACTTAATATAAGCGAAGATTTCCAGGTTAACCTTGACGCACTAAATAATCAGATGAATCTAGCGCTATCATTCAACCATAGCCATATATCTTCTGAAAACGACCTTCTTACAAATAGATTAAGGTTGTTATCCTCTTTATTGTGAAGGATTACATCTATGTGATTAACAATTGTTTGAGCAACAGATCCTTTTTTCTTTTTATATTCATTAAAATTATATGGGCAACTTTTAGACAGCAAATCGTACACTTTATTCCCTTTTAGGTTAATCATTATCCAATGATCAGATACATTTGTTACAGCTCCTTGATTTAATTTTGAAATTTCATTAAATAATTTATCTTCTAAATTTATTTGATCATCTAAAGTCATTTTTTTATCATTAGAGTAAATTAACCATTCATCTGGACTCAACCATAATAAATTAAATTTTTCGTTACCAGACGAAGTATTCGCTTCATTTGGTGGTAAAATTGATAATATTTTTCCAATTTTTGTAGAGAATTCTCTTTTGTTACTTCTAAGATTAATTTTAATTGTAGGTTCAACTTCAATAATATTTAGATCATTAAATTTTTTTTCTTCTTTAATTGGTGAATTAAAATTAAGCATTTAATCTTTTATTTTCCTTATCATAAAAAACAGTGTCTGTAATAGTTACATTGATATTTTTATTTTCCATAGGAACTATTAATTTTTTACCTTTTAATTTTTTTCCACTTCTTACTACAGCTAAGGCAATAGATTTATTAAGATTTGGACTAAAATAACTAGAGGTAACATGACCTAACATATCAATTGGTTTTTCTAAGCTGTCAATTAGTTGGGCTCCTTCTTCTAAAACTTCCTTTGGATCATCTGTTAATAACCCAACCAATTGTTTTCTATCTTCTCTTATCGTATCACTTCTGTATAATGATCTTTTACCTATAAAATCATATTTCTTTTTCCCGATAATCCAGTCCATTTGAAGGTCTGAAGGAGTTAATGTTCCATCAGTATCTTGACCAGTAATTATGAAACCTTTTTCAGCTCTTAGTAAATGCATAGTTTCAGTACCATATGGTGTAATATTAAATTCTTTACCTGCCTCTATACATCTTTCCCAAACATCTTTAGCGTAATTAGATTGAACATTAATTTCGTAACTTTGCTCCCCAGTAAAACTTATTCTCATAATACGACAATTAACATTATCTATCTTTGAATTTTTAAAAGACATGTGCGGAAAACTTTCATCCGATAGATCTAAACTTGGTATTATTTTTTTAATAATCTTTTTAGAATTTGGTCCACAAATGCTCATTGTTGAATATTGATCTGTAACAGTAGTTAAATATACATTTAATTCTGGCCATTCTGTTTGTAAATAATCTTCAAGTTTTGATAAAACATTGGCCGCACCACCAGTTGTGGTCGTCATTATATAATGATTTTCCCCAAGTCTTGTAGTAACACCATCATCATAAACCATACCATCTTCATTTAGCATTAAACCATATCTACATTTACCAATAGAAAGTTTTGACCATGCATTTGTATAA
Source organism: uncultured Pelagibacteraceae bacterium (assembly GCA_902614905.1). Lineage (GTDB taxonomy): Bacteria > Pseudomonadota > Alphaproteobacteria > Pelagibacterales > Pelagibacteraceae > Pelagibacter. Next base: position 12,587 of record CACMMN010000009.1, on the reverse strand, counting down.
ACTCTATTTAAAAATTCAGACGCATCCTCACCTTGTATATCAATTTTTCCTAAAGTAGAGGCATCAAGTATCCCAGCACTTTCTCTTGCAGCTTTACTCTCTCTTTGAACAGCTTGGTACATAGTTTCTCCATTCTTAGGAAAATACCAAGGTCTTTTCCACTGTCCAACATTTTCAAATTCTGCTTTATTTTCCACATGCCAATCATGAATAGCTGTTCTTCTTGTATGATCAAAAAACTTACCAACGTTTCTTCCTACAATTGCTCCAAATGTTAACGGTGTATAAGGAGGCCTAAAGGTAGTTGTACCTAGTTCTCCCATATTTGTACCAGTTGTGTCAGCGATTATACCTAGTGCATGCATATTTGATAGTTTACCCTGATCAGTTCCCATTCCTGTTGTCGTATATCTTTTTACATGTTCTATTGATTTAAAGCCTTCTCTTAGAGCTAGTTTTACATCTTTAGCAGTCGAGTCATTTTGAAAATCTAGGAATGGCTTTGATTTAGATATAGGCTTATCAGAGGGTAACAACCATATATTTCTTTTTTGTTTTTCTTTTGAACATTTAATATCTAAATTTTCATAATCATTTTTATCTAAACCAAGAAAAATTTTAATATTTTTGACAGTATTATTTATAACATCATCTAATTCAAAGTCTCCATTTGATGATCCCACACTGATTTGTTCTGATGGTGTTTTATTTTCATCTGGAATAAAAACATTGTCATTTTTCCTAAACTTTAATTTACCACCTGATTGAGTAAACAAATGTACCATTGGCGTCCATCCACCAGAAATTCCTAAACAATCGCATTTATAAGTAGTTTTGTTACCAACAACGTTTTCACCATCTTTTGATAACTTCATAACATCGATAGATTTAATTCTTTTGTACCCATCGGTATTAGTTATTGTATGTCCTCTTAATATTTTTATTCCTGCTTTTTCTATTTTTTCTGAAAGTATTGAGCTAGGATTTTCTCTAATATCTATAATTACTTTTACTTTAACTCCACTTTTATTTAATGAAATTGCTGTTTCATATGCACTATCATTATTAGTAAACAATGAAATATTTTCTCCAGTTTTTACGCCATAGTAATCAATATATTTTTTTATAGATGATGATAAAATTATCCCTGGTCTATCATTGTTACTAAAAATTAAAGGTCGTTCAATAGCTCCAGTTGCTATCACAACTTTTTTAGCTCTTATTTTTAACAATCTTTGTCTAATTTTTCCTTTTCTTTCATGAGCACCTAAATGATCAGTTAAATTTTCTCTTGCTAAAAGATAATTATAACCATGAAAAGCAGCAACACTTGTTCTGTTTTTAATTGTCAGGTTTGGTATTTTTTTTAGTTTCTCTATTTGATTTTTTAACCATACATTTGAGGTTTCATTATTTATTTTAAAAATATCATCATCTTGATATATTGTTGATCCTCCAAGATAACTTTTGTCATCTATCAGTATTGTATTAAGACCTTTTTCTGCTGATAATTTAGCTGATAATATACCAGAGATACCACCGCCAATTACTAAAACATCACAATGTACATATTGATGATCATACAAATCTTGATCTGGTTTAGTTGGAGATTTACCTAGTCCAGCTGAATGTCTAATAAAAAATTCATATTTTTCCCAAAAACTTGCAGGCCACATAAAAGTTTTATAATAAAATCCTGCAGGTAGAAGAGGGGATAGAAAGTTATTTATACCCCCAATATCAAAATTTACACTCGGCCAACAGTTTTGGCTAAAAGCTTCTAAACCCTCATATAATTCAATTTCAGTAGCTCTTACGTTTGGATCGGTTAATGCAGGGTCTTTACCAATCTGAACAATTGCATTAGGTTCTTCTGAACCACAGGTCATTATTCCTCTGGGTCTATGATATTTGAAACTTCTCCCAACCAAATGAATATTATTCGCCAATAAAGCAGAGGCTAATGTATCACCTTTGTATCCAAAAAGCTTTTTGCCATTAAACTTAAAAGAAATTCTAACAGTTTGATCTATAAAATTATTTTTATTAATTCTTAAGTTGTTGCTCATAATTATTTTATGGGTGGTCTTTCTCCAATTTTATAAACCGCATGTATTTTATCGTTAGAGGTATCTCTCACGACATTAAACCATTTTCTACATCCATGAATATGGTTCCATCTCTCAAATTGAATACCTTTGATATTTTTACGCATAAAAAGATATTCAGCCCATTGATCGTCGCTTAGTTCTGTAGGTTGCTTTGGTCTTTCAATGTGCGCTTCACCTCCGCAAGAAAATTCTGTTTGATCTCTTTCACCACAATATGGACAATTAATTATAAACATTAGTGCGCTACTGCTGCAGCACCGTGTTCATCAACTAAATCACCGCTTACAAATCTATTTAAGTTAAAAGCAGCATTTAATTTATGTGGTTCATCATTAGCTATAGTGTGTGCAAATAAATCTCCAGAGCCAGGTGTAGCTTTAAATCCGCCGGTACCCCAACCACAATTAAAATACAAACCTTTAACTTGAGTTTTACTAATTATTGGACTTGCATCCGGGCAGATATCTACAATACCACCCCATTGTCTTAACATTTTCATTCTACTAAATATTGGGTATAATTCTAATATTGCTCTTAAAGTTTCTTCAACAATATTATGACTACCTTTTTGAGTGTAAGAAACATAAGAGTCTGTACCTGCTCCAATCACAAGTTCACCTTTGTCTGATTGACTTACGTAAGCATGTACAGCATTTGACATTACGACTGTATCAATTATTGGTTTAACCGGCTCAGATACTAATGCTTGAAGAGGTTTACTTTCTAATGGCAATCTTATACCCGCCATATTTGCTATAACACTAGAGTGTCCTGCAGCAACAACGCCAATTTTTTTTGTTTTTATAAAACCTTTTGTTGTTTCTATTCCCTCGACTGTATTACCGTTTCTTTTAATACCTTTAACTTCACAATTTTGTATAATATCCACTCCCATTTCATCTGCACCACGAGCATAACCCCAAGCAACAGCGTCATGTCTTGCTGTACCAGCTCTTCTTTGTAAAGTTCCTCCTAATACAGGATATCTAATATTTTGTGATGTATTAATAATTGGGCAAAATTTTTTAACTTCCTCTGTATTTAACCAGACAGCATCAATTCCATTTAACCTATTTGCATGAGTTCTTCTTTTTAAGTCTCTTACATCTTGAAGATTGTGCGCAAGGTTCATAACACCTCTTTGACTAAACATAACATTGTAATTTAATTCCTGAGATAATCCTTCCCAAATTTTAAGCGCATGATCGTAAAGTCCAGCGCTGGCATCCCATAAATAATTTGATCTAATTATTGTTGTGTTTCTACCGGTATTTCCTCCACCGATCCATCCTTTCTCGACAACCGCAATATTAGTCATTTTATGTTTCTTGGATAAATAATAAGCAGTTGCAAGTCCATGACCCCCACCACCAATTATTATTGCGTCGTACTCTTTTTTTGGTTCTGGATCTCTCCAAGCTCTTTGCCAATTTTCGTGTCCGCTAAGAGCATTTTTAATTAGTGAAAATATTGAATATTTATTTTTCATTTTAGACAAAATTACTTCATAAATATTGAATATTCAATGATTTCAAGTTACACAGGTAAATATGGAAGGATGGGTGAGCTGGTTTAAACCAGCGGTTTGCTAAACCGCCGTACGCTTGAAAAGGTGTACCGAGGGTTCGAATCCCTCTCCTTCCGCCAGTAACTCTGACTAATAGTCCAATTCTTTTTTGATTTTATTTAATAATTTTTTAACTAAAACTCTATCTTCAGGGTCAAATACATTTTCATTATCTATAGTATTTTTTATTTCTTTTCTGATTAAGTTTCTTAATTTTTCTCTACCTTCATCTGTAGCAAAATTTACTAGTTTTTTTTCATAATCATCGATTTTCTTTCCAATTGTAAAATTATATAACAAGTATATTCCAATAAAAATAACAAAACTTTTGTATATAAATAATCTCATTTTTTTTTATAAATACTATTTATACTTACATTATCTAAATTAATTTCATAAACCAATTTAAAATCGTTAATTAAATTAGTATCTTTTATGTGAGGTTTTTTGGAACGATATATGTAGTTGGTTACAATGTATTGAGCATTATCAATCGTATTTGTAAAAATTAATCTATTTCTTTGATCTTTTTCAATCATATTTAAACTATATTCATAGGGTGCGTTACTATATTTATAAATTTTTATTTTTTTGTCTTTAGAAATTTCTAAAATTTTTTTAAGTATTTTTAGATTAGAAACACCCCAATAATCTAATTCATAATTTTTAATAATTTTATTATTTATCAATTCATTATAATAAACATATTGATAAGGATGATTTTGATAATTCCAATTTAAGATATATATCAGAAGAATACCAAAAATTGTTAATATAAATTTTCTTATTTTTTTAATACACAATAATTTATTTAAACCGTAAACACATATAAAAACTATTGAAGGATAAATAAAATAAACTTGTCTCCATCCATTATATAAAGTTGAGTTTAGTTCGATAATTAATCCAATTGTGAAATAAACAATTATTATTGAATAAAAACAGAAAAGTTCTTCTTTATTTTCCCAAATATTTTTACTGTTATCTTTTAAATTAATCAAATTTGTCAGTAAAAATTTAAATATCAGGATACTACCTATAATAAAAAGTAAAATATATAAAATCGGCGTCGTTATTAAAATTGTTTTAGGCAAATAATACCATGGAAGGTATTGAGCTGAATAATAATTAGATTCAAAAAAAACTAATCCTTTCCATTCGTAATCACTCATACTTTTAAATGAGCTGATTAAATTCAAGGGGTTTTCCCACAAATATGGCCAGAAAATTATAGTAAATAAAATTGTTGATGTTAAAAAAGGAATTATAAGATAAATCTTTTTAAATTTATTTTTTTCAAGATTTTCTAGTATATAAAATAATGTGAATATACCAGGAATAATTATACCCATTACTCTTATTCCAATAGTAAATGCAATTACTAAAGATAATAGAAATAAAAATTTTATTCTTTTAGTAATGAAAAATTTTATAAAGTAAAAATTTGAAATACAAAAAAAAACTAAAAAAATAATATCTTTACTATTATAAAACGACTGTGCAAAAATTCTAGGATGTAATATAAACAATAAAAAACCAAGAACTGATATTTTTTTCGAATAGAATAAGTTTAAAGTGTAATAAAAATATATAGAGGCAATAAAAAAGAATAGGCAATTGATTAAATGACGAAAATAGAAAATATCTAAACTGTCATTTAAAGATAAAGTTTTTTCAAATAATATATTTATTAACTCAAAAAAAACACCATATTCATTATCGATGTAATCATTTAAATTTGGTACGTTATCATATTTTAAATTTTCTAAGATATTTAATTTTTCTAAAATATAATTAAAGGATACAATTCCGTTTAATCTTGTCAGAGACTCATCCCAAGAATAACCGTAATCATCATATGATAGCAACTGTAATAATAAAAATAAAAAAAAAATCAAATAATGATAATTTTGATTTATATATTTAGTATAACGGGTCATTTAAGAAAAAATTTTTTATGTTCACAGGTTCTTGTTTGAGAATATATCTATAAACATTATAATTTTCTAATACCCTTTGAACATAATTTCTTGTTTCTTTAAATTTTATAAGTTCAATCCAATCCACATAATCAATTTGTTTTTTTTGAGGATCTTTATTTAATTTTTTCCAATATCTAACTCTTTTAGGACCTGCATTATATGCTGCAATTGCAAACGGATATGATCCATCATATTCTAATATTAAACCTGCTAAATAATGAGATCCCAGTTTGATATTATATTCTGGATCTTCAGTTAATTTTGATTTTGAGTATGGTAATTTTGCTTGCTTTGCTACAACTTTAGCGGTGTAAGTCATAAGCTGCATCATTCCTTTTGCTCCAGCATAACTATTAGCTTTAGAATCAAATTCACTTTCTTGTCTTATAACAGCTAAAATTAATGCTTGGTCAGGTATTTTTCTTCCAGCAACATAACTAGGTGTATTTATTACTGGATAATTATATTTGTTGTGAAATCTTTTTTCATAAGATGCTATTTTAGAAATTTGTATTGCAAAATCGTATCTTAAAATATCTGTAGCAAGTTGGGCTGATAATATTTCGCTTCCTTTATCAATATTATCTAAAGCTAAATATCTTAAAATATGTTTGGTATATTTATCCTTATCTAATTCATGCAGTAAATGCACTAGTCTATAAAGGTCTTTTTTAAAAAAATCCTTTTTGTAATTCTCATCAACTTTTGATGAATTAGAAAGAATATATTTTTCATTTTCAAAAATTTTTAAGTGAGATAACTGTCCGTAATAGGTAGTGGGGTAGGAGGATGCAATTTTATAGTATTTGTTTGCAGTTACAGTGTCATTCAACGCTTCGTAACTTCGAGCAATCCAATAAGCTCCTCTTGATAAACTAATCGGATACCCTACGTTTTCAAAAAAAGATTTAAAATGTTCACGAGCTCTTAGAGGGTCGTCTAAAAAACTTAAAGATATCCACCCGCTTAACCATTCTGCTTCAGCAAATTCTGGTGTGCCTTCATCAAGAACATGATTATTTACAATTTCGTAAGCAGTTTGATATTTCTTTTTATATATTAAAGATCTAGCAATAATTGATCTTTCAATCCACCATTTATCAGGTCTAACTAAATAATTTTTGTTATTTTTGATATTTAACAATATTTCTAATGAACTGTCGACTCTACCTCTTTTTCTTCTCCATTTTAATCTATCATAGTTTAAACCAGAATCATTTTTAAACTTTTCTGGAACTTTTGATATTGCTGTATCTACACCATAGGATTTACTCATTAAAAGCTGTCTTGCATTATAAAGAGCCTGATAGTCCTTAGGCAGATATCTTAACATCCTTTTTAGATCCCAATATTTATTTTCCCATGCTAAATAATCAGCTCTTTTAATATGATCTTCTGATTTTAAATATTTATTAAATTTTTTCTTATAAGTTCTTAATTCATTTTTATTAAGATCTGCTCTAATCCATCCTTTTTTAATTAAATTTATACCCCCCGCTATATTTCCTTCATTAATTAAACTTTCTCCCAATATCATTTCACCAAATCCACTAAGTGGTTCTTTTTCCTCAAAAATCTTAATAATTTTTTTTGGACTTATATTTTTTGTAGATAATTTTTTTTCAGATAAATATTCGACTCTACCAATTCTTGGATATTTTTTATTATTTTCTAAGAATTCTTTATAAAGATTATAATCTGCATTATTACTTTTTTCTAATAAATATCTCCAAATAATAAAGTTATATATTGATTTATCTTTCGCCTTTTTAGATAATTTAATTGCTGTTTCCCATTTTCTTTTTTCCATAAAAGAAATAGCTTTTTTCGCTATTTCGAAGTCTTTTTTATTGTAATATTTTGATTTTATTTTTTTGTCTTTCTTTTCAACCTTCTTTTTGGCAATCACTAATGGTTTGTTTTTAGGTAAAATAATACCTAAATTATTTTTCTTTTTATTATTTTTTTGGGCTATTTCCTCGGTCTCAATATCTAATGAAGGTTTTTTTAAGGGTAAAATTTCACTTTTAAGCTCACTAATAACTTTTTTTTCAGTGCTAATTTCTGGTTTTTTCTTTGGTATAATTAAACTTTCACTTAACACATTGGATGTCGAAATTATAAAACAGAATATTGTAACTAGAATAGATATTTTTTTGTATTTAATCATAATTTTAGTAAATGAATCGATAATTTATGTTATAAGTTCATATGTTTAAAGGATCAAATGTTGCTTTAATAACTCCTTTTAAGGATAATATATTAGACGAAGAAAACTATATAAAACTAATTAATTTTCATATTGAAAATGGAACTAATGGGTTAGTTCCTGCAGGCACTACAGGTGAGTCTCCTACTTTAAGTCATAATGAGCATGAAAGAGTGATTGAGATATGCATAAAGGAATCTGGAGGTAAAATTCCGGTAATTGCTGGCACAGGTTCTAATTCAACTGAAGAAGCTGTTTCATTGACAAAACATGCTGAAAAGGCTGGAGCTAATGGAGTATTGGTCGTTACACCTTATTATAATAAACCGACACAAGAAGGTTTGTATCGTCACTATAAAGCCATTAATGACAACACCAGTTTGCCAATAATAATATATAATATACCAAGTAGATGTGTAATTGACATGTCAGTAGACACAATGGCCAAATTATTTGAACTTAAAAATATAGCAGGAGTTAAAGATGCTACTGGAGATCTAAATAGATTAGACCAAACTATCAGAAAGTTAGGACCAGAATTTATTCAGTTAACAGGTGAAGACGGCTTAGCTTTTGAATTTAACAAAAGGGGAGGAGTAGGTATAATTTCTGTTACAGCAAATATTGCTCCAAAACAATGTTCTGAAATGCAGAGATTATCAAAATCTAATAATGATCAAGATATCAAAGAGGCTGAGGCCATTGATAAAAGTTTACAACCATTACATAAAGCATTGTTTATTGAAAGCAATCCTGCTCCAGTAAAATATGCTGCAAAAATTTTAGGATTATGTAGTGATGAAATTAGATTACCATTAGTAAATATTAAAGAGGAAACCAAAAAAGAGGTTGATAAAGCATTGTCAATTGCAAAATTATTAAGTTAATGAAAAAAAAAACCAATCCTGGTTTAAAAATAATTTGTTTAAATAGAAAAGCATCTTTCAATTACTTTTTTGAAGATTTATATGAAGCAGGATTAATTCTTAAAGGATCAGAAATAAAGTCTGTAAGAAATGGGAAAGTAAACATTGCTGAAGCGTACGCGATTGAAAGAGATGGTGAGCTTTACTTAATAAATTCTCACATATCATCATATAAACAAGCAAGTCTTTTAAATCATAATCCTATTGATGAAAGAAAACTATTACTTAATAAAAAAGAGATAAATAGATTAATAGGCAAAATGCAAAGAGAGGGATTTACTTTAATACCTACTAAAATGTATTTTAAAAAAGGAAAAGCAAAAATCGAAATAGCAGTCGCAAAAGGCAAAAAACAATATGATAAAAGACAAGCAATTAAAAAAAAAGATTGGAACAGAGATAAAGCAAGATATTTTAGAAAATCTTCATAGAGCAGTTTATTTAGGAATTGGATCAAATCTTGGAAATAGAAAAAAAAACATTAATAAGGCATATTATCTATTAAATAAATTTTGCTCAATAAATAAACTTTCTAATTATTATGAAACCAATTCCTGGCCAAATGAAAATTATCCTAAATATTTAAATATAGTTTTAAAGTGCAAAACTAATTTGAACCCATTTGCTTTAATAAAAAAACTTAAAAACATTGAAAAAAAACTTGGTAGGAAAAAAAATATTAAAAATTATCCAAGAACATGTGATATTGATATTATTGATTATAAAGGTCTTAAATTTCAATCAAAAAATTTGCAGATACCTCACCCTCATTTATCAAAACGTAATTTTGTATTGATACCTTTATTTGAAATTGAAAAGGGATGGAGATATCCTGAAACTAACATAACAATTGACAAATTGATTAAAAATCTTGATATAAAGTCCCTTAGAAGTATTAAAATTTTTTAAAAGTAATGATATAAATAGTCATGCTAAAATCTGAAGAATTAATTAATAAAGTAAAGGAATACAATAAGTTTCTAAATCCGGATGCATTAACAAAAGCATATAATTTTGCTCTTGATGCTCATAAAAAACAAAAAAGGGATGAGGGCGTTCCATATATTAATCATCCTGTTGCTGTAGCGAATATATTGTCTGATTTAAAACTTGATAGTGCAACAATAACAACAGGTCTTCTGCATGATACTATTGAAGACACTCATGCCACGTATCAAACTATTAAAGAAGAATTCGGTCAAGAGGTTGCTGATTTAGTTGAAGGTGTTACAAAAATTTCAGTTTTTGAAAACCAAGCAATAGCTGATCAAGATAAAAAAAAATTTACTAAAGCAGAAAATTTTAGAAAGCTGATTATAGCTACATCTAAAGATATTAGAGTTTTGTTAGTTAAAATTGCTGATAGGTTACATAATATGAGAACTATAAAATATCTTAAAGATAATAATAAGAAGATTAGAAAGGCACAAGAAACTATGGAAATTTATGCTCCACTAGCAGATAGAATGGGCATGAATAGAATAAGGGATGAGTTAGAGGATCTTTCGTTTGAAGTATTAAATAATGAAGCAAGAACATTAATTAAGAATAGATTAGATGAAATAAAATATAATAATCTAATAAACTTTAAATCTCTTTCTGAGGAGTTTACTAAAATTCTTAATAGTTCAAATATAGATGTCAAAATTTTTGGAAGAGAAAAAACACCATTTTCTATTTGGAGGAAAATTCAAAAAAAAAGAACTTCTTTAGAACAAATAACTGATATAATAGGTTTTAGAGTAATTGTTAATAATGTAACTGATTGTTATAAAGCTTTAGGTGTTTTTCATTCAAAATGGAATTGTATACCAGGAAGATTTAAAGATTATATCTCTTCTCCAAAAATAAATAAATATCAGTCATTGCATACTGCTATAATTGGCCCAAATAAAAGACCCATTGAAATTCAATTAAGAACAATGCAAATGCATGAATTTGCTCAAAGAGGAATTGCTTCACATTGGAAATATAAATCAAATGAAAGATTTAATTCATTAACGTGGAAAGAATATGATTGGCTTAAAGACTTAGTTGATATTATTGAAAGGAATGAAAATCCTGAACACTATTTTGAGTATACGAAACTTCAAATGTTTCAAGAAAATGTCTTTTGTTTTACCCCAAAAGGATCTGTAATAAAATTACCAAAAAACGCTACCCCAATAGACTTTGCTTATGCCGTGCACACCCAAATAGGTGACACTGCTATTGGATGTGAAATTAATGGAAAGGACAGTCCCTTACAAAGTGAGTTAAGAAATGGAGATGTTGTAAAAATAACAACCTCAAAAAAAGTTTCACCATCTCTTCATTGGCTTTCATCAACTAAAACTGGTAAAGCACGTTCTGCAATTAGAAAGTATTGGCAATATAGAGAAAATTCTAAACAGGTTGATAAAAAATATAATACATCATTGTGGATTTCATTGCCAGATAAGCCAGGTATTTTGGGTGATGTTACTTCATTAGTTGGACAAAATGAAATTAATATATCGAGTGTAGAAATGATGGAAAAAACAAAAACATCTATAAATTTTAAATTTAATCTCATAATTTCTGATCTCAAAAACTTTACAAAACTTTTAAGTGAGTTAAAACAGAGGCAATACAGGTTTAAAATAATTAGACATACTAATAAAAAATATGCTTTCTTTAAAAAACTCTTTAAAAGTCTTAAAAAAAACTAACGCATTATTAGAAGGGCATTTTATTCTATCCTCCGGGCTCCACTCTTCACATTATGTCCAATGTGCTAAACTTTTAAGCTATCCTAAAATTTCAGAAAAATTTGTAAAATCTCTTGCATCTAAGATAAAAAAAAAAGTGAAAAAAATTGATATAATTCTTTCACCAGCAATGGGTGGAATAATAATTGGATATGAAATCGGTAGGTTGTTAGGTAAAGAAACAATCTTTTGTGAAAGAGTAAATAAAAAATTTAAATTAAGAAGAGGTTTTTCAATTAAGAAAAGTTCAAGAGTTTTGATTGTCGAAGATGTAATTACTACTGGAAAATCAAGTATAGAATGTTTTAACTTAATTAAAAAATGTAAAGCTAAATTAGTTGGATTTGCCTGTTTAATTGATAGATCTGATAAAACAAAAATAAAACATAAAATTATTTCTCAAGTAAAAATTAAAATTCCTATTTATAGTAAAAAAAACTTACCTTCTTTTTTAAAAAATAAACCTGTGACTAAACCAGGGAGCAGATTTTTAAAATGACTAAACTTGGTATAAATATTGACCATGTTGCCACACTAAGAAATGCTAGAGGAGAAGGCCATCCAAGTATTATAGAAATTGCAAAGATTGTTAAGAATGCTGGTGCGGACTCTATTACTGTGCATTTAAGAGAAGATAGAAGGCATATAAAAGATCAAGATTTAAAATATTTATGCAATAAAAAATATTTAATAAATATGGAGATGGCAGCAAATATTAAAATGATGGAAATTGCAATAAAAAATAAGCCTAAATTTGTTTGTTTAGTCCCTGAAAAAAGAAACGAAGTTACTACAGAAGGCGGTCTTAATTTAAATAAGAATTATAATTTAATAAAAAAAATTGTTAATAAATTGAATAATAAAAATATTAGAACAAGTTTATTCATAAACCCTTCGATTAAGAATATTATCTTATCAAAAAAAATTGGTGCTAAATGTGTTGAGCTTCACACTGGAAAAATTTCAAGACTTATTAAAAATAATAAAAATTTTTCAAAGGAATTTTTAAAAATAAAAGATTGTTCTAAATTTGGAGCGGAAAATAATATTGAAATCCATGCAG
>CACMMN010000008.1 GCA_902614905.1 uncultured Pelagibacteraceae bacterium | reverse complement strand
GCTGCGTCACCAAGATTGACTATATTTTTAATCATACAATGTTATACTTCATGAAAATTTTTATGGAAATTAATATTAATTGTGATTTAGGTGAAAAATCTGAACATCATTCTACAAAGTACGACCCAGATTTACTTAAGATTGTAAACTCAGCAAATATTGCTTGTGGTTTTCATGCAGGTGATGAAAAAACAATGAAAAATACAATAGAAATTTCAAAAAAAAATAATGTAAGTATAGGTGCGCATCCCTCGTTTAACGATCCCGAAAATTTTGGAAGGAAAAGACAAAACCTGCCAGAAAATGAAATAAAAAAACTTATAATTGATCAATACGAAGCACTACAAAGAATAGCCGAAAATCTTGGTACAAAGGTCACACATATCAAGCCCCATGGGGCTCTAAATAATATGGCATGTGAAGATTTAAATTTATCAAAAATATTAGCAGAAACTATTTATAATATTGATAAAAATTTAATTTATTTAGTACCTACTGGATCAAAGATGGAAGAAGCAGCTAGAAAATTTGATATGAAAATAGCATGTGAAATATTTGCTGATAGAAATTATGAAGACGATGGCAATCTGGTATCAAGAGGAAAGGGGAATGCAATTATACATGACCCAGAAAAATGTAAGAAACATGTTTTGGAAATGGTCAAAAACCAGTCAATCAGCTGTATATCCGGAAAGAAAATTAAGTGTGAAATAGACTCTATTTGTATTCACGGTGATAATATTGAGTCACTTGAGACTGCGAAACAGGTTAAAAAAGTTCTTGAAGAAAATAATATTTACCTTAAACCATTAAATTACCTAAAAAAATTTTTATGATATTTATGAGAAAAATTATATTTTTAATTTTAATTAGTATTTACAGTTTGAACGCTTTTGCGGCAGGACCTTCTCCAACTGACTCTAAAGGAAAAACTACGGCAAGCACAGGTGTTAAAGCTGCAACAAAATTTGATATAGGATTGAAATGGGTAACTAAAGCAAAAAAATTTGAAAAAAAAAATAAGCAAGTTAAAGCTAAAAATGCCTACAAAAAAGCGATCTCAAATTTATTACAGGCTAATAAACAAAACCCTGGTAATCCTGATATTTTGAATCTTTTAGGTTTTTCCCATAGGAAAATTGGTGATTATGATAATGCAGAAATTTATTATTCAATGGGGTTAGAAGTTGATCCAAAACATATAGGGATTAATGAATATATGGGTGAACTTTTCGTTGTAACGAACAGAATAGATGAGGCAAAAAAAAGATTGGCTGTTTTAGAAAATTGTAATTGTGAAGAGTACAATCAGCTTAAGCAAGTCATTAATGGAACTAAAAAATCAAAATATTAATTAATATTTTTAATCATTTGATCTGGTAACCACATTACTATCTCAGGAAAAATAATTATAATTAATGTGGCAAATATCATTAACAAAAATAATGGGAAAGCACTTTTTGCAATAAATCCCATGTCCTTGCCTGCCATTCCTTGAAGAACAAATAAATTAAAACCAACCGGAGGAGTGATTTGAGCCATTTCAACTACCACTACAAGAAATATTCCAAACCAGATCATATCAAAGCCTGCTTGTCTAATCATTGGTTCAATTATTGCCATTGTAAGAACCACAGCTGATATTCCATCTAAAAACATTCCTAAAATAATATAAAAAATCATCAGTACAAAAATTAAGATATATGGTGAAAGTTCAAGACTATTTATCCATATAGCTAAATTTCTTGGTAATCCTGTAAAACCCATAGCTAGAGATAGAAAAGCTGAACCAGCTAAAATAAAAGAAATCATACATGAAGTAATTGTAGCTCCTAAAAGAGAATTTTTAAAATTATTCCAAGTTAGACTGTTTTGAAAATAAGATAAAATTAATGAACCTACTACACCAAGAGATGCGGCCTCTGTAGCTGTAGCAATACCGGTATATATTGAGCCAATTACAGAAATTATTAAAAGTATTACAGGAATTAATTGGCCTGACCTTTTGATTTTTTCAATAAATTTATATTTTATAGAAATAATTGGCATTTGTTTTTTATTTAACAAAGACCAAAAAATAACATAGCTCATAAAAATCAAAGCAATCATTATTCCAGGTATAATCCCGGCTATAAATAATTTTGCTATAGACTCTTGAACAGTTACTCCATATATGATCAGGATTATAGAAGGAGGAATTAATAACCCTAAAGTTCCTGAGCCTGCTAAACTACCTAATAAAATTTTTTCAGGATAATTTCTTTTTCTTAATTCTGGAATTGACATTTTTCCAACTGTTGCAACTGTAGCAGCAGATGAACCTGATATTGCTGCAAATAAAGCGCATCCAATAACATTAACATGTATTAAACCTCCAGGTAACTTTTGCATCCAAGGAGATAAGCCTTCAAAAAGATTTTCAGATAATTTGGTTCTAAATAATATTTCCCCCATCCAAACAAATAATGGTAAAGCAGTCAAAGTCCATGATGAAGATGTCCCCCAAATAGTAGTTGCCATTGCATCTCCAACTGGTCTTGATGTAAATATAGTCATTGCTATTGTAGAAACGCCAATCATACTCAATGCAACCCAAACCCCAGTGCTAAGAAATAGTAGAAGAATAGAAATAAAGAATACGCTTAGAAGTATCTCAGTCATTATTATAAAAATATTTTAATAGATGGTGGAACACGCATACAAAAAGTAATATAGATCCAATTGCGAGCGGTGTTTGAGGAATCCATATTAGTATTTCATCAGCACCCTCGCTTCGTTCTTTAAACACAAATGAAATTGTTAGCATTTTTGTGAAATAAAATGCAGCATAACCTGAAAAAATTGAAGCAACTAATAAACACCACATTTCAAAAATTTTTCTTAATTTTTTGTTTAACTTTTCTAAAAATAAAGTAATTCTAATATGTCCTCCTTCAGCAAATGTGTAAGCTAATGCAAAAAATGTAGAGGCAGCCATACAATAACCTGAATATTCAGACAAACCTCTTACATAAAAGCCAAATATTCTTGAACAAACACCTAGTAAAATGAAAATAGCTATAAAAATTAAGAATATACCAGCTATGTAACCAGAATATTTATAGATTTTTTCCAAGTAGTTATTGATTTTATTAAGCATATAATAAAAGGCCGTTTAAAATAACGGCCTTTATAAGAAATGATTATTTAATAAGCAGATAAAACTGTTTCACCTCTAGCACCGGCCTTCTTAGTCCACTCAGATGCCATTTGGGATCCAACTTTTTCAAAGTGTTGCTTTAATGCAGAATTAACTTTGCCAACACTCATTCCAGCATCAGCCAAAGCTTTCTTATCATTTTTATTTCCCATTTTTGAAAGTTGCCACCCTTTTCTTTCTGCAAGAGCCGCTTCTTTCATTATTAGATCTTGGGTTTCTTTATCTAATTTATTCCAAGCCTTTTTATTTGCAATTATCATATTTTTTGGAAACCATGCAGCTATATCATAAAAATATTTAACTCCATTTTCCCATATCTTGCTATTTTTTCCAGTTGTCGGTGAAGTGATCATACTTTCAACAGCTCCTGTAGAAAAAGCTTGAGATATTTCTGCTGCCTCAATTTTTGTAGGTGACATACCTGTCAACTCCGCAATTCTAATTGTTGCACCATTATAAGCTCTAAATTTTAGACCTTTTAAATCCGCAACACTATTTATCTCTTTTTTAGAATACAAGCCTTGAGCAGGCCAAGGCACTGCGTATAAAAATACTAAACCTTTAGCATCTAAACTTTTTGCTATTTCAGCTTTTGATGCTTTATATAATTTCATAGCATCTGTGTACGATGTAGCTAAAAAAGGCAAAGAGTCGATTTCAAGTAAAGGATCTTCTTTACCTAATGCCGACATAAATCTTTCACCAATCGGAGCTTGTCCTGTTCTTACTGCCCTAAAAATTTCTCCACCTTTGAATAATGATCCACCTGGGTGTGTTACTATAGTCAATTTACCACCACTTTTTTCGGTTACATTTTTTGCAAATTCAGTTGCATTTGCAGAATGAAAATTACCAGCACCATAAGCTAATGCCATATCCCATTTTTCTGCGTATGATACATTTGAAAGTAAAAATAGTGATATTAATATTGAAATGAAGTATTTTATTATTCTCATTTCACCTCCTCTTTTTAAAAAATATATTTGATTATTTATTTAATGTTAAATCAATATAAAAATTATCTACTTTTAATTGAAAAATCCTAATAATCATTTATTATCTAAAAATTCCAATGGAACAATCACTATTTTTAGAGCAATCTTTAATACTTTTGCAAATAATATTTATAGATATTATTTTAGCCGCAGATAACGCAATAATAATCGGCTTAATAGCCGCTAACTTTGTTCCAAAACATAGAAGACAAATTATACTTTGGGGTGTAGCAGGTGCATTAATTTTCAAAGTTATTTTTGCAATTTTTGCTACTTATTTATTCAAGTTCTATTTTATTAAAATTTTGGGTGGGCTACTATTAATTTGGATAGTTTATGATTTAAGGAAAGACTTGTTTGAGATTAAGAAAGTAAAATCACCAACAAAAGTTTCTAAAGAGCCCTCATATATACAAAGTGTGTATAAAGTTTTATTTGCAGATATAACAATCAGTTTTGACAATGTTATTGGTGTTGTTGGGGCTTCCAAAGGTTATTTTGGTTTTATGATTTTTGGTTTAGTTTTGTCAGTTATTTTGACTGGGGCCCTCGCAACTTATCTTGCGAATTATATTCAAAAACATTTATGGATTGCTTATGTGGGTTTAGCATTTATTTTACTTGTTGCTATTCAATTAATAATAGGGGGATTAGTGGATTTAGAAATTTTACGGGTTAATGAGGAATTTAAGAAATATTTTTAAATATTAAATATGAAAAGGTTTTTAATAATTATAATATTAATTTTTTCAACACAATTGGCACAAAGTCAAGAATGTAACTTAAATCCAGAGCGAGGGAGTAAAAATTATATTATTGGCTATGGATCCTTAATGGATAAAGAGTCGAGAATTAGAACAAATAAATCAGCTTTTGTAGTAAAACCTATTTTAATTAAAGGCTTTGAAAGAACTTGGGGACTTCGTGGAGGAATGTACAAAATTACTTTTTTAACAATAATTAAAAAAGAAAACTCAACTGTTAACGCAGTTTATTACCCAGTTTCGATAAAGGACTTAAATAAGACTGATAGGAGAGAGAGTGGATATTGTAGAGTAAAAGTTGAAGGTAAAGACTTAAGTTTCTATGGAAAAAAAATTAAAACTGATAATAAAAACTTTTGGGTTTATTCAGCTAGTCCTAAAAAAATAAAAAAACCAAGTAATAGTCATCCAATTGTTCAATCATATGTCGATTTATTTATAGGTGGTTGTTTTCAGATTAAGGAGAAATATAAAATTAATGAATTTCCAAAACAATGTATAGAAACAACTACTGAATGGTCAAAGCACTGGGTAAATGATAGAGTGCATGCAAGAAGACCATTCTTAGTGCCAAATTTTTATAAAATAGATAAACTTTTATCAAATTTTTTTGATTACTATTTAGATAATAAATACCAGTAATCACATTTTATACTCGAAATTTTGTGAAGTTTCATTTACGCTAACTTCAATTGCTCCGTTGCTTAAATGAAATTTCCTAGCCATATCAGTAAGTGGGGAAAGTGTAACTAATCTATTTAAATGATTTGTTTTTTTTATTTTCTTAAAAACTTCTTTTACTATTAATCTTCCACCACCTTTTTTTTTAGACCAAACTGTATAAGCGATAGCAATTTGTCCAACTTTAAAATCTCTATTTATACTTTGAAGATATGCATCCTTACTCATCATATCTAACTCTTCCACAGTTTTAGGAATATTATTCGTAAAGGCAAAGCACATCACTGCATGTATTTCATCTTGATATTTTACACCATATATCTTCCTTCCAAAACTTGTTCTAAATTCATTGTCAAGTTCAGGTCTAACTGGATCTTCTGAAGTATTGCAGTTTGGCAGCTCAATAATTTCAGCACCTTTTACCCAATCAAAAAAATTTTTTACAGATTTTCCAAGATCAATTTTTTTATCTTTAAAAGATGTATTAATTTTTTCAGATATAATCTCTTTTTTTTTTGTAATTGATCTTTTGAATATTTTACTTTTTCTTTTCAGAGCGACTTTTATTTTTCTTTTTAATTGTTTTTTTTCTGTCATTATTTTCAATATAAGCTAAATTATTTTAATTTGATTGTGACTTATTTAACCTTTTTATTATTTTGTTAGATGTTTTTTCAAGTAATCTATAAAAACCTGCTTTTCGTAAGTCTTTAACTGCTTGCTCATTTAATCCGCCTGGTGTCTGAGATTCTTTAACAAGTTTTTTTAAATTTTTTTTATGTTTAAAAGCATCTTCTGATAGCGCAAGAAATAAAGAAGATATATATTTTTGTGCATTTTGTTTTTTTATTCCTTTTTTAACTAACCAGTCCGATAAAAAGTACAAAATTTCATAAAAAGGAGCCATCATTGCAGAAGTAGTCCAAAAATTTAAAGATAGTTTCTCATTGTTTATTTCAACTGTAGATCCTAATTTATCAAAAAACTTTTTAACTTTTTTATTAGGGGGATAAATAGGCACTGGTCCTTTGCATAATGCAATTGGTGGCAATGGTATAGCTCTAACAATATTTGTTTTTAATCCTGTAATTTTTTTTAGTTGAGTTAAATTAATAGTTGAAATAAAACTAATAATTAACTTCCTTTTATTAAATTTTAATTGCTCTAAAATTTTATTTCCTACAACTGGTGTTACTGCAAGAAAGACCCAGTCGGATTTATCAATAATATCTTGATTGTATTTTATTATTTTAATTTTTTTACTTTTAAATTTTAAAATTCTTGAAATTTTTTTATTTCTTTCAGATATAAATATTTTTGAAATTTTTATATTTGAGTTAATTATCCCTGTTACTACCGCTTTGGTTATTTGTCCTGTTCCTATAAAACCTAATTTCATAAAGAATTAATATAGTTGTTAATAATTTTGTGTAAATCCAATAAAAATAGCAATTAAAATCAATACAAATGCTGAAATTGAGCTTATTACTCTCGGATTTGCATTGATCCAGTTTAAAAGTTTTTTTGCTAGTATTGCATAACCAATTAATGAAAGAAAATCTAACATCATATAAGTAGTTATTAAAATTAAAAATTGTGAGATATAATTTTCATTAAAATTTATAAATTGTGGAAAAATTAGTGGAAAAAAAATCCAGGCTTTTGGACTGGTTCCGGCTACAATAAATCCATCTTTAAAAAAGGAAAACAATGTTTTTGGTTTTAATGTTTTTTTATTAAATTTTTTAGGTCTAGATTTATAAATATCGTAAGAAAGATAAAATAAGTAGGCTATGCCAAACCATTTCAAAATATTTAAAATTTCACCATTGTTGGCAATGAAAGAGTCTATAAAAAATATTACCAAAGTAGCTTGAATAAGGTTTGCAGTAATGTCGCCTAGTGCAATCCAAATGCAATTTTTAGTACCATAATTCATTGCATATGAAATAATTACTATTCTTGGAGTTCCTGGAGTTATGAATAAAAAAAGTATAATTTGTAAAAAAAGAAAATAATCTAGGGGAAGCATTCTAAGGATAGTCCTAAAAAACCGGGAGCTAAAGATGGCTAGATAGGACTATCTAACATCAATATACCACAGGTAGAAAAAATTGCATTAATCAATTTTTTCATATTTATTAATAATTTATGAAAAAAAGTCGCAGACCCATGACAAAGGTAAAAAATCCAGAGCCCAAAGTGGGCACTCAAGATTGGGTCATTTGGGCGGCGTGGGCAGACCGTATTACATTTGAAGATATAAAATTTAAAACAGGTTTGTCCGAAGGAAATGTAATAAAAATAATGAGAAAATCTTTAAAACCATCATCCTTCAAGCTTTGGAGAAAAAGAGCAAAAGGACAAAGTATTAAACATAGAAAAAAATTTGAGGAAAATAGAAAAGAAATTAGAAGAAAAGTTAATAAAAATGATTATATATAAATTATGAAAAAAATTACAATTTATACAGGACCAATTTGTAATTATTGTGATGCGGCAAAAAGATTACTCCAAAGAAATAGTTTGCAATTTAGTGAAATTGATATTTCCTCTGGGCCAGAAGTTTTAAATGAAATGATTAAGAAATCAAATGGCAAAAGAACTATTCCTCAAATTTTTTTTGACAATAAACACATAGGTGGATATGTTGAAATTAGGGAACTAGAAAAAAACAAAAAATTGTTGGACACCTTAAAGTAAAATTATAATTTATGTTTGGAAAAGAAATATTTTATCATTCTGTAAAAATACTTCTAACTTTTAGAAGCTATTTTATACTTTTTTGTTTACTATTATTAACAAATTGTGGTCAATATACTGCAATGATTGGTCCAAGTGTTACACTTCTTGAATCAGGGAGTGTTTTACAAGCCACAAACTCTTATGGTAGGTCCTACTTATTTTCAAGTGCAAAACAAAGTTACAAAGATGAGGTCAATCCAGAAAGAATTTGTCAAGAATTACATAGTTCAGAATTACGATCTATATTTTTTGAAACACAAGACAAAAAAGGTTGTATTTACGATCCTTTGAGTATCTATAGATAATTACAATTCTAAAAAAAAACGTAATAAATCATCCAGAATATTAACGTATACTCAAAAAAACTTTTAAAAAGTTTCAATTGCTTTACATTAAATTTTTGTATCAAAAATTTTTTAAACAGAAAAAAAATTAGATTAACGGTTAAAATTCCAACAACTAAACCAATAAACAAAAGTTTAATTGAAAAGTTTTTATATCCAAAATAAATAGCAGCGATCAGCGTAAACCAAGATACTTTTGTTATAAATATTTTAAATATTAGCCCCGCTTTTTTACTAAATACAGATTGAGTTTTTATTAATGAATAAGACCATATTATTCCTATTAAATAACTAGCAAACTTTAAAATCATTTTCCAATTCCAATTATAGTTAAATCGTCATCAAGTATATCATTATTATCTTTTATGCCTTTCTCAAAATAATTTTTTTTAAGACTTTTTTGTTTTATTTCTTCCGTAGCGTTATCTAATTCCTTTTTTAAAACTTGGTTTTCATGTTTAAGGATTAATTTTTTAACTCCATTAATACCTAATTCTTCATTATTTTCATCCAAACATTCTGAAAAACCGTCTGTGAAACAATAAATTCTACCATTATCTAATTTAAAGCTCTCTAATTTATAAACATTTGAGTTAGTTTGTTTAACAATAGCTAGTGGTGTTGTTTCAGATGGAAATTCTCTAAAATCCTTTTCTTTTCTGTATAATGCTGGTTGATGTCCCGCGTTTGCTATTTCTACAATATCTGTTTTTAAATTATAACACCCCACAATTGAAGTCACAAAAGTCCCAGTTGGATTTGTTTCTTTTAAGTCGTTATTCATTTCTAGTAGAATTTCGTTTGGTTTAAATTTTAGCTTTGAAAATATTTTAAATAACGTAATTGATTTAGCCATTACCATCCCAGCATTCACACCTTTTCCAGATACATCAGATAGAGTAAAATAAACCTGGTCATCGTGAAGATAAAAATCATAAAAATCACCAGAAATTTCCCTAGCAGGAATATTTAATCCATAGATAGGATAATTTGTGAGATCCCTATTTGGCATAAGTTTTTTTTGAACATTCATTGCTAATTTAATTTCTGAAGATACTCTTTTCTTCCATTTGTTTTTTTGTTTTTCGCTTTGTTCTAATCGATCCATTAAAATGTTATATTGTGTTCCAATTATTCCACTATCTGTAAAAGGATCTTGTGGTGCTCTTAGTGAATAATCTTCAGTTTTAGCTTGATTAGTTAATACCTCTAATAATTCATGAGTATCTGTTGATGCATTATGTTCAGAAATATTTAATCCTAATTCTTCCTGAATTTTTCCAACTCTTAAAGGAAAAACATAATTTATGGATTTAAATATTACGAATGCGGATATAAAACAAAACCCTCCAATACTAGTTACTCCGATCAATTGAATGTATAATTGTTCCATTCTTGAAATTTCTAAACCCATCATTTCAAAATCACCAAATATAGCTACAGACAAAGATCCCCAAACTCCAGCAATAAGATGAACTGGTATTGCACTCACAACATCGTCAATTTTTAATTTTTCTAATAAGACTATACCAAAGCCTGAAAGCAGTCCTCCAATGCTTCCAATAAAAATAGCCTCACTTGGATTTACATAAGCACAACTTGCTGTGATTGAGACTAATCCAGCCAAAGGTCCGGTAATCATAAATAATGGCTCAGGTTTTTTCATGACAAAAATTCCTAGTATGCTTGAAAAGATTAAACCAAAAGAAGCAGACAAAAATGTATTAATTAAAATTAATGGAATTTTTAAATCCATTGCCCCATTGGCTCCACCATTAAATCCGAACCAGCCAAACCACAAAATCAATGCCCCAAGTGCTGCTATAGGTGTATTGCTGCCTTGAAATAATTTTTTATCTTGATCTTTTCTAAATCTACCTGTTCTGCTCCCAATAATTAATAGAATTGCAAGAGCAACCCATCCTCCTACAGAGTGAACCACAGATGAGCCTGCAAAATCCAAATATCCCATCTTGCCTAGCCATCCAAATTTTTCAGATGGTTCGTCAAAATTAAATGCCCAAGCCCAGTGACCTACAATTGGATACAAAAATCCTGACGTGACAAATGTAATAATTACATAAGAAAAAAATCTTAGCCTTTCTGCAACAGCTCCAGAAATAATTGTTGCTGCAGTTGCTACGAACATCGCTTGAAAGACAAAATATGTTTGATAACCAGCTACTTTTGTTGTGAAAAAATAAAACTTATCACCAAACAAACCCATAACACTTGTTCCATACATAAGTGCAAATCCAAATGCCCAAAATGTAACAACAGCTATTCCAAAATCAGTAATATTTTTTAATGCAACATTAATACTATTTTTATTTCTTGATAGGCCGGACTCAAGGCACATAAAACCAGCTTGCATCAAGAAAACTAGAATTGCACAAATCAATAACCAAAAAGTATCAAGATTTGCTTGAAGAATTGCTTCAAGTCGAAATTCCGTAGCTTTAAGTGCACCTTTATTTGTGAGTTCTAACTGGCTTATTTTTGACTGCAGCTTATCTATTAAAATCTGAAGATCAGCTACAGTCATAAAATTTTATTGATCTATTAATTTTCTTGCTTTTTCTGCATCTGTTATAATTTCATCAACTGACATTACTTTAACAACTTCAAATCCAGTTCCAAGAATTGTGTTTTTGTATTCTTCTTCTGATATAGGTGATTTTTCAGCAAAACTAGAAACGGCAACTCCCTCTGGCCAAGATACTTTTACCTTTGCATTAGGCATTGCTTCTTGGAGAGCCTTGGTAACCATTTTCTGACATTTAACACACATCATTCCATTTACTTGAGCAATTTGAGTTTGTGCAGCAAATAAATTTGTGGTCATGAAAAAAAATATAACAAATAAGATTGTTTTTTTAATCATAAAACTCCTTTGTAGAAATAGTGTAATTTATTTATTATTAATTTACTAATTAAATTTTAGGTTTAAATACCAAACAGAGTCCATTATTACAGTATCTTTTGCCAGTAGGTTTAGGCCCATCCTCAAATATGTGACCATGATGACCGCCACAACTTTTACAATGATATTCGGTTCTTGCATAACCAATATGATGATCCGTTTTTGTTTCGAACACATCTGGCAAAGATTCAAAAAATGATGGCCAACCAGAACCACTCTCGTATTTTTTTTTTGAGTCAAAAAGTTTTACATCACAATTTGCACAGTGATAACTTCCTTCTCTTTTCTCAAAATTTAATTCACTAGATCCAGGTCTTTCTGTTCCCTCTTCAAATAAAATTAATTTTTGCTCAGATGTTAAATTAGGATTTTTTTTCATATTACTGATGCACAAGTTTTGTGTAATATAGCATGAAGTTGGACCAATGTTTCAAAATCTTTATTGTAACCACCTCCCAAAACACCGCAAATAGGAATTTTTTTTTCAAAAAAGTTGTTAATTATTATTTCATCTCTTTGTTTTATTCCTTTTTCTGAAACTTTCAATTTGCCCAATCTGTCATTTAAATGAATGTCGACTCCAGCTACATAAAATACAAAATCATACTTTTCTTTATTTAATAGTAAAATATTTTCCTTAAGTTTGTTAAGATATTCATAATCTTCAGTGTTATCATCTAGGCCAACATCTAAATCACCATTTGTTTTTTTTGCAGGATAATTAGATTTACAGTGCATACTAAAGGTGAAAACAGATTTATCGTTTTTGAAAATATCTGAAGTTCCATTTCCTTGATGAACATCAAGGTCAACTATTAAAACATTTTTTGCATAGCCTCTTGATTGTAAATATCTAGTTGCAACCGCCACATCATTAAAAACGCAATAACCAGCACCTTCGTTATAACTTGCATGATGACTTCCTCCAGCAGTATTACATGCAATACGATGATCAACAGCAAGTTTGCTTGCTAAAACAGTCCCACCAGTTGCTCTAAAAGATCTGTTCACAACGCTATCATTGATTGGGAAACCAATTTTTTTTTGAGATTTAGTATCTAAAGTTTTTTTTTTGACACTATTTATATAATCTAAAGAATGTGCTCTACTTAAAGTATTCTCTGAACAAAACTCGGGTTTATAAAATTTATCTACTATTTTTTGTTCAATTAAATATTTTGCAAGCTCTCCAAACTTTTTTATTGGGAACTTATTATCATCATTTAATTTTGCAACGTAATCCTGGTGGTTGACCACTGGTAGTTTCATTTGACAGTTTTTTTATTAGACAAATAAATTCCTGAAAGAATAAATGAAGCTCCTATGAAATGGTACAATTCAAATTTTTCTTGGAATATTAAAATTGCTAGTACTGCACTTAATAGCGGCATTAATTGGATAAACATCGTGGCACGATTTGGCCCCACTATCTCTACGCCCTTTTGCCAACAGTAATAAGCAGCTAGAGCGGGGAACATAACAACATAGAAAAGAATTATAAAAAATGGTGTATTAAAATTTGTTTCTAGACCAATTGACTTTTCGTAAAAAAATTGTGGTATTAAGAACAAAATTCCAACGGAAACCATCAATTGAATTAACGTAAATTGCGAAAACTTAAAACTATGCTTTTTAAGCAATGTTGAATAAAGAGACCAACAAATAACACAAACCAACATCCAAAGATCACCTTTATTAAAATTTAAAGCTAAAATTTTATTTATATCTGCGTTAGAAATAATTGAACTAATTCCTATAACAGACAATAATAATCCAATTAATTGAAAAACATTTGTTTTATCTACTTTCATAAACGATGAGATAATTATTGTTACCGCTGGAATAGCAGCTAAAACTAAAGCTACATTTATTACCTGTGTGTAGTTCAATGCAAAATATACCACTGAGTTAAATGTGCTTATTGTCATTAATCCCATAAAACTTATCACAATCAAATTTTTTTTAATATAATTCCAATTATTGAAAATTTCTTTGTATGTAAATGGTATTAAAATCAACCAGACTGAGATCCATCTAAAAAAATTTAAAGTTAATGGGGGTACTTCGTGTAAATAGGCAAATTTTCCTACGATAAAATTACCTGACCAGCAAAATGTAGCAAAGACAAGCAACGCATAAGCTAAATAATTTTTTGACAAATTAATCCTTAATTAAATCTTGATGAACTATATGGAGATAAATCTAAATTAGTTTTTTCACCGAGAATCATTTTAGAGACTATTTTCCCTGAAATTGCTCCTAATGTCCATCCCAAATGATGATGGCCGAAGGAGTAATAAACATTATTATAATTTTTTGACTTACCAATTACTGGAAGAAAGTCAGGTAATGTTGGTCTAAACCCTAGCCACTCATCGTCATGATCTTCATTTTCAGGTAAACCATTTAACATATCTTGTGCGTTTAATATTAAATTTTTAATTCTTGATTTAGAAAGAGGATTATCTAATCCACCAAACTCGACTGTTCCAACAACTCTTAACCCTTGTTCCATAGGTGTAATGCCAAAACCTCTATCAGCCCAAACAACTGGTCTAGAAAGTAGTTTAGAGTAATTTTTGAAATGAATATGATAACCTCTCTCAGTATCCAATGGAATTTTTTCATCTAATTTGTCTGTTAGCTTTTTAGAAAATGCACCACAGGCAATAACAACCTTATCAAATAATAACTTATCGTTTTCTGTAATTAAAATTGGCTTTTGATCTTTAAAATTAATATTATTAATATTTGTTTTGTTAAATTTTCCACCTTTTTTTAAAAAGTCTGTAAATAATTTTTCTATTATCTTTTTAGGATTTCTTGCATGCCTTGCGTACTCATAAAACACACCACCGTCATAAAATGGTTTTAAATTTGGTTCCAAATCATGAATTTCTTTTGGATTTAAAATTTTTTGTTTTACTCCTAATTTTTTACGAATATTAATTTCAATCTTTCTGCTCTTAATTCCTTTTTTTTCCCATACATACATAATTCCTTTTTTTTCAACTAAACCGTCTAAATTAATATCTTCAAACAGTTCATCATATGCATCTAGTGAAATATCCAAAATTTGATGCATATATTTCGCTGTATGCATCATTTTTTTTTCAGAGCAACTCATTATATATTTTGAAAACCATGGGATCATTTTAAAAAAATAATTCCACTTTAAAGCTAATGGTCCTCTGTTGCCTAACAGCATTGCTGGAACATCTGAAAGTACATCTGATCTATTTAGTTGCAAAGATGCATATGGAGAAAAATGACCTGCATTTCCATAAGATGCCGCGCATCCTGGTTCATCTTTATCAAATAATGTTACATCAATTCCTTTTTTTTGGAGGAATAACGCGTTACAGACACCTTGAATTCCAGCACCAATTATTGCAACTTCATTTTTTGTCATTTTATAAATCTACAATAACAATAAAAAAAATTATCGCGACAAATTAAGCAATAATCTGTTTTTGGTAAATTTTTGTACTCATTACTACACTAAAACCAATCATGGTAGCTAACATGGATGACCCTCCATAGGACATTATAGGTAAAGGAGATCCTACAATTGGAAGTAGTCCTAATACCATACTCATGTTAACTGTTACAAAAATAAATATCGACGATGCATATCCATAGCAAAATAATTTTCCAAAAAAACTTCTAGCGGATGCTCCAATCTTTGCAGTTCTATAAATTATAATCGCATATAATAAAAGTAAAAGAACGGAGCCAATAAATCCATGTTCCTCAGAAAATAAAGTAAATATAAAATCAGTATGTTTTTCCGGTAAAAAGTCTAAGTAACTCTGTGTTCCTTTTAAAAAACCTTTTCCAGAAAGTCCTCCAGATCCGACAGCAATTTTTGATTGAATTATTTGATAACCTGCCCCAAGAGGATCTCTGTCAGGATTAAAAAAAGTTAATATTCTCAACTTTTGATATGGTTTTAAAAATGAAATTACAAAAGGTAGGGATATAAACAAAACAAGTGAGGAGTATATAAAATATTTAACATTAACCCCTGATAACCATAACACAACTAACCCACATAACCCAATTAAAATAGAGGTACCTAAATCTGGTTGGCTAACAACTAACAATATAGGCAAAATTAAAACCACTATAGGAACTATTAAGTTTTTAAAATTATTAACCACATGTATTTGTGTTCGGTGATAAAATTTTGCAAAACACATAATTATAGCAACTTTCATTAATTCTGATGGTTGCAAGTTGATAAAATACAGATCTACCCATCTTTGTGAGCCTGAAGCCTTAACACCATACAAAGAAGCCCATATTAACAAACACAAAACCACAAAGTAGAATAAATATCCAATAGAATGCCAGAATTTTAAATTTACAAAAGAAAATATCAACATCATTGAAAAGAATATTAAAAATCTTAATACATGGCTTTTAGTATGATATAAGACTTCACCACCTTCTGTTGAATACATCGACAAGGAGCTAACTAATCCAAGAATTATCAAACAGAACAACAAAATATAATCCAAGGATCTTAATTTTTGAAAAAAAGTAGTTTGACCACTAAGTGCTGTCTCTTGAAACATTATACTTGTAAGTTATTTTTTTTTGAATTGGTTTTTTTTCTCTCTTCGTGTCTATCTATAATTATTTTAAATAATTTTTTTGCTAGTGGAGCTGCGGCTGAACCACCTGAACCACCATGTTCTATTAATATACTCAATGCATATCTTGGATTTTTATAAGGACCAAAAGCAATGTAAAGTGCATGATCCCTATCTTCATAAGGTATTTGAGAAATGTCCAAATCTAGCTCTCTCTCAGCCTCTGTTATTTTTTTTACTTGTGATGTACCTGTTTTTCCTGCAAACTGATATTTTTTATCATTAATTCTTGAGGAGTATGATGTTCCTCTAACTTCATTTGTAGATGCAAACATAGCGTCTAAAACAAATTTTACATTTTCTTGATTTCTAAAAAGAGGTTTAAACATTTTGCCATCACTATCACCTGATGTAATTTTTAAATCTAATAGCGCATCATCAAAATCAGGTTCTTCTGTAATTTTTTCTAAGTTTTCATTCATTTTTGATTTTATTTCCTCTAAAGATAGATCGTCTTTATTAACAATTATTTTTGGTTTTATCTTAAATCCACCATTGGCTAATTGAGCAGTCATTAAGCATAATTGAAGAGGTGTAGTTTGAATGTAACCTTGGCCTATTCCTGTTATTAACGTTTCACCTAAAACCCAGCCCCTTCCTAAGGCATTTTTTTTCCATTCTGTGGATGGAACTAATCCTATTTTTTCCTCATTAAATATGTTTTTAAAAACTTTATCACCTAATCCAAATTTTTTTGCAGTCTCATTCAAACGATCTACACCGAGTCGTCTAGACATTTCATAAAAAAATGTATCACATGAAACTTTTAAAGCATCTCTTAAATTTACAACTCCATGACCCTTTTTTTTCCAGCAATTATATGTTTGTCCATACATTTCTATTTTTCCAGTACAATTAACTTTAAATTTTGTTGAGATAACATCATTCTCAAGTGCAGAAAGTGCAACAATTGGTTTTATTGTTGAGCCAGGCGGGTACAGGCCTGTAATTGATCTATTTATAAGCGGTTTTTTTGGATTGTTTATAATATTCTCCCAATTTTCATAACTTATTCCATATAAAAATAAATTAGGATTAAAGGATGGAGATGAGTGCATTGCAATAATATCACCTGTATATATATCCATAACACTTATTGAGCCCGCTTTATCTTTTAAAAGTTCATTACACTTTTGTTGGATTTTTGTATCAACCGTTAATCTAATTGATTTACCTTTTTGACCTTCAATATGATCAATTTGATTTATTCTTTTTCCATACGCGTTTACCTCATATCTTTGAACCCCATTCATACCTATCAACTCATTTTCTAAAGACTTCTCTAAACCAATTTTTCCTACTCTTAAACCAGGGACATGTTTTTTTTTAATTTCTTCATTATTTAGAAGATCATTTTGACTTGCTTGTGCAACATAACCTAAAAGGTGTGTATAATTTTCATTATAAGGATAACTTCTAGCTACAGATAAAACTGGCTTAACACCTGATAATTCATGTAAATAAAAATTTATCTTAACAAATTGATCCCAGGATAAATTCTCTGATACGATTAAAGTTTCCCAAGGTTTTTGAGAATTTTTTTTTTTGATAATTCTATTTAAAGTTTTTTGGTCTAAATCTAAAATATCTTTTACTCTTACAATTAAATTATTAAAATTCTCAACTTGCTCTGGAATTACATGAAGTTGGTAAACTTTTAAATTTCCTGCTATCGTATTTCCAAAAAAATCCTGAAAATCACCTCTTATAGGAGGTAGTTTCCACTCCCTTAGACGGTTTTTATCTGAAAGTGTTAAGTATTTTTTATTTTCGTTTATTTGAAGTGTAAATAATTTTGCAACTATACCACCAAACACTAATACTTTAGCAGCAGAAAGAATAAACATTCTTCTATTAACTACACTTTGTTTTCTGTAGCTAGTATCTGATCCAAAACTAATCATTTGTTCTTCTGAGTAAATTTAAATAGTAACCAAAAATATATGAAAATAAATAATAGAACAAGAAGGTAAATAAAACATTAAATAGTAAGTCGTTGTAACTAACTCTAACATTGAAAAAAATTACTATTATCGTGTAAAAAAGTGAGCTTGTGACTAAAATAGTAAAAAGGAAAAAAAACCAATCTTTAATTAAGCTTGGTCTTAATGTAATATTTCTAAGATAAACTGCAAATACACATATTATCAAATATGTCATGCTGCTTATACCAATTGGTAATCCAATTACTACGTCGTTAATAAGTCCAGCAATAAAAACTAGTACATAGCTTAATCTACCTTCCCCTTTTAAACTCCAGTAAAAAATTAATATGTAAGGAAAATTAAATGAAAAATATTTAAAATTTAAATAATTAAAATCAAATTCATTTAAAACTGAAATATAAAGTAACATTATTGGTCCCAAAGACAAAATTTTTCTGGAAATAGGTAATTTTGATAAAGCCATAAAATTAATTTAAATTTTCATATAAAACTATTTTAACCAATCTTAATTGAGTAAAATCAGAGTGAAACAATACGTAGCTTTCGTTGCTATCATCTATAAAATTTATTTTACCTATTGGAATTCCTGATTTGAATATACCACCTGATCCAGAAGAATAAATTTGATCACCATTGTTTAGGATGATGTTGTCTAATTGCGTATACTGTAGCTTTCCAAATTTTTCACCAGTGCCAGTTAAAATTGATTGAATACTATTAGGCTCAACCGAGACCGGTACTTTGCTGTTTAAATCTGATAATAATAATACTCTTGAAGTTCTAAAGTTTACTTCCACAATTTTACCAATTAAAAACTTCTCATCTAATACTGCCATTCCTAATTTTACCCCATCTTTACTCCCTCTGTTAACAATCACAGATTTAAGAAAAGGACTTTGTTTATCTACCAATACTTTAGCTAAAATTTCTGAAGATGAGTCCACAATATCTTCTATTTTTGATTTTAACATTTTATTTTCAGAAATAATAAAATTATTGTTAAAATTTTCTGCCTGCAAAGCTTTAAAGTCTTTTTTCAGTTTTTTGTGATCATTGTATAAATTAATATGTGATACAGTTAACTTATAAGTGTTTTTAATAAAGTTTTCAGGTGCAGAAATTATAAATGTAGCACGATAAACAAATTCGTTTAATCCAGTTCTTAAAAAATCTATAGCTTTAAAATTGTATTTACCTAAAACTAAAATTGTAATTGAAAAAAAAAGTAAAACTATTAGTGAAAATCTTTGTTTTGTTCCCTTTTTTAAAAAGGCAGATCTGATTGCAATAATGAAATCATCTCTGTTTGTTTCCATTTTATCTTAATACTCAGATAGTACTGTTGAAAAGATCTCCTCCTGTTCTAAAGCTTTACCGGTTCCAATTGCTACACAAGCTAATGGATCTTCAGCTATATGAACGGGTAATCCAGTTTCTTTTGACAATCTTTTATCAATATTTTTCAATAACGCACCACCACCCGTTAATGTTAAGCCCATGTCAACTAAGTCAGCAGATAGTTCTGGAGGAGTATTTTCTAGCGCATCTTTAATTCCATTAATCATTTCTTTTAAAATGGGATTTAAAGCTTCTACTGTATCCTCCTCAGTGATGTTTACTTCTTTAGGTGTTCCAGATCTTAAATCTCTACCTTTAACTGCGTACGTATTATTATTTGTAGCTATAGCAGTTCCTATTTCTTTTTTAATTTTCTCTGCAGTACTATCTCCAATCATCAAATTATATTCTTTTCTCATATAATTTGCTAAAGCATTATCCATTGCATCGCCTGCAACTCTAAGTGAGTTAGAATAAACAACTCCACCTAAGGACATAACTGCTATTTCAGTAGTTCCACCACCAATATCTATAACCATAGAGCCTGTTGCCTCAGATATAGGTAATCCTGCACCAATAGCTGCTGCAATTGGCTCTTCAATTAATTGGACTCTTCTTGCTCCAGCGGCTAGTGCACTATCTTGAATAGCCTTTCTTTCAACTGGAGTAGATCCAGTCGGTACACATATTAAAATTCTTGGATTTGCAAAAGTGCTTCTTTTATGGACTTTTTTAATAAAATGTTTGATCATCTCTTCGGTAACTACAAAGTCGGCGATTACACCATCTCTTAATGGTCTTATAGCTTGAATGTTACCAGGAGTTCTTCCAAGCATTGTTTTTGCCTCATCTCCAACAGCTAAGACTGATTTTTTTCCTTTATTATCTACAACTGCAACAACCGATGGTTCATTTAACACAACACCTTGTCCTTTTAATACGACAAGGGTGTTGGCTGTGCCAAGGTCAATTGCCATATCTTGACTCCATATACTTGTAATTTTTCCAAATACTGACATTTTATATTCCTTTCACTTTTTGATGTTTAATACTTTCATTCAAAGATTTCTTTTCTCTTTTAATAAGCATTTTATTTAATGCATTCAAATATGCGTTGGCTGATGCAACTAGTGTATCGGTATCTGCAGATTGGCCTACAGTGGTTCTATCCTTTTCCTCAATTTTGACGCTCACAGTTGCCTGAGCATCCGTACCCTCTGTTACTGCGTGAACCTGATATAATAGGAGTTTCATTTCATGAGGAAACAAAGCCTTAATACATTTAAATGTAGCGTCAACTGGTCCATCCCCAGTTTGAGAAGTTTTTTTAATTTCACCGAAAACATCTAAAGTCATTTCAGCTTTCTGTGGTTCGCCGGTTCCGGCAAAAACTTTTAAAGATTTTAAATTTATGGCATTGATCTTGTTATCAACAATTAAACTGTCATCGACTAAAGCTAGTATATCTTCATCGTAAACATGTTTTTTTTTGTCTGCAAGAATTTTAAATTTTCCAAACGCGTTTTGAATTACATCATCGGTTAAGTCTGTATAACCAAGGTCATTTAATTTGTCCTTAAATGCATGTCTTCCAGAATGTTTGCCCATAACTAAAGAAGTTTTTTTAACACCAACACTTTCTGGTGTCATAATTTCATACGTTTCTCTATTTTTTAACATACCATCTTGATGGATTCCGGACTCATGTGCAAAAGCATTTTTTCCAACAATTGCTTTGTTAAATTGAACTGGAAAGCCTGTTGCATTAGATACTATTTTGGATGCTTTGCTTATAAGTTCAGTTTTAACACCTGTTTCATATGGCATTAAATCATTTCTTGTTTTAATTGCCATTACAATTTCCTCAAGCGCTGCATTTCCAGCTCTTTCGCCAATACCATTAATTGTACATTCAATTTGTCTTACACCTGCTGATAGTCCAGCTAAAGCATTCGCAACAGCAAGTCCTAAGTCGTTATGACAATGAGCAGATATTATAGCTTTGTCTATATTTGGTACTTTGTTTTTAATATGGGTTATTGTTTTTGCAAATTCTTCAGGAATTGAGTAACCAACTGTATCTGGTATATTTATTGTTGTAGCTCCACATTTAATAGCTAACTCGATTGTTTTACACATAAAATCTAAATCTGTTCTAGTTCCATCTTCACATGACCACTCTACATCGTTAGTAAATTTTCTAGCATAAGTTACGCTATCCTTAATGGCGTCTAAAACTTGATCATTGGTCATATCTAATTTGTGTTTCATATGAACAGGGCTTGTTGAAATAAAAGTGTGAATTCTAAATCTTTTTGAATGTCTTAAAGACTCATGACAAGCATCAATATCTTTTCTTAAAGCTCTAGCTAAACCACATGGTATTGAATTTTTAATTTCTTTACTTATTTCAGATACAGCTTCAAAATCCCCTGGAGATGATATAGGGAAGCCAGCCTCAATAATGTCTATTCCCATTTCATCAAAAACTCTAGAAATTTGAATTTTTTCCTCAACACTCATTGAGGCGCCTGGGGACTGTTCTCCATCACGCATAGTTGTATCGAATATAAAAACTTTATCTTTAACGCTCATAATTTTTGTAAATTATTTTTTCTGGATAATACAATCTCTAGCAGAGATTGCAAAACAAAACAGTCAATTATGGGTTTTATAGGTTATTTTTAACTCTTATCGCTATCCACCAATTTCTTTTTAGAAATCCATGGCATCATTGCTCTAAGGTTTTTTCCAACTTTTTCAACTGGGTGCTCAGCTAACTTTTCTCTTGTTTTAAGAAAGTTTTTTTGGCCATTCTTACACTCATCCATCCACTGTTTAGTAAACTTACCAGACTGAATATCATCTAAAACTTCCTTCATTCTTTTTTTAGTTTCTTCTTTATTAATAATTCTAGGTCCTGACATATACTCTCCATACTCAGCAGTATTTGAAATTGAATAATTCATATTAGCAATCCCGCCCTCATAAATTAAATCAACAATAAGCTTGACCTCGTGTACAGTTTCAAAATATGCCATTTCAGGTTCGTAGCCAGCCTCTACTAAAGTTTCGTAACCATTTTTAATTAATTCAACTAATCCTCCACATAAAACAGTTTGTTCCCCAAAAAGATCTGTTTCTACTTCATCTTTGAATGTAGTTTCAATAATTCCAGATCTTCCACCGCCTATTGCAGATGCATAAGACATTGCTAGATCTCTTGCTTTACCAGATCCATTTTGATGAACAGCAAATAAACACGGAACTCCACCACCTTTTTCATATTCACTTCTTACTAAATGACCTGGTCCTTTTGGAGCAACCATAAAAACATCTAAATCTTTTCTAGCTTTAATTAAATCATAGTGAACATTTAAACCATGAGCAAAGGCTATTGAAGTTCCTTCCTTGACTCTTTGCTCAATATGATTTTTATAAATAGTTGCTTGAAGTTCATCTGGAGTTAATACCATTATGACATCAGCCCACTCTGCCGCATCAGATAAATTCATTACTTTCAAACCTTTTGACTCTGCTTTCTCTTTACTAGCAGATCCATCTC
This sequence comes from uncultured Pelagibacteraceae bacterium, assembly GCA_902614905.1. Taxonomy (GTDB): domain Bacteria; phylum Pseudomonadota; class Alphaproteobacteria; order Pelagibacterales; family Pelagibacteraceae; genus Pelagibacter. The sequence continues at coordinate 11,337 of CACMMN010000008.1, read as the reverse complement.
TTAAAGCTACTACCACCTCTTTAACACCACTATCTTTTAAATTAAGTGCATGAGCATGACCTTGGCTTCCATATCCAAATATAGCAATTTTTTTTTCTTTTATTAAATTTACGTCAGTATCTTTTTCATAAAACATTTTCATTTTAACTCTCCTTTATTTAAAAATTTCTGACCCTCTTGTCATAGCTACTGCGCCAGTTCTAGACACACTAACTAATCCAAATTTTTTTAAATCTCCCATCACAGTATCTATTTCTCTTCTTAATGCAGTTATTTGAAGTACAACTGATTTTTGAGTTTTGTCTAATACTACTGGATTAAATTTTTTGCAAACTTTTAATGCTTTATTTCTTTTAGAAGTATTCCCTACTAGCTTTAATAAAGCCATTTCTTTAAAAATAATTTTTTTATCCCCTCTCATAAAATCTGCAACCTTGTGAACTGGCACTAGTTTGCCTAATTGTAATTTAATCTGCTCAATTACCTGAGGTGTTCCAGTAGTTACAATAGTTATTCTTGATATACCTCTTTTGGGATCAACCTCTGCAACAGCTAAAGACTCTATATTATATCCTCTGCCAGAGAATAGACCTACTACTCTAGCTAAAACCCCAGCCTCATTATCTACCCATACTACTATTATATGCGTATCTAGTTTTCCTTTTTTGCCTGGATCGCTATAAGCTGATTTAGATTTAGACATTATACTAAAGTTTTTCCTTTTCCTGTAATTTTATTTTCTTTTTGATCATTAGGACCTAGTAACATTTGATTATGAGGTTTACCTGAGGGAATCATTGGAAAACAATTTTCTTCTTTATCAACTAAACAATCAAATATTACAGGTTTTTTTACATCAATCATTTCTTGAATTTTTTGATCTAATTCATCAGGAGTTTTCGCTCTTATTCCAACACATCCATAAGCCTCTGCTAATTTTACAAAGTCAGGCAGAGCTGCGGTGTAACTTTCAGAATAATTTTTTTCATGAAGTAATTCTTGCCATTGTCTTACCATCCCCATGTACTCATTATTTAAAATAAAAATCTTTATTGGTAAATTATACTGAACAGCTGTGGACATTTCTTGCATTGTCATAAGAACTGAAGCCTCTCCTGCAATATCAACTACTAATTTATCAGGATGAGCTATTTGAACACCAACCGCCGCTGGTAAACCGTAGCCCATTGTACCAAGACCACCTGATGTCATCCATCTATTTGGTTTATCAAATTTATAATGTTGAGCAGCCCACATTTGATGCTGGCCAACCTCAGTTGTAATAAATGTATCTTTATTTTTAGTTAACTCGTAAAGTCTTTGAATCGCAAATTGTGGTTTTATTGTTTTATCACTATTAATAAAGTTTAGAGAATTAACAGATCTCCATTTTTCAATTTGTTCCCACCATTTTGAAATATTTTCTTTGTTAGACCTTAAAAAATTTGGTTTATGTTTTTTAATTGTCTTAATTAGTAACGAAATTACTTCTGAGACATCACCTACAATAGGAAGGTCTACCTTCACATTCTTATTTATTGAAGATGGATCTATATCTATATGAACTTTTTTAGATTTAGGAGAGAATTCATCAATTTTTCCTGTTATCCTATCATCAAATCTTGCACCTATATTAATCATAAGATCACAATCGTGCATAGCATTGTTGGCTTCGTATGTGCCATGCATACCTAACATTCCCAAAAATTGATTGTCATCTCCTGGAAATGAACCAAGACCTTGTAGTGTAGAGGTTATTGGAAAACCACTGATTGAAACTAATTCTCTTAATTGTTCACTTGCCTTTGGACCAGAATTAATCACTCCACCACCTGTATAAAATATTGGTCGTTTTGCTTTACCCATCATTGCAACAAGTTTGTCGATATCTTTTTGTGAAAATCTATTATTTGATTTTCCATTAAGTTTTTTTTGTTTTTTAAAATTTGTATATTTAGCTTTTTGAAATTGAATATCTTTTGGAATGTCGACTAAAACTGGTCCGGGCCTTCCTGTTGTTGCAACTTCAAAAGCTTTATGAATTGTTTTTGCTAAATCCTTAACATCTTTTACCAACCAATTATGCTTAGTGCACGGTCTAGTAATTCCAGTGGTATCACATTCTTGAAAAGCATCAGTGCCTATTAAATGTGTTGGAACTTGTCCCGAAATACATACTAATGGAATAGAGTCCATATATGCATCTGTTAAAGCAGTAACAACATTTGTTGCACCAGGACCAGAGGTGACTAAAACTACACCAGGTTTTCCACATGACCTTGCATAGCCTTCGGCAGCATGTCCTGCTCCTTGTTCATGTCGTGCAAGTATATGTTTAATTGTATCGTGATTTTTTAATTCATCGTAAATTGGTAATACAGCGCCTCCAGGATAACCAAAAATGAATTCAACTTTTTGGTCTTCCATACATTTAAAAACGATTTCTGCACCTGTATATAATTTTGACATTTAACCAATCTAGCTGAAGTTGTGCTAATTGGTCAAGTTTAACTAATCTTATTTAGATAAGAATTTAGATTGTTTGGAGCAACTCTATACCAGTCTTTCATATGTCCTCTTGCCCAAGTCATCTGTCTTTTGGCATATTGCCTTGTTTTTATGGTAATTTTTTCTTTGATAAGACTTAAATTGGTCTTATGAGGTTTCAATTCATTAATTTCTCTTATCCCTATTATCTTGAATGAGCTATTTGATTTTTTTACTTTCAGATTATTAAACCTCTTTACTTCCTGAATGGCTCCTGCTTTGAACATTTTTTCTATCCTATTTGATAAGCTTTTTAAAACTTCATTTCTTGAAATATCAATAAATATTTTTTCAAAGTCCTTATCTTGAAAATGAATTGTTGTATTCTTGAACCAAGTATACAAAGATTTATTGGTTTGAATATACACTTCATAAGCTCTAATAGATCTGTTTTGATCATTGATATTAATATAATTTTTACACAAAGGGTCTAATTTTATTAATTTTTCATAAAAATTTTTTTGACCAATTTTTTTTTGTAATTTTCTTGCTTTATCCCTATTTCTTTTACTTATATTTGGTATTTTTGCTAAACCATCAACTAAAGATTTGAAATAAAGGCCAGTACCGCCAACAATTATTGGAACTTTTTTTCTTTTTTTTATTTCTGAAATTTTTGTAAGACATTTTTTTAACCACTCACCTACTGAAAAATTTTTTTTTACACTTAGAAAGCCATATAAGTGATGTTTAATATTTGATTTATCTTTTGAGTTCGGCCTTGCATTTAAAATTTTTATCTCTTTAAATATTTGCATACTATCAGCATTAATGATTTCTCCACCAATCTTTTTTGCAAGTTTTATTGCAAATTTTGATTTACCTGATGCTGTGGGTCCAGAAATTAATATTATTTTGGACTTCAGGTCCATATTAATCCAATTTTACACCAATATATCTTTTTTGATTTTGATTATTAAATATTGCAATTAATATAGTTTTATTTTGTGACTTTAATGCTGTGTTAACTAAATTATTTAACTGATTAGCAGACTTAATTTTTCTTTTACCTGCTTCTACAATTATGTCATTTACTTTTAAATAATTTATAGGACTATCTGGCTCTATTTTAGTTATTATTAAACCTGATACATTTGGTGGTAGTTGTCTTTGAATTATATCTTCTTTTGTTGCTTGTCTTACTTCTATTTTTAAAGCATTTATAACTTCAATCTTTGGAATATTTGGAGTTTCAGCTTTAAAATCTTCTGAAGTTTCCAGTCTGCCAAGGGTAATGGTTTTTGTTATTTCTTTTTTATTTCTCCAAACTTTAAGTTTAACAGTCTTGCCAACTTTTGTTTGAGCAACTATTAATGGAAGTTCTTGCATTTCGTTTATTTTTTTTCCATCGAACTCTAATATAATATCCCCATCTTTAATTCCTCCTTTGTCTGAAGGACTTCCTGGTGCAACACTTGCAACTAATGCACCTCTTGCTTTTCCTAATTTTTCAATTTCTGCTATTTCTTTTGAAACATTTTGAATTCTCACACCTAGCCATCCTCTTTTTGTTTCACCAAACTCAATTAATTGATCTATTACTTGTTTTGCACTATTCGACGGAATTGCAAAACCAATTCCTATTGATCCTTGTTGGCCAAGTATTGCAGTATTTATTCCTATCACATCTCCATCCATATTAAACAAAGGTCCGCCAGAATTTCCTGTATTAATTGATGCATCAGTTTGGATAAAATCTTCGTACCTTGATAAACCAATATTTCTATTTCTTGCAGAAATTATTCCTGATGTAACTGTGCCTCCTAAACCAAAAGGATTTCCAATAGCTATTACCCAATCACCTATTCTAGCCTTGTCAGAGTCTCCAAATTTAACAGGTTGAAACTTATCGTCAGATTTAATTTTTAAAACTGCAACATCTGATAATGGGTCAGCACCGATTATTTCTGCTTTATATTCTTTATCATTACTAAATCTAACAACTATATCTTCGGCACCCTTTATTACGTGATTATTTGTTATTACTGTTCCATTACTATCTATTACAAAACCTGATCCTAAAGCGCTTGCTTTCCTTTTCTGAGGTGATCCAAATTCTTTAAACATATCCCCAAAAGGTGACCCTGGAGGGAATTCAAAGGGGAAAGGGTTTGTATTTTGCACAACAGTTGTTGTTGTTGAAATGTTTACAACAGATGGCATTAACTCCTCTGCCAAATCTGCAAAAGAAGCTGGTCTATCCTGGGAGTTTGTTGGTAAAATTGTTATAATTGAAAATAACAAGATTAAAGTAAAATATTTTTTTAATATTACTCTCATAAAACTTTCATATACCAGATGATTAAAAAACCAACTAATGCAAATATTGCTCCTCCAAATCTTAGTTGTGAGTCTTTCATCAACTTTAATTTTTCTAACATATTTCTCATTTTTGTGGGAAATAAGGCGTATAAAGCACCTTCTATAAATAGAAATAGCCCAAAAGCGACTATTATTTCCCTCATACTCTTACTGATTTAATTGTTTTGCTTTTATATCTCCGAAGAATTTAAAAAATTCACTATCAGGTGAAAGAATTAGAGAAGTCTCACCACCTATAAGAGCTTTCTCGTAAGCCTGCATTGCTCTGTAAAATGCAAAAAATTGAGGGTCTTGTCCAAATGCATCTGCAAATATTTTATTTCTTTTTCCATCTCCTTCACCCTTCATAATTTGAGATTTTTTTTCTGCATCTGCAAGTATTACTGTAACTTCTTTGTCCGCAGTAGATGTTATGGTAACTGCCATCTCTGCACCTTTTGCTCTAAATTCTTTCGCTTCTCTCTCCCTTTCGGTTTGCATTCTTCTATAAATAGCATCACTATTAGCTTGAGGAAGATCTGCTCTCTTTATTCTTACATCAACAATTTTTATTCCAAAATTTTCGGCTTCATTATTTACGCCTTCTTGTATTAAAGCCATCTGTTTTGTTCTATCTTGTGATAATAGCGTTTGTAATTCTTGTTGACCTAAAACGTTTCTTATTCTTGAGTTTATAATTGTCGATAATCTCGATCTTGCAACTCTTTCATTGCCAACTGATATATAGAATTTTAAAGGATCTATAATTTGGAATCTTGCAAATGCATCCACGATTAAACGTTTCTGATCTGATGCAATGACTTCTTCGGGTGGGGTATCTAAATTTAAAATTCTTTTATCTAAATAAACCACGTTTTGGATAAAAGGTAATTTAAAATTTATTCCAGGTTTTAAAATAATTTTTTTTGGATCACCAAATTGTAAAACGATAGCCTGGTTAACTTCTTTAACAATAAAAATTGAAAAGAAAACTGTGAATGCTATAATTAAAATAATTGGTATCGCAAATTTTTTCATATTAATTGGTTTTCTTTTTTAACTCTGGTAATGGGAGATATGGAACAACTCCTGAACCTGAGTCTTTATCGATTATAACTTTATCAATATCAGCCAAAACTTTTTCCATCGTCTCCAAATACATTCTCTCTTGTGTAACTTCTTTTGCTTTTCTATACTCATTAAATATTGATAAAAATCTACTTGCTTCACCTTCAGCTTTTGCAACAACTTCTTTTTGATACGCCTCAGCAGCCTGTAGAATTTTTGCAGCCTCACCCCTAGCTCTTGGAATAACATCATTAGCATACGCTTCGGCTTCGTTTTTTGATCTTTCCATGTCTGCTCTTGCTGCTTGAACATCTCTAAATGCATCAATAACTTGATCAGGTGGGTCGGCTTTCTGAGTTTGAACTTGTGTTACTTGAATTCCACTTTGATACTCATCTAAAATTTGTTGAATAATCGTTTCAGTTTCTTGTTCAATAACTGATCTTCCTTCTGTTAAAATTGGTTGAATATTGCTTTTAGCTATTACCTCTCTCATAGCAGTTTCTGCTGCAGCTTTTACTGTTCCCTCTGGATCTTGTATCTTAAATAAAAATTTTCCAGCATCTTTGATTACCCAAAAAACTGAAAAATCTATGTTAACGATATTTTCATCACCAGTTAACATTAAGCTTTCTTCTGGAACATCTGCTACAACTCCTGAACTAAATCCTGAGTCTCTTTCTGATCTAAATCCAATATCAATTCTATTTACTTTAGTAACCTTAGGTGTAAGCACACTTTCAATCGGAAAAGGTATGTGATAATTTAAACCAGGTTGTGTAGTTGAAACAAACTTTCCAAATCTTAAAACAACACCCTGTTCGTCTGGGAGAACACGATACAATCCACTAAGTGCCCAAATAATTAATAAAATTGAAATTCCAAAAATGATTGGTTTTCCACCTTTAGACGCACCACCTGGTAAGAACTTATTAATCTTGTCTTGTAGAGTTTTTATTATTTCATCAATGTTTGGTGGAGTTGGACCTCTTCTGCCTGAACCATTACCACCACCTCCCGGGGGTGATCCCCAAGGGCTTCCACCTCTACTTCTAAAATCATCAACCATGCACTTTATATAGTGTCTTTGTTGGGAAAAACAAGTTTAGTATGTTAAAAGAACTCTAAAAAAATTGGACTTAATGTAGCAATGATAGGAAAACCTTATAAAAAAACCTTTGTCAAAAACCCAATAGCAGGCACAAAATTCACTATTGCAATTTCAAGTGCAAAAGGTGGTGTAGGAAAGTCAACTTTTGCAACAAACTTAGCTTTAGCATTAAAAAATTTAGGCTGTAAGGTAGGGTTGTTAGATGCTGATATTTACGGTCCATCATTACCAAAACTTTTTTCAATTAATCAAAAACCCGAAAGTGATGGTTCTAACTTAAAACCTATTGTTAAATACGACATTCAATGTATGTCAATTGGTTTTCTTACTGATGAACAAACACCAATGATTTGGAGAGGTCCGATGGTAACCAGCACTGTTAAAACTTTTGCTCAAAAAGTAGGTTGGAATAATTTAGATTTTATAATTGTTGATATGCCGCCTGGAACAGGTGATACTCAACTTACTTTTGCTCAGGAAATAGAAATGGATGGAGCAATTATAGTTTCAACTCCTCAAGAACTTGCCCTACAAGATGTTAAAAGAGGAATAAGAATGTTTGATAAATTGGGCATTAAAATTATCGGTCTCGTAGATAACATGAGTTTTTTTAAGGGAGAAGATGGAAAAAAATATCCTATTTTTGGAGAGGGAGGAGTTAAAAGGACTGCTGAGGAATTTAGTAAAGAATTTTTATGTGAAATTCCAATTGATCCAGAGGTTGGTAAATCAGGTGATCAAGGAAAGCCGATTGTTGAAAGTAATCCAAATAACGAAATATCTAAAATTTATTTAGATATTGCAAAAAAAATTAAATCTTCTTTTATTGAAAATTAATTTTACTTTAAAGTATAGACTTTTAAATTAATCTATCGTTAAGTTCTAAGGCTGTCATAAGCTCATTCCACTCTCTTTTTGATAAACCAGATTGTTCTGCATCAACACTTTCTCCACTTATTAATTTTTGGATGATTTTTTTACCCTTTGAGGAAACCTCTGTTCCACCTACTCTATAATCCATAAATGCATCATAGGTAATTGGGACCCATCTTTTTAAACTATCTAACATCACGTCCGCGTAAGCTCTTATTTCATATTGGGCATGATGATCAGCTCTCAATCTTAAAAAATTCATTAAATTTAAAAGATCAGTTTTCCAATACCACTGGGTATATGTATTTAATGTTAAATTCATTCTTGCAAGTTCTCGAGCAAGTCCAGTTTCATTTTCATCAACTACAGAACCGTCATATCTTTCATTCAACATCGTTTCGTAATTATCATATGTTCTTTCTGCATCATTCTTTAAAAGGTTAAGAACTTTTTTTGCTTGCTCGCCTTGAAGAACTTCTCCTCTTCCTTGTCTATTACTTTTAGATTGTGCAGCAAGGTGCTCATTTTTTGGAAGATAAAATTCTTTATCTAAAATAGAATATCTAGCTGAATATTCATTTACATTTGCTGTTCTGTGTCTAATCCATTGTCTCGCTATAAATATTGGAAGTTTTACGTGATATTTAATCTCGCACATTTCAAATGGAGTGCTGTGCCAATGTCTCATTAAATATTTTATTAAACCACTATCTGTTGAAACTTTTTTTGTTCCTTTACCGTATGATACTCTTGCTGCTTGAACGATAGAAGTATCATCGCCCATGTAATCTATAACTCTAACAAAACCATGGTCTAAAACAGAAATTGCATCGTAAAGTATTTTCTCTAGCTCTGGTGCAACTACTCTTTTAGTTTTATTTTCTTGAGATTGTAAATCCTTTATTTCCTGAGCTTGTTCTTTTGTAAGTTTCATGAATTATTTATTGAATCTAATAATATTGCTTTTATATTATATGTGTTGGTTTTCCAACTACGACGATAAACGAATTTCGTAATAAACATTGCGGACGTGGGGGCAGTACCCACCACCTCCACCAAAAATTTACAACTTATGGGGGTGAACTAGGATCGACGGATGTCTAAAAGTCTTTCTTTCGTTCGGAATTGTTCCACCGTAACGGGCTATTTATAATTGCAAATAATAAATTTGCACTTGCAGCTTAATTAATTTTTTAATTAAGTTACGGGGTTTGGGGCACCTGGCAACAGAACGCCCCTTTTTTTTTGGTTAAAAATTTTATAAATTAGAACTATGTTTTTAGGTTTCGTCACTTTATTTATAATATATCTTTTACATAAATACATAACTGCTTGGATCAAATATTTTAACAAAACAGATGAAAGATTCGGGGACTCTGTTTGGCGGTGGTCTTATGACTATCAAGTAAAAGGAGTGAGAGATATTTCTGATTTAGATGACAAAGAATTTGTTAGAAAAAGAAGAATTAGAAATAGAACAGTTTCATTCATGTATTGGAATTTTTTCATAGGATTTACTGTTTCTATGTATTTAATAAGCGACGTTCTTATGTTTATTTTAAACAATTAAGATTAAATCAAAAATTTATTTAAATCCGGTTTAAAATAATTTGGGCCTTTCATAACCTTGCCATTTTCATTATAAATTGGTTTTCCATCATTTCCCAATTTGCTCATATTTGATTTTTGGACTTCTTCAAAACATGCATCAAGATTGATGCCAAATGCATGTCCTGCACCATAAGCAACATATAAAATGTCTGTTAACGCATCTGCCACTTCTTTTAAGTCTTTTTTTGATATAGCCTCTTTTAATTCGTTAAGTTCTTCTTCAATCAATTTAATTCTTAAATTATTAATTTTGTCAGTACTTAAACTTGGTTTTTTTTTAACTTCTTGTCCAAATGTTGTCATAAACAATCCAACTTTTTCAAAATTTGTCATAGCTCTCCTATATGATTCTTTTTGTTTTTAATGTATAAGATAAATACTATTATCCAAATGAAATTTAGAAAAGAGTACGATAGTATTGGAAAAATTAATGTCCCAAATGATAAGTTTTGGGGTGCCTCAACTGAAAGATCAAAGAAATTTTTTGATATTGGTGAAATTCTTGTAAAAAAAAATTTAATTAAATCAATTGCAATTATTAAAAAAGCTGCTGCAATAGTTCACAAAAAAGATAATCAAATTAGCTCAAAAATAGCGAATGCAATTATTATTGCAGCCAACGAAGTTATTTCAGGTAAACTTGATAGTAATTTTCCTTTAAAAGTTTGGCAAACTGGATCAGGTACTCAAACAAACATGAATGTCAATGAAGTAATCTCAAATAGGGCAATTAAGTATTTAGGTGGTAAAATGGGCTCGAAAAAACCTGTTCATCCTAATGATCACGTAAACAAATCACAATCTACAAATGATGTATTTCCAACAGCTATGCATATAGCAATTGCTTTAGAAACAAAAAATAAGCTATTACCAAGTTTAAATCTTTTAAATAAAGAGTTAAAAAATAAAGTAAAAAAATTTAAAAAGATAATAAAAATTGGCAGAACGCATTTACAGGATGCAACACCTTTAACACTAGGACAAGAATTTTCTGGTTATCAATCTCAATTAGAGGATTGTATAAATAGAATTAAAATTGCTATAAAAGAAATATATTTTCTTGCACAAGGTGGTACTGCAGTTGGCACAGGGATTAATACTAAAAAAAACTTTGATAAAAAAATTTGTAAAGAAATTAGCAAATTAACAAACATAAAATTTAAACCGTCTAACAACAAATTCGCAGCTCTTGCTGCACATGACTCAATTGTTAACTTTTCTGGAACGTTAAATACAACGGCAGTATGCTTACTTAAGATTGCTAATGATATCAGATTTCTTGGGTCTGGACCAAGAGCTGGTTATGGTGAATTAACTTTGCCATCAAATGAACCAGGATCATCAATAATGCCTGGAAAAGTAAATCCAACACAATCAGAGGCAGTAACAATGGTTTGTGTTAAAGTGATTGGTAATCACACGGGAATTACAATTGCAGGTTCACAAGGACAATTTGAGCTAAATGTATTCAAACCACTAATTGCGCATAATATTTTGCAGTCAATTGATCTTATTTCTGATAGCTCAAAAAATTTTGCAAAATACTGTGTTAAAGGGATTAAGGCGAATAAAGACAAAATTAAGAGAGACTTAGATAATTCTTTAATGTTAGTTACAGCGCTCGCCCCAAAGATTGGTTATGACCAAGCCGCAAGTATTGCAAAAAAAGCCCTAAAAAATAAAACTACTCTTAAAAATGAAGTGCTTAAAAGTGGCTTATTAAATGAAAAAGAATATCAAAAAATTGTAGATCCTAGAAAAATGATTCAACCAGAATAAGATGAAATAATTTTATTTGCAAAGTTTTTAAACTCTATCCAATTTGA
>CACMMN010000007.1 GCA_902614905.1 uncultured Pelagibacteraceae bacterium | reverse complement strand
AAATCATATTATTAGAACTGAGAGAATGTTATCTCAAACTAGAAAACTTGAAGTAACAACAACTTCAAACGAAAGTGAAGCTTTGCTATTAGAGGCCAATTTAATTAAAAAGTATAAGCCAAGATTTAATATATTATTGAGAGATGATAAATCGTTTCCTTTTATTTTTATTAGTAACAAAGAAAAGTGGCCACAAATAAAAAAACATAGAGGAAAAAAGGATAAAGAGGGTTTTTTCTTTGGTCCTTTTGCATCTGCAGGTTCTGCAAATTGGACTATAAAAATGATCCAAAAAATATTTCAGATAAGAATCTGTGATGACACTGTATTTAAAAATAGGGAAAGACCATGCATATTATATCAAATTAAAAGATGTTCTGGTCCTTGTGTAAATTTTATACACGAGAGTGATTATAAAAAATCTGTAGATGATGCCATTGACTTTGTCTCTGGAAAATCAAGAAAAATTCAAAAAAGTTTATCGGCACAAATGGAAACTGCTAGCGATGAACTAGATTTTGAAAAGGCTGCAATACTTAGGGATAGAATTAAATCACTCAATATTATTCAGTCATCTCAGAGAATTAATGAAGCGAACTTAGTAGAGGCTGATGTTATTGCTGGTTACAAAGAATCTGGTAAAACTTGTATCCAAGTTTTTTTTTATAGGTCCAAACAAAATTGGGGTAATCAAGCTTTTTTTCCCAAACATGATCCAGATGAAAATTTAAGTAATATAATTAATTCTTTCGTTACACAATTTTATGAAAATAAAAGTGTACCTATAAATATTATTTTAAGTGAGGATATAAAAGAAAAACTATTAATCGAAAAAACTTTAAGTAAAAAAGAAAATAAACAAATTAGCATTTCAGTTGCTAAAAAAGGTTCAAAATTAAAAGTCATTAATCAAGCTCTCAAAAATGCAAAAGATAGTTTAAATAGAAAAATATATGAGAGCCAAAATAATAAAGACTTATTTGAGAACATTTCACAAAAATTTGATCTTGAGAGCAATATTAACTTAGTAGAAGTGTATGATAATAGTCATATTCAAGGTACTGACAGCATAGGAGCATTAATTACATTTGGTGAAGAAGGTTTTATAAAGAAAAGATATAGAAAATTTAATATTAAAATTAAAAATAACGAGCAAGACGACTATGGCATGATGCGAGAGGTTATTAATCGAAGGTTCAAACGAGCCATTCAAGAAAAAGATAATTATTTGACAATGCCAGACTTAATTTTAATTGATGGTGGAAAAGGCCAATACTCAGTAGTAAGAGAAACAATGAATGAATTGGGCCTCCACGAAATCCCGGTCATAGCAATTGCAAAGGGGAAACTTAGAAATAGTGGTAATGAAACCTTTTTTCATAATGGTAAAGAATTTAAATTTGAAAAAAACGACCCAACTTTATTTTTTTTACAAAGAATAAGAGATGAGGCGCATAGATTTGCGATAAGCGCTCATAGAGCAAAAAGGAAAAAGGGCTTAAAAAAATCGCTTCTTGATCAAATTAGTGGGATCGGGTCTATTAGAAAGAGAGCTTTATTAAATCATTTTGGATCCGCTAGAGCTGTCGAGTCTGCTAGTTTAGATGAAATAAAATCGGTAGAGGGAGTTGAGGAAAAGGTTGCAAAAAAAATATATAACTTTTTTCACGAATGAAATTTAAATTTCCTAATTATCTGACAATTGGCCGTATAATTATAGTCCCAATATTTGTGTTAACATTTTATTTGCCAGGATTTTATGGAGATGTGATTCCATTTTTTTTATTTGTTCTTGCATCTTTTACAGACTTTTTAGATGGTCTTTTAGCAAGATTGTATAAAGAGGAATCTAAACTTGGTGAACTTTTAGATCCCATTGCTGATAAAATTATCGTAGCTACAGCTCTAATTTTATTAGTTATGGATGGAACAATAAAAAATTTTGAGGTTATAGCTGCGATTATTATTCTGATAAGGGAAATTTTGATATCTGGCCTCAGAGAATTTTTAGCAAAAGGGCAAGTAAATTTACCAGTATCAAATCTTGCAAAATTGAAAACTTTTTTACAAATGTTTTCAATTTCTATTTTATTAACAGGGGAAACTGGTAATAAAATTTTGAATTTTCAAGACTATAATGCTCAAACTATTGGTATTATAATTTTATGGCTTTCGGCTTTCTTAACTTTATTTACAGCTTATGATTACCTTAGAAAAGGAATTGACCATGCAATTTCTGAAGATAATAAATAATTAAGCAGCTTTCTTTTTTCTTACAATCAATTGATAGGAGTCTGATAATTCGATAATTGTTTTACAAACTTTAAAATTATAATTTGCTATTTGTGAAACCGGAGTTACTTCTGCGGCAGTGCCAGTAAGAAAACAACCAGTAAAATTTTTAAGTTCATCTGGGGTAATTTTTCTTTCAATTACTTTTATATTTTTTGATTTTGCAATATCTATGACTGTTCTTCTTGTGATGCCATCAAGGAAAGAGTCAGGTGTTGGGGTATGTAGATTTCCATCTTTATCTTTAAAGAAGATATTTGCACCAGTGGCTTCTGCAATATTACCTTCATGATCTAACATTAAAGAGTCGGTGTATCCATCCCTCTCTGCTTCATGTTTTGACAAAGTACATATCATGTATAATCCAGATGCTTTCGTGTCCCAAGGTATTGTATCTGGCGCAGGTCTTTTCCATTTAGATATATTTAATTTTATTCCTTCAACTTTTAACTTTGGATCGAAATAAGATCCCCACTCCCAGGTTGCAATCGCTACATGAATTTTTGTTTGTTGAGCTGAAATAGCCATCATTTCACTACCTCGCCAGGCAATTGGTCTAACATAACCATTTTCAACTTTTTGAACTGAAATAATATTTTTGCTAGCTTTGTTTATTTGATCCTCGCTATAAGGAATTTTAAAACCCATTCTTTTTGCTGAGTGAAAAAATCTAGAAGTATGTTCCTCTAATTTAAAAATTTCACCATCGTAAACCCTCTCACCCTCAAAAACGCAACTCGCGTAATGTAGTCCATGGCTTAAAACATGTAACTTAACATCTGACCAATTTACTAGTTCAGAATTATACCAAATTTTACCGTCTCTTTTATCGTAAGGAATCATCATAAAAAGAAAATTTATAAAAAAATAACTTCCTAAATTTAATATGTCAATATAACTTACTTATTATGAAAGATCTTCTTTATTTAAAAGATGAACAATTAAAAGGTTTTATTGAAAAAATTTTTGTCACTTATAGGGAGTCATTTAGTGATCCCAAGAAAATACTTAAAAAATATCAATTAGGTACTGCACATCATAAATCTCTTCATTTAATATCTTTTTATGAAGGAATTACAATTTCACAACTATTAAAGAAATTAAATGTAACTAAGCAGAGTTTAAATAGGGTTCTAAATGACTTGAAGAGGCTAGATTTTTTAGAATTTAAAAAAGATAGTAAAGATACTAGAGTTAGACATATTTATTTAAGTTCTAAAGGAAGTAAAATTTACAACGAAATTTTTTTTTCTCAAAAAAAAAGAATTTATAAAGCTTTTTTAAACTCATCAGCAAAAGAAGTGCTTAATTTTGACCAGGTATTAAAAAGAATAATAAATGAAAAACTATAAAGCACATATATTAGTTGTAGACGATGATGACGGTATAAGAAATTTAGTAAAAAAATTTTTAAATGAAAAAAGTTTTTTGGTAAATACAGCTAATTCAGCTGAAGAAGCTCAAAAAAAGATTGCAATCATAAAATTTGATTTGATAATTTTAGATATTATGATGCCCGGCAAAAGTGGTTTGGAATTTTTAAATGAAAATAAATCCTTTATTGATACACCAGTAATACTTTTGACCGCTAAAGGTGAACCAAAAGAAAGGGTTGAGGGACTCGAATCTGGAGCAGATGATTATTTACCGAAACCATTTGAGCCACAGGAACTGCTATTGAGAATAAAAAATATTTTATCCAAAACACAAAAAAAGAACCTCGTAAGGGCTATAAATTTTGGAAACATCAAAATTGATCTAACAAAGTTGTTAATAATAAAAGAGAAAAAAGAACTTAAAATTAACACAACCGAAAAGAAAATTTTAGATAAAATGATAAATCAACCTGGTAAAGTTTTCAGTAGACTAGAAATAGGAAAACTTATTAATCTAGAAAAAGAAAGATCAATTGACGTTATTATTACTAGACTAAGAAAAAAAATTGAAATGAATCCAAAAAATCCAAAATATTTACAAACTATAAGAGGTACAGGATATGTTTTATGGATTGAATAAATTTGTTAAAGAAATACTTCCAAAAAGATTATTTTATAGAGCTCTTTTAATTGTTGCAGCTCCAATCATTATTTTGCAAATCACTATATCAGTAGTTTTTTTTGATAGTTTGTGGATAAAAACAAATAAAGGTATGACAAATGCATTAATAGGAGAAATTAAATTTTTTTTAGATGCTTATGACAATGAAGATTACAATAAAGAGAATCTAATAAACTTATTTGAAGAACATCACAACTTTACTGTAAAATTTATTCCATTTGGTGACTTGCCAAAACAAGATATGGAGAGATGGTTCAGCCCTATGGATCGTACTTTGAGAAGAGAATTAAAATCCAGAAATTTAAGTTATTGGTTTGATACTACAAAATTCAAAGGATTAATTGAATTAAGAATAAAACATATTAATGGGTACTTTGAATTTTATATTCCTAAAGAAAGAGTTACCAGTACATCGGCTAGATTATTTGCGTTATGGATCACGTTCCCAGCGTTTTTATTAATTACAGTTGCCTTAATTTTCTTAAAAAACCAAACACGACCAATCGTAAATTTAGCGAAAGCATCCGAAAAATTTGGAAGAGGTGAAGATGTTGGTGAATTCCGGCCTTCTGGTGCTCTTGAAATACGTCAAGCTGGATTTGAATTTGATAGAATGAGGAAGAGAATTTTAAGACATTTAAATCAGAGATCTGAGATGTTGTCTGGAATAAGCCACGATTTAAGAACTCCGCTAACAAGAATAAAGTTACAATTAGCCTTTATCAAAGACATCAATATTTCAAAAAAACTTTCTGAGGACATAGAGGAAATGGAGAAAATGTTAAATGAATATTTGCAGTTTGCTAGTTCGACATCTTCTGAAAAAGATGAGTCATTTAATATCTCAGAAACAATCAAATCTTTAATAAAAAAATATGATAATGCTTTAATATCCTCAAATATTGATGAAAATGTAAACTTTAATGGGCGAAAGAATTTATTATTAAGGTGTCTCAGCAACATAATAGACAATGGTCTTAAGTATGGAAAAAAAGTTACATTTTCCTTAAAAAAGTTAAATAAAACAATGGTTATAATTATAGAAGATGACGGACCAGGTATTCCAAAATCAGAATATTCAAATGTTTTCAAACCTTTTTATAAAATAAATAAAGGAAGAGGTGACTCAAAATCAAGCGTGGGTCTTGGCCTTTCAATTGCATCTGACGTAGTTAAATCCCATGGGGGGAAAATTGATTTAAATAAATCAAAATTAGGCGGTTTGAGTGTTAAGATTTCTTTACCTTTTTAGTTCGTTTATTTTTTTTTAATTTATTTATCTCGTTTTCCAACTTTTCAATTCTCCTTTTAAGAATATCTGTTTCTTCTTTTGTTGATATTTTCATTTTTAAAATGATTTCATCTCTCTGAGATTTAATTATATTAATTACTTCATTGCTTAAGTCTTTGTAGGATATTAATCCTTGAGCAAGTAAACTTGTTAATTTTTCTAATAAAATTTTAGATTTTGACATACTTTTGCTTTTAAAAATAATATATTCTAATTTTATAATATGCTTATTAATAATTTGAATCCAGTAGCTTTTGAAATATTTTTTATCAAAATTCACTGGTACTCTCTAGCGTATATTTTTGGGATAATCTGTGGATGGATTTACATAAAGAAAATATTAATTAAAAACAATATTCATAAGATTTACATTGATGATTTAATAACTTATCTAATTATAGGTATAATTGTAGGAGGGAGACTAGGTTATGTCTTGATTTATAATTTAAAATTTTACTTAAAAAATCCTTCAGAAATAATCATGATATGGCAAGGAGGGATGTCTTTTCACGGGGGTTTAATAGGAATTATAATAGCAACTGTTATTTTTTGTAAAAAAAATAATTTAGAAAAGTATATATTTTTTGATTTCATAGCTGTTGCAGCACCTATTGGAATTTTTTTTGGAAGAATCGCAAATTTTATAAATAGCGAGCTTGTCGGAAAACCAACCGATTTAATTTGGGGTGTTATCTTTCCGATAATCGATAATATTCCAAGACATCCATCACAATTGTACGAGGCTATTTTTGAAGGTATATTTTTATTCGTTATAATGAATAAAATCTACTTTAGTAAAAATTACAAAGAGGGAAGCTGTTCTTTTGCTTTTTTATTTTTTTACGGAATATTTAGATTGTTTTCTGAAATTTTTAGAGAACCTGACCAACAAATTGGTTATATCTTTGGATCATTAAGTATGGGAATGTTATTAAGTATACTTATGATATTTATAGGTATTTTACTATTACGTAGAAAATGAAAAAATCCCTTGAAAAATTTAATATTATAAAAAATCGAAAAATTAAAGTTGATGATTTTATAAATAGAGCATTATACAAACCAAAAATAGGGTACTATACAAATAAAATGCCTTTTGGAAAAAAGGGTGATTTTGTTACATCTCCAACTATATCAAATTTATTTTCTGAGATTATAGCTATATGGATAATATCGAGTTGGGAAACTTTAGGAAAACCTAAAATTTTTAACTTGGTTGAGCTTGGCCCAGGTGATGGAAGTTTATCAGAAGTATTAGTAAAAACTTTTAAAAATTTTCCAACCTTTAATAATTCTGTAAAATTTTTTTTATATGAAAAAAGTGAATTTTTAAGAAGGATTCAAAAAAAAAAATTAAAGGGAACTAATTTAAAGTGGATAAATGATTATAAAAACTTAAAGGGCGGTCCAATTATTTTTTTTGGAAACGAATTTTTTGATGCAATACCAATAAAACAATTTTTTATTAAGGATAAAAAATTATTAGAAAAATGCTATATTTTTAATGGAAAATTTCTTGAGGAAACACAGTGCAAACCTAAATTGAGTGATCTAATTAACTTAAAGTCTTTTAAAATTTTAAATAAACTTAAATTTATTGAATACCCAAAGCAGGGTCTTTTGGAATTAAGTAAAATTGTAAAAAAAATAAAATCTTTATCTGGAGGAGTGCTATTAATTGATTACGGATATATGGGAGCATTAAATGAAAGTACTATACAAATTGTTATGAAAAATAGACAAATTCACAAAAAAAACCTAATAAAGTATATTGGTAATGCAGATATCACTTCATTGGTAAATTTTAGCTTACTAAATGAATTTTTTTCAAAAAAAAAATTAAATGTTAAGAGAGTAGTTACACAGAAATTTTTTTTAGAAAGAATGGGGATTATTGAAAGAGCTAAGATTCTGGAAAAAAAAATGAATGAAAAACAAAAAAAATATATGATCACAACACTTTCAAGACTTTTAAATAAAAGTTCAATGGGAGAGTTATTCAAAGTTATTTTTGCATATAAAAGTAATAATAAAAACTTTTTTGGGTTTGAATGATTTTATCAAAAAAATTATTAAAGTATAAAAGTATTAGACACTGCTTTCTAGGCATGGAAGGTGGAAAATCTAAAGGAATATATAAAAGCTTAAACTGTGGAAGAGGTTCATTTGATACAAATGTAAACGTAGCAAAAAATCTTAAAATAGCTTGTCGAAAAATTGGTTCAACTCACAAAAAATTAATATTGTTACATCAAGTCCATAGTAATAAGTTTTTCTATGTAGATAGAGGAAAATATAAAACAAAGCTAGTTGGAGACGCTTTGATAACAAATAAAAAGAATATTGCATTGGGTATTCTGACTGCTGACTGCGCGCCTATAATAATTTATGACCCAAAACTCAAAATAATTTCAGCAATACATGCTGGGTGGAAAGGTGCCTACAAAGAAATCATTAAAAAAGTTGTTAATTTTTTGATTAAATCAGGAAGCGATACCAAAGATTTGGTTGCTGCTATTGGCCCTTGTATAGCTCAAAAAAATTATGAGATTAAATCTGATTTTAAGCTTAAATTTTTAAAACAAAATACTGTGAATAGAACTTTTTTCAAAAAAATAAAAA
Organism: uncultured Pelagibacteraceae bacterium; assembly: GCA_902614905.1. Classification (GTDB taxonomy): domain Bacteria; phylum Pseudomonadota; class Alphaproteobacteria; order Pelagibacterales; family Pelagibacteraceae; genus Pelagibacter. The sequence goes on along the minus strand of CACMMN010000007.1, from coordinate 36,294 downwards.
AAAAAACATATTTTAGCCTAAATAAATATGTTTATTATCAATTGAAAAGTCTTGGTTTAAAAAAAATCGATTTAATTGATAAGGATACATATAATCCAAAAAATAATTTTTTTAGTGCAAGAAGAGCTATACATAACAATCAAAATGATTATGGTAGAAATATATCATTAATTATGATTAAATAAATTTTTTCAAAATAATGAAACTTCTAACAGGAAATAGTAATAAAAAATTAAGTGAAAAAATTGCTAAATATTTAAAAGAAAGGCTCGTCAATTCAAGTATTAGAAAATTTAAAGATGGGGAAATATATATAGAGATTAATGAAAATATTAGAGGTAATAATATTTTTATTATTCAATCAATTTCATCTCCAGCTAATGATAATCTGATGGAGATGTTATTATGTATCGATGCTTTAAAAAGATCATCTGCAAAAAATATCACTGCTGTGATTCCTTATTTTGGATATGCAAGGCAAGATAGAAAAGTTGTGCCGAGAACATCTATATCAGCAAAATTAGTTTCTAATTTAATTACTAAAGCTGGTGCTGATAGAGTTGTAACAATCGATTTACATGCAGGACAAATTCAGGGTTTTTTTGATATACCAGTAGATAATTTATTTGCTACTCCAATATTTGCAAGACATATTAAAAAAAGAATTAAGTCAAAAAATATAATTTGCGTGTCACCAGACGTTGGTGGTGTAGCTAGAACAAGAGGATTAAGTAAGTTTCTTAATTCAGGTTTAGCGATTATAGATAAAAGAAGACCTTCTCCAGGAAAATCTGAAGTAATGAATGTTATAGGAAATGTTAAAGACAAGTGTTGTATTATGGTTGATGATATAATTGACTCAGGAGGTACAATTGTAAACGCTGCTAAAGTTCTAAAAGAAAAAGGTGCAAAGGAGATACACGTTTACATAACACATGGGGTATTAAGTGGTGATGCAGTTAACAAAATTAGGAAATCAACTATTAAAAATTTAGTTATTACAGACACAATAGACAATTATAACAAAATAAAAAACGCTAAAAATATTGAAATTTTGTCCGTATCAAATTTAATGGGTGAAGCAATAAGACGTATTTCTAACTCAACATCTGTATCTTTTCTGTTCAAATAATTTTCTTGTTTTATTAGTCAACATGAGTTAAAAAACTTTTTTTTTATGAGTACTTTAGAAGCAAATATTAGAAATAACAAAACATCCGGTGAACTAAAAATAATAAGACAACAAGGAAATGTTCCAGGTATTGTCTATGGTGGATCAGAAAAAAACCAAAATGTATCTGTATCTATAAAAGTACTAAAAAGTTTAATGGAGCAAGAAAACTTTCTTTCGAAAATTATAAAACTTAAGGTCGACGGAAAAGAAGAAAGCGTATTACCTAAAGATATATCTTTTGATGTGATCACAGATGAGCCAATACACATAGATTTCTTAAGAGTTGTAAAAGGTTCAAGCGTTATAATTGAGATACCAGTTAAATTTATCAATAATGAAAAATCTCCAGGGTTAAAAAGAGGAGGTGTGCTTAATATTGTTAGAAGGAAAGTAGAATTAAAATGTCCATCTGAAAATATACCAAGTGAATTAATTGTTGATTTGGACGGGGTGGATATAGGACATAGTTTTAAGATATCATCAATAAAATTACCTGAAAATGTTATTCCAACTATTACGGGAAGAGATTTTGTAATTGCTACCGTAGCAGCGCCAACAGTAATTAAGGAACCAGAAAAACCAGCTGAGGCAGCAGAAGGTGAAGAAGGAGCAGAGGGTTCTACAGATGCACAAGAAGCAACAGCAGCGCCTAAAGATGGAGCAGACGAAAAAGGCGGAGCTGAGGCAGAAAAAAAAGATGCTGGTAAAAAAGATGATGGTAAGAAACCTCAATCAGAAAAAAAATAATTGATAAAATTTAATTTACATGTTTTTATTTGTTGGACTAGGTAATCCCACGCCAAATTCAGAGAACAATAGACATAATATTGGGTTCAAAATAATTGATGCTATAAACTCAAAATTTAAGTTATCAAAACAAAAACCTAAATTTAAAGGTCTATTGACAACTGGGAGTATAAACGAAAAAAAAGTTTATGCGATAAAGCCATTAACATTTATGAATAACTCTGGGATCTGTATAAGAGAACTTATAGAGTATTTTAAAATTGAAGCTGAAAATATAATAGTCTTTCATGATGATTTAGATATTGACTTTGGTAAGATTAGAACAAAGTTTGGAGGTTCTAGTGCGGGTCACAACGGGATAGAATCTATAGATAAATTTATAGGTAAAGATTACTCGAGAGTAAGAATAGGAATTGGTAAACCAAACGATAAAATTGCAGTTTCAGATTATGTTTTAAAGGACTTTGACGATGATGAAAAACAGCAACTAGAAACTTTAAAAAATAATATCACTGAAAATTTAGCTATTTTAATTGATAAAAAACTAGACCTTTTCTCAAGCACAGTTAATAATAAATAATGGGATTCAAGTGCGGTATTGTTGGATTACCAAATGTGGGTAAATCAACTTTATTTAACGCTTTAACTAATTCATCAAAAGCACAGGCGGGTAACTTTCCATTTTGCACAATAGAACCTAACGTTGGCGTTGTTCCTGTTTTAGATAATAGATTAGACAAATTGTTTGAAATCTCTAAATCAAAAAAAAAAATTTATACAACTATAACTTTTCTTGATATTGCGGGTTTAGTGAAAGGTGCCTCGAAGGGAGAAGGATTAGGTAACAAATTTTTATCACATATTAGAGAAGTTGATGCAATTGTTCATTTATTAAGATGTTTTGATTCTGATGATATCCAAAATGTAAATAAGGATGTAAATCCCATAAGAGACTTAGAAATTATTGAGACAGAAATGAAGCTTGCAGACTTAGAGTCTATAGGAAAAAGAATAGATAAAAAAAATTTAAAAAAGATTACAAATGATGAATTGAACATACTTAAAACAACTGAGGATTATATTAACAACGATAAAGATTTAAATGACCTCAGAAATTTATTTGATTTAGATTTAATAAACAAATCTGGCTTATTATCTTTAAAACCAAAACTTTATGTGTGTAATGTTGATGAAAAAAGTATTTCAACTGGAAACAAATATTCGAAAGAAGTTCAAAAAAATAAGCAAATTGAAAATACAATTTTAGTCTCAGCTGAAATAGAAAATCAGATAAATCAATTAGAAAATGATGAAAAGAAAAATTTTATGGAGTTAATGAACATTGAAAAAACTGGTTTAAATTATTTAATTGAGAAAGGATATAAGTTGCTTGAGCTTGAGACTTTTTTTACCTCCGGGCCTGAGGAAACTAGAGCATGGACAGTAGAAAAAGATAGCACTGCTCCTGTCGCTGCAGGAAAAATTCACTCAGATTTTGAAAAAGGATTTATTAGAGCTGAGACAATTTCTTTTAATGATTTTGTTAAAAACAATGGTTGGCTTAATTGTAAAAACAATGGCAAAATGAGATTAGAGGGAAAAGATTATATAGTTAAGGATGGGGATATTTTAAACTTCCGTTTCAATACGTGACCAGATTTTTTTCATACTAAAGTAGACTAGTATGCTCAATATAATAAGGTAGACTATTGCTCTAAAGCCTATTTTGTGCCTTTGTTCTAGATGAGGTTCTGCTGTCCACATTAAAAAGCTCACTACATCTTTTGCCATTTGTTGTTCTGTAGCACTAGTACCATCAGCATATTCAACCAGACCTTCAGACAAAGGTGCTGGCATTTTAATCTTATTTCCATACATATATTTATTGTAGTGAACTCCATCATCTAATTTCATTCCTACTGGTGGGTCTTCATATCCAAGCAAGACTGAGTAGACATAGTCAGCCCCGCCCTTTCTAGCTTTAACTAATACGGACATGTCTGGAGGATAAGCGCCACCGTTTGCTAATTTAGCTTCTTCCTCATTTGCATAAGGCATTGCAAATTTATCGGATAATCTTGCAGGTCTCGTGAACATTTCTCCCTCTGGATTTGGTCCATCTAATATTTCAAAGTTGGCAGCTATAGCTTTTGCCTCCTGCACTGAAAACTCTGGACCGCCTTCCTCTGAAAGATTTCTGTAAGACATATATTTTAATGAATGACATGAAGCACATACTTCTTGATAGACCTGATAACCTCTTTGCAGAGATGCCCTATCAAACTTTCCAAATGGTCCTTTAAAAGTCCAATCGGTTGTTAATAGTTTTTCAGTATTTTCCGCAGAACTAACTAAGTTACTTGAAATTAAAAAAAAAATTAAAGAAAAATACTTAACAAATTTTAACATTATAGCTTTTGAGAATTTTCTTTACTTCTGGCTGGTTCTGCATTTAAAGAACCACCTAAAATAGGTTCGGATATACTCATCGGCAACGGCAGAGTTTTTTCAACTTTGCCTAATATCGGTAAAATTATTAAAAAGTGTGCAAAATAATAAGCAGTTCCAATTCTTGCGATTAATAAATATAAACCTTCAGCAGGCATTGCACCGACATAGCCTAAAATCAATACATCTAAAACTAGTATCCAATAAAATTGTTTGTAGAGTGGTCTAAAAACTGCAGATCTAATTTTTGAAGTATCCAACCAAGGTAATGCTGCGAGAATTAAAATAGCCGACAACATTGCTATGACACCCATAAGCTTATCTGGAATTGATCTTAAAATTGCATAAAATGGTAAGAGGTACCATTCAGGAACGATATGAGCTGGCGTTACCAATGGATTAGCCTCTATATAATTATCAGCATGACCTAGCACGTTAGGTGAGTAAAAAACAAAAAATGCAAATAATATTAAGAACAATAAAAGAGCAAATAAATCCTTAACAACTATATAAGGATGAAAAGAAACTGTATCTTTAGATGGTTTTTTTATATCAATTCCAATCGGATTGTTATTTCCAGGAACATGTAAAGCCCAAATATGTAGAACTACTAAACCTAAAATTAAAAAAGGTATTAAATAATGTAATGTAAAAAATCTTGTTAAAGTTGGATTGTCTACAGAGTAACCACCCCATAGCCATGTAGTAATACTTTCGCCTACTAAAGGAATTGCGCTGAACAAGTTAGTTATAACTGTAGCTCCCCAAAAACTCATTTGTCCCCATGGTAAAACATATCCCATGAAAGCAGCTGCCATCATTAGTAAATAAATCATAATTCCTAAAATCCAAATAATTTCTCTTGGTGATTTATATGACCCGTAAAATAAAGATCTGAATATGTGTATATAAACTGCAAGAAAGAACATTGACGCTCCATTTGCATGGATGTATCTTATTAACCAACCATAGTTAACGTCTCTCATTATATGTTCAACACTGCTAAAAGCTAAATCTGCATGAGCGATATAGTGCATAGCTAAAACTAAGCCTGTAATAATTTGAGTTATAAGGCAAAAAGTTAAGATACCACCAAATGTCCACCAGTAATTTAAATTTTTTGGAGTCGGATAATCTGTTAAATGGTTTGCTAATGTTAATAAAGGGAGTCTGTCATTAAACCATTTTCCAAATTTTGACTTAGGTTGATAATTATGTTCACTCATATTTTTTATCCAATTTTAATTGTATTACTGTTAACGAATTCGTATTTAGGTATCTCTAAATTAGTCGGAGCTGGACCTTTTCTAATTCTACCTGAAGTATCGTAGTGGGAGCCATGGCAAGGACAAAACCAGCCATTATAATCTCCTTTATCTGCAAGAGGCACACATCCAAGATGAGTACATACTCCAAGCATAACAAGCCATTCAGGGTTTGATGCTCTGTCTTCATCTTTCTCTGGATGTTTTAATTCAGTTAAGCTCACTGCTTTTGCCTCGGTAATTTCGTTCTCTGTTCTTCTTTTAATAAAAACAGGTTTGCCTCTCCACAGTACAGTTATTGATTGACCAGGTTTAACCAAACTTACATCAACTTCAGTTGTGGCTAATGCCTTGACAGAGGCATCAGGATTCATTTGATCTATCAGAGGCCAAGCGGCCGCACCGACGCCAACTACACCGACTACTGTTGAGGCTGTATAAATAAAGTCTCTTCGATTAACTTTTTTTTGATCTGACATTCTAATTATTAAATATACCTAATATATGAATTCATATAATATAAAAGTTAAATATATCCATAGTAAGAATGACACATAAAGAACCAAAATTTGCACCTAAAATTGCACTTTATCAGCCAGATATACCGCAAAATACCGCATCAATTATTAGGACCTGCTCTTGTTTAGGAATAATGCTTGAAATTATTGAGCCGTGTGGGTTTATCATTAATGATCGAAAATTCAAAAGAGTTGTGATGGATTATTATGATGCTAAAAATATTCACTTTTATAGAAGTCCAGAGGACTTTTTTATTAGTAAAAGAAATACAAGAATAATTTTAATGACAACTAAGTCAAAAAAATCCTATAAAGAATTTCTGTTTAAAAAAAATGATACTGTGTTATTTGGTAGAGAAAGCTCAGGTGTACCAACTAGTGTACACAAAAAAGTAAGTCATAGATTAACTATTCCAATGATGAATAAAAAAAGATCACTAAATTTGTCATCATCAGTATCAATTGTAGTTTCAAAAATTCTAAATCAAACTAATTTTTAATGGACAAATATATAAAAAAGAAATTAACTAGGAATTGGTTTATAAACCTGCAAGAGATGATCTGTAATACGATACAGGAAATTGAAGGTGGAAAAATAAAATTTTTTAAGAAGAGCTGGAAAAGAAATATAAAAAAGGATGAAGGGGGTGGCTGTTATTATATTCTTGAAAACGGGAAAGTATTTGACAAAGTTGGTGTTAACTTTTCAGAAGTTTATGGTAAACTGAATGAAGAATTTAAAAAGAAAATTCCTGGTACAAAAAATAATAGAGATTTTTGGGCATCTGGCGTATCCGTGGTAATGCACATGAAAAATCCTCATGTACCAGCTATGCATTTTAATACCAGATATATTTATACAAATCACGGCTGGTTTGGAGGAGGAATGGATGTCACTCCAAGTTTTGATGATCCAGCTGTTAAAAAACTATTATTTAAAAAATTAAAAAAAATGTGTGATAGGCATAACAAAAAATATTTTAAAAAATATAAAAAATGGTGTGATGAATATTTTTATTTATCTCACCGAAAAGAGCCAAGAGGAATTGGTGGAATTTTTTTTGATTATAAAAAACAAGATTGGGAAAAAGATTTTGGATTTGTAAGGGATCTTGGAATAAATTTTATTCAAATCTTTAATCAAATTATTAGTCTTAGAAAAAGTAAAAAATGGAACCTGAAACAAAAAAATATTCAATATTTAAAAAGAGGTAGATATGTGGAATTCAATTTACTATATGATAGAGGCACAAAATTTGGTTTACAAACTGGTGGCAATGTAGAGGCTATATTAATGTCGCTACCTCCTTTAGCAAAATGGAAATAAAATATGAGTAACAAAGAACCAATTACAGTAGAAGGACTAAAAAAATTATCAGAAGAACTTGTCTTTTTAAAAGAAAAAAAAAGACCTGAAATAGTAAATGCTATTTCAGAAGCTAGGTCACACGGAGATTTAAAAGAAAACGCTGAGTACCATGCCGCAAAAGAACAGCAATCTTTAAATGAGGGAAGAATTCAAGAAGTAGAAGATACTATAGCAAGAGCAAATGTAATAGATGTAACTAAACTTGAAAATGATGGTAAAGTAATCTTTGGTGCAACTGTTTCTCTTCAAGATTTAGATAGTAATGAAAAAATTAAATATAAACTTGTTGGTAAAGATGAAGCAGATATTAAAAAAAAATTTATATTTTATCAGTCTCCTATTGGCAAAGGTCTGATTGGAAAAAATAATGGTGACTTCGTTGAAATTAATACTCCATCTGGTAAAAAAAATTTTGAAATTATTAAGGTAGACTACGTTTAATTTCTTAAAATACTATCAACTTTTTCATCAGCTAATTTAAAATTATTACTTAGCCATGCGGTTTCTAATTGTTTGAGTTTATCACCTAATAGCTTGCCATCTTTATAATTATATTTTTCCTTTAAAAATTTAGCATTAAAAGGAAAAACTGGCGCTTTTTCCATTTCATAAAATGTAATTAACTCATTAATATTATGAATATTTTTAGATTTAAGAATATGAAATTTGATAAGGTCAATTACTTTATCTTTGCCATGTTTATAAAGGAGTATTTTTAAATTTTTCTTTTCAAAAAAATTCTTATTAAAATCTTGATAAGTATTTTTTAAAAATAATATTCTATCTTTTTCATCTTTAGATATATTAAATTTATGCACAAAATAATCCGCATTATCAGTTTCATCGATTATTAAAAGGCTTATTAAAAAGGTAAAATCATTTTCTTTAAAGAGATTTTCTTTACTCCTCTTTTCGATATTTTTAATTACATTAATATTGTTAATTTGAGGAAAAATTAATTGTATTATTTCTCTTGAAAACTGATCTTTGGGTATTTTAAAAAAACCTTTAGATAGAATTATTTTTTTTAACTCACTAAGCAACCTATCGCCTGATATTATATTTATACCACTAATATTTTGTTTGATTATTTTTTTTATTTCCTCTGAATGATTATTTTTTGAATAGATTAGGAAAAACCTAATATATCTTAAAATTCTCAAATAATCTTCTTTAATTCTGGTTGCAGGATTTCCAATAAATTTAACCCATCCATTTAACAGATCTTTTTTTCCATTAAATGGATCGAACAATTCTCCATTTAAATTTGAATAAATTGAATTAAATGTGAAATCTCTTCTTTTTGCGTCTTCTTTCCAATCCTTGCAATATTGGACCTCGGCAAACCTTCCATCTGTTTTCACATCTTTTCTCAAAGAGGTTATTTCGAATTTTTTCTTTTCTATAATTGCTGTTATCGTTCCGTATTTTTTTCCAACATCTATATGTTTGATATTATTTTTATTTAAACAATTCACAACCTCATCTGGATTAAGGTTAGTTGCTAGATCAATATCCTCTATCTTCTCACCCAGTATATTTTGTCTAACACATCCTCCAACAAAAAGTATTTCACTTTCTGCTGAGTGGTCATTAATTGAATTAAAAATTTTTTTTATCTTTGGATCGTTTTTTAAATTTTGTAATCTATTTGGAGAATAAATATTACTCTTAGTAAAAATTTTTAAAAACTTTTTTATCATAAAATGGCTGGGGCGCTAGGATTCGAACCTAGGAATGGCGGTACCAAAAACCGCTGCCTTACCACTTGGCTACGCCCCAAAATCAATTTCTTATAACATAAAGTTCTAATATTTATATAGTTTTAGATAAAACAGACCAATATTTTGGGTAATTTTTTCTAAACTTTTTAAGACTATTTATAATAGAATTTCTTGATTTAGAATAGGCGACAAAACATGACCCCGATCCTGTCATTTTGACAAAATTTATACCGGGCTGATTTTCAAGAAATTCAATAGGTTTTTTTAACTCTGGATATTTTTTTATTACGATATCTTGCAAATCATTTTTTAGACTGCCTAAATTATTAAATTTGTTTTTAATGTTTTTTAGCGGTTTTGAGTATTTTTTTACTTTGGAAAAAATATACTTTGTTGAACAACCATATTTTGGCATAAATAATAATAAAAAATATTTTGTCTTTTTGTTCAATATTTTTACAGAATTATTACCATCTAAATACATAATATTTTTAGAAAATCCAAGTTTCACATCCTGTCCAATTGAGTCATTTATATTTTTTAATTTTTTTTTATTAATTTTAATAATTTTATTTTTCATGAAAATTTTAATTAAGCTAGCAGCATTCATAGATCCACCACCCATTCCTGACTTAACAGGTATATTTTTTTTAACCATAACAAGATACTTTTTTTTCAGTAATTTTTTTTTGTCTAAAATAGATAAAGTTTTATAGATTGTATTACGACTAGTAATTTTTTTTGAAAATTTACCTTTAAACAATATCTTGTGTTTACGGCTGCCTATCTGTCTTAGACTAATTTCATCATAAAGTGAAATCAGTGATACTATACTCTGTAATTTATGTAAATTTTTTGTTTTTCCTACAATATTTAAATTTAAATTTATTTTTGCATAAGACTTTTGTGATATCGTATTCATAAAAACAACTTAATTGGTAAAATTATAGTCCAAAAACTAATTTTTTTTCAATTTCTTTCTTTAACTCTTCTTCGGTATCTTCTAATTTTAAAACTCCACTCCAAAAATATCTTGCCTGCACTTTTTTGTTAAGTCTCCATAATACATCACCGTAATGATCATTAACTATTGGATCGTAAGGCATAAGTTTTACAGCTTTTTCTAGATATTTTTTTGCGTTAACAAAGTCTTCTATTAAATAATAAGCCCATCCAATTGAGTCGGTAATGTAAGGGTCATTTTCTCTTAAACTATAAGCTTCCTTTAGCATATCCATTGCTTCAGGAATTTTGTAAGATCTCTCTAACCAACTGTATCCAAGATAATTTAATACATATGGTTCATCTGGATCTATTTTAAGAGACTCTATTAAATCTTCATCAGCTTTTAAGAAATCTTTTTTTCTTTCGAAACTAGTTCCTCTTTTATATAAAAGATCGGCATATTCCTCTGCACTATAATTTGAGTATTGTATTAAATTTGAGTAAATTTCTATTGCACCCTCGTAGTCTTGAAAGTTTCTCAATATGTTTGCCATATCAAATAAAATCTTGTTTGACGGGTTTTGAATTTTTCCGTATTTTTTTTTAATAAATTTTAAAGCACTATCGTCATTTTGAGTCTCTTGAATAATTGATGCATTTTTTTTCACTTTAAACCAATTATATATAACGTTATTCTTTTCAATGTTGCTTAATTCATTTTTTACTAATTCATATTTTTTAGTATCCATGTAGTTTTCGATTAGTAATGTCGAATTAAGTGTAAATTTTGGATTAAGATATTTTGCTAAGATAATATAAAAATTTGACTCTTTAAATAAACTTTGCGATGAATAAAGATTAGCGATTAAATAGAAAAACTCTGCAATAATATCTTTCTCATTTTTGCATGAAAATAAATTATTTAATTTGTTGTAATTCTTTTCTTCAATCCATTTTACTGATTGAGCAATTAACAATGGTTTATTAAGTTGGTTAATATTTTGTAAAACTTGATCGATTTTGTTAATTTTATTTTGTTCAATTAAATAATCTAAATAAAAATAGATATATCTAGAGCTGCTTCCATCATAATCTATAAATTCTTCAAATCTTTTATCTGTATTTTTTAAATCAAAATAACAGCTTAAAAAAGCTAAACTAATATCATCTAATTCTGCAAAATTATTGTTTTTATAACTTTTAATATTATTAGCTTTAAAAACCTCTAAATAATTTTTTAAAACTTTTGACAATATAATATGGTATCTATCATCTGGATCAATTAAGCTTTCAATTTTTTCTAAATTCAAGCTGCTTTTTTCTAAATTTTTATTTATTAAATTATCTACTAAAAGAATCACTTCTCTTTCTAAAAAAGAATAATTATTTTTTGAATATTTGATTTTTTTGATTGCCAAATCAACTTTTTCATTTGCAACCAGTGATTTTATATAAATTTTGAAATGTTCTTCGTGTCTGTCATTTAAGATCTTGGAATTTTCTAAGAATTTTAAGGAATTTTTTGCATCATTATTGTTGATAGATAGTACTGCTGAAAAATAATTTGATAAATTTTTTTGATCAAACTTATTAACATCACTTATTTTAGAAAACGATGATGTCTGATATAATAAAAAAATAATAAATAAATAAATGTATTTGTGCATAAATCAAACATATGTCTAAAAATTATTTAAATCAAAGAAATAAAGTTGAAGATTTTTTATTTAAATCTAAATTTGATTACGAAAATCAACCAATTAATAGATTGAAAAAAGTTGAAATAATTGAAAATAAACAAGAGTTATTAAAAAAACTAAAATTAAAAATCGAAAATTTGAAGGATTGCGAGCTAAAAAATAATGCTAACAAAATTGTATTTAGCGATGGTAACGAAGAAAGCTCTGTAATGATAGTAGGTGAAGGTCCAGGTCAAAAAGAAGATGAGCTAGGTAAACCGTTTGTGGGTGATGCAGGTATATTATTAAACAAAATGCTTGCAGCAATTAATTTAGACAGGAAAGATATTTATATTACAAATGTTGTTAATTACAGGCCTCCTTCAAACAGAAAACCTGAAATAAAAGAAATTAAAAGATATTCTGAATATTTATACGAACACGTTGAAATTATTAATCCAAAAATGATTATTCTGCTTGGTAGTACAGCTATGGAAGCTTTTTTTGGATCAAATTTAAAAATATCAAAAGAAAGAGGTATTTGGAAAGAAATAATGATCAAAAATAAAACCTTTTTGACGATGATAACTTTTCATCCAGCATATTTACTAAGACAAGCTGATCAAAAAAAATATTCTTGGTTAGATTTAAAAGAAATAAGAAAGAAAATTGATGAACTTAAAATCGATATTTAAAGGGATTCAAAATATTGCTGGCGTAGATGAAGTGGGTAGAGGCAGTTTAATAGGACCCGTTTATGCATCTGCAGTTATATTAAAAAAAAACTGCGATGTTAAAAAATTGAAAGACTCCAAAAAATTAACAAAAAAAGAGCGTGAAGTTTTAGACAAATATATAAAAAAAAATTCGTATTGGTCTATCGGTTCCGCATCAAAAGAAGAGATAGAGAAACTAAACATTCTAAATGCCTCTTTGTTAGCCATGAAAAGAGCTATTAAAAAATTAAAAAAAAAACCTCATTTGGTGTTAGTTGATGGTAACAGAATTCCTGTAATGAAAAATTATAATCTAAAATATGTAATTAAGGGTGATCGAAAAATACCTCAAATCTCAGCGGCCTCAATTGTTGCTAAAGTTTCTAGGGACAGTTTGATGAAAAAAATATCAAAGAATTTTTCAAAATATCAATGGAATAAAAATTGTGGATATGGAACAAAAGTTCATATTCAAGCAATTCGAAAGTTTGGTGTTACAAAGCATCATAGAAGAACTTTCAAACCTATACACAATATATTGAGTCCAAGATAATAATAGACACAATTAATTCAAAATAATTCAATCATGAGTTGACGTGGAGTCATGCCTAGAGTCTAATTATCTTTTTAAAAATGGAAAAGATAAACTTAAAAAATAAAATTATTAATGGGGACAGTCTTAAAGAGCTAAAAAAAATCCCAAAAGAAACTTTCGATTTAATCTTTGCAGACCCGCCTTACAATTTGCAATTAAAAAATCAACTCATTAGACCAGACAGATCTAAAGTGAGTGCAGTAAATGACAAATGGGATCAGTTTAAAAGCTTTAAAAAATACGATGACTTTACATATGCATGGCTTGACGAATGTAAAAGAATTTTAAAAAAAAATGGAGCTATTTGGGTAATTGGTAGTTATCACAATATTTTTAGAGTTGGATCGGTTATTCAAAATTTAGGCTTTTGGATATTAAATGATGTTATATGGAATAAAAAAAATCCAATGCCTAATTTTAGAGGAACAAGATTTACAAATGCCCATGAAACTTTAATTTGGGCATCGAAATCTGAAAAGTCTAAATACACTTTCAACTACCAATCTTTAAAATGTTTAAATGACGATCTTCAAATGAGATCTAACTGGGAATTGCCGATTTGTAATGGTTCTGAAAGACTAAAAAAGAATGGTAAAAAAGTGCATTCTACCCAAAAACCTGAGGCTCTACTTCACAGAATTTTATTAGCAACAACAAATAAAAATGATTTTGTTTTAGATCCCTTTTTAGGATCAGGAACAACGGCAACAGTTGCTAAGAAATTGGGAAGAAATTATTATGGTATTGAAAAAGAGAAAACCTATTTTAATGCAGCTGAACAAAGGTTAAAAAAAACAAAACCTATAGAAGATGATTATTTGGATACTCTTCAAAATGGAAGATCTAAACCAAGAATACCTTTTGGCTCATTAGTTGAGTTAGGAATAATTAAACCAGGAACTACTATATACGATAATAAAAAGAAAATTAGTGCAAAAATAATGGCTGATGGGAGTATTAAGCATGAACAAACAGAGGGTTCAATTCATAAAGTAGCAGCCACAATTTTAGGAGCTGAAAGCTGCAATGGTTGGACTTTTTGGCACTACAATCTTAATGGTAGCATTGTACCTATTGACCAATTAAGACAAAGACTAATATCTAGTAATCAAGTTTTATAAATTCTACCTAAATAATATTCTAGAAATTTTTTATTTTTTACTAATCTTTTTAGTAAAATATTTCTGAAAAATATTATTAAAGGATTTGATAAATGAAAAGCAAACAAGTTAAATTTTGATCTAAAATTAATCATTTTTAATTTATTTACCCTCTTTTTGAAAAAATTGATTTCTTTATCGGTATTTAAAGACATAAACAATTCATAAGCACTCTCAATCGATTGTGATGCACCTTGTGCAAATGATGGTGGAAAGGCAAAAAAAGCATCACCTATCAAATGAATATTATTATTCTGTATTTTGAGAAACTTATCACTAACAAACACTGGAAATATTTTTAATTCATTAATACTTGTAACAAATTCTTTAATTTCTTGAGGGACATTTTCTAAAATTCTATTTATAAAGAAATTTTCACTAAATAATGAATAATTACCTTGTTCCTCTAATGAAAGAGAATGTTTCATAATAGCAATAAAATTTAAATCGCCATTAGAATTTAATGGGTAAATAACATGGTGGAGGTTTGGACCTAAAAACAAAGCTATATTTTTTTTGTTCACGTTTTCAGGAAATTTAGTTAATTTACCTCTAATAGCTAATGTGTCATTATATTTTGGTTTTACTTTGTTATTTGAAATTAGATTTTTACTCTTTGAAAAAACTCCATCGGCAATAATCAAGTAATCACATTCTTTAGTTACATTATTTTCAAATGAAATTTTAATTTGTTTTTCTTGTTCATTTATTTTTGAAATTTTAAAACCAGTTTTTACTATATCGTCCAAATCTTTTTTTAAAAAATTTATTAAAGTTGACCTTTTTAGTGTTGTATACTTAATGTCATCAGTATTGAAATTCGTAATATCTAGGTCACAGATTTTATTTGATGAATTGATTGAAAAAAAATCAATTTTTTCAGGATTAAATTTTTCATTATCAGATAATTTATTAAACCCAATTTTATTCAGAAGTTTAACGCTATTGACTGAAAGTTGAATACCGTAGCCATCCTCTAAATTAATAGTGTCGTTTTTTTCATAAATTGTAATTTCATAATTTAAACTTTTTTTAAAAAGATTTGCGATGTACAAACCTGAGATGCCTGCTCCAATTATCGCAATTTTTTTCATCAATTTTTCTCTAGATATTTAACTACTTTTTTAGTGAATGTTGGCAACATGTAATTATTTAATTTTCTTTGATCAATCCAAGTAGATGATGAATATTTATTGATATTTTTTAAATGTAGTATTTTTATATTCATATTCATATTAGACAATTTAATATTAAGACTTTTGTTAAATTTTTTAGGTTTATGAAGTTCTTCCATGGGAAAAATTCTTAAGTTTTTTAAAAAATTAAATTTAGTATTTTTTATTAATAAATACTTTTGATTTTTTTTATAAACTTTGAGTAAAAAATATTTGTCTTTATATTTTTTTGAATTTTTTGTTAAATTAAAGTCTTTCTTTTTAAATGATTTGCATTTTTTAGTTATAGGACATTGACAGCACATTGGGTTGGTAGGTTTGCAAACTAAAGCACCAAATTCCATGAGTGCCTGAGCATAATCACTTGAACGGTTTGAAAATCCTAAAATAGACTTTTTTTTAATTAAATTTTCTTTCTGAATTTCTTTTTCTTTTTTTAAATAAAGGTATCTTTTTATAATCCTTTCTACATTTCCATCTAGTGGAATATATGGCTTATTGAATGCAATAGCTAAAATTGCATTAGCAGTATAATCTCCAATACCAGATAGTGATTTCAAATCTTCAAAATTATCAGGTATTGCTCCATTAAAATTTTTAATTACAGACTGCGCAGCTCTCTTTAAGTTTCTTGCTCTTGAATAATATCCAAGACCTTCCCAAAGTTTAATTAGTTTTTTGTTATCAATACTTGCAAGTTTTTTTATGTTTGGAATTTCTTTAACAAATTTGTTAAAGTATGGAATTACGGTTGCTACTTGAGTTTGTTGCAACATAAATTCACTAATCAACGTATTATACTGTCTTTTTTCTTTAGAAACATTTTTTCGCCATGGTAATGATCTTTTATTTAAATCATACCATTTCAGAATATTTTTTGTTACAAATGGATTACTCATATGCAATTTAAAAAATATACTAAGCAGAGATTAGGGGGCATTCAAGGTCTAAGATCTTTTAAAGACACTTTGCCCACAAAAGTTAAAAAAATCATAAATAAAAAAGGTAGTATATTTCCTGAAATATTAAATAATTGGAAATATATAGTAGGTAAAGAATTATTCGATATTTGTTATCCAAACAAATTTAAGAGTTCAAACAAAGTAAGAGGATCGATATTAGAAATTATGGTAAATAGAGGTAGTGAAGTGGATGTGGAGTATTCTAAAAAACAAATTATGAGTAAATTAAATTCAATTTTTGGTTATGTAGTGGTAGATAAAATAAAGATAATAACTTTTGAAAAAAATGAGAAAATTAATTTAGAAAAAAGTAAAAGTGCGTCAAAAAGAGATTTCTCAAAAAGTTTGAATGGCATTAAAAATGTAAATATTAAAAATGCTCTTAAAAAATTGATAAATTCATATAAAAAATAAATGAAAAAAATAAAAACTATATTATTTTTGATGTTTATTGCATTGTCTAATCCGTCCTACTCTGAAACAATTAAGCCAATAATTGATGGAAATAGTAATGCAAAAATAAAACTTGTAATTTATGAATCTTTAACATGTTCTTATTGTGCTAACTTTCATAAGAATGTTTATCCAGAATTAAAGAAAAATTTTATTGATAAAGGAATTATATCAATTGAATATAAAAGTTTTCCATTAAATATTGCCGCTTTAAATGCCTCAAAGTTTGCACATTGTGAGAACGACGGAAATTCTGAATTACTTCACTTTTTATATGATAACCAGAACGAATGGGCAAAAGGTTCGACATCTGAAGAATATAATAAAAATCTAATCAAAGTTATTAAATCTGGAAACTTTAAAATTGATGAGCAAAAATGCTTGGAGAATAAGTCGTTAGAGGATCATATACTTAACGACCGAATCGAAGGAGTAAAAAGTTTTAATATAAACTCAACCCCTACTCTATTAATAAATGGGAAAAAGTTCGAAAAATCACTTACATACAAAAATTTGAAAAAAGCTATAGAAAAACTATTATAGTTTTTAATGGAATTTAAAAAAATTCAATTAAACGGTTTCAAATCATTTGCCGATAAAACCGATCTATTAATAGAAAATGGGCTTACGGGCATTGTTGGACCTAATGGTTGTGGAAAATCAAATATTGTGGAGTCCTTAAGATGGTGTATGGGAGAAACTTCTGCGAAGAGTATGAGAGGATCGGGAATGGAGGATGTTATATTCTCTGGCACTTCAAATAAACCATCAAAAAATATTGCAGAGGTAACTTTAAATTTGATGAACAATGACAATGAGGGTCCACATCAGTATAAAAATACTCCTAGTATAGAAATAAAAAGAAAAATAGAAAAAGACAAAGGATCAAAATTTTCGATAAATGGCAAAGAAGTACGGGCAAAGGATGCGCAGATGTTTTTTGCTGACTTGTCGACTGGTGCTCATTCACCATCACTGATAAGTCAAGGAAGAATAGGCTCATTAGTAACCGCAAAACCAAGTGACAGAAGGGCTATTTTGGAGGAGGCCGCAGGCATAGCTGGACTACACGCAAGAAGACATGAAGCTGAAATTAGATTGAACGCTGCTGAAAATAATCTCAAAAGAGCCGATGAATTAAGGAGACAACAGGAAAAACAATTAGCAAATTTAGAAAAACAAGCAGAAGAAGCAAATAAATATAAAGTTATATCAAATGAAATAAAAAAAATAGAGGCTGGTCTATATTATCTCAAGCTTCAAGATATTGATAAAGAGATTAAACTAGAAAAAGAAATTAATGAGGACTCTGATAAAGAATTCGAAAAATTCAACAACGAAATAGAAGATTTAAAAAATAAAATTCAAAATGAATTTAATAAAATTGACCCTATTAAACAAAAAAATTTTGAAAATCTCTCAAAAATACAAAGATTAAATTTAGAATTAAAAAACCTAGATGAAGAAAATATTAGAATACAAGATGAAATAGAGAAACTTAATGAAAATCTTAGCATTTTAGATCAAGATAAAGATCGAGAAAAAAGCATTATAATTGACGCTAACTCTAATGAGAAGAGAATAAAAGAAGAAAAAAAAGATTTAATTGAAATAGACTCAAAATATTATGAAACTGAAAAACAATCTTCGTCAGATTTAAAAGATTTTAAGGGTAAACTAAATACAGAATTAGCCTCAATTAAGGATTTAATTATTTCTAATAAAAATGATGATGCGGTAAGTGCTTTAGAAAATTTCAAGAATACAATCGATGAATACTGTGAAGTATATAGTAAAAATCAAAATATTAAAAAAGAGTCTGTAAAAAGATCCGAAAGAATACAAAATATTGATAAAGAAATAGAAAGTTGGAAAAACCTTTTAAACAAATCAGAAATAACAATCAATAAATTAGAAGATAGAAAAAATAAAACACTTGATCAATTAAAAGGACTTGAGGCCAAACCAAAAAATCAAGCAGAAAAAAAAGGCCAATTAAATGAAAATCTTAGATTATCAAATTTAGATAGAGAACAAAATGAAGTTATTATTAAAGAAAGCGAAGATAAATTATCAATGTTGAATATTAGTCTTAATGAAGTTAAAGAAAATTCTATTGAGATAAGAGAGAGAAAAGCCAGTTCAGGTGCAACAATTGATGGATTAAATAAGAGAAGATTAGATCTGCTTGAGAGAATAGAAAATGAACTCAATTTGAATGAAAACAATATTCTTGAATTCTCAAACCTAGAATTAAATGAAGAGTTTCCTGATGCTGTAACACAAGAAGAGCTGCTTGATAAGAAAAAGCGAGAGAGAGATAAATTGGGATCTGTCAACCTAAGAGCGGATGAAGAAACTACAAAGTATCAAGATGAAATAAAAAAAATGGAAAAAGATAGATCAGATTTAGTGACTGCAATTACAAAATTAAAAGAAAGTATTAATGAATTAAATCAGAAAGGTAGAGAAAGGCTTATTGAGGCTTTTGAAAAAGTTAATAGAAAATTCAATGAAGTTTACACAAAACTTTTTAATGGCGGCAGTGCAAAACTAGAACTGATTGATTCTGATGATCCGCTTGATGCAGGTTTAGAGATGCTTGTAAGTCCTCCAGGAAAAAGATTACAATCAATAACTTTATTGTCAGGTGGTGAACAAGCATTGACAGCCCTATCTTTAATTTTTGCAGTTTTTTTAACAAACCCGGCTCCAATTTGTGTTTTAGATGAAGTTGATGCTCCTTTAGACGATGCTAACGTTACAAGATTTTGTAATTTACTGGAAGAGCTTACAAAAATTACAAAGACAAAATTTGTGATTGTTACACACCACGCTTTAACAATGTCAAAAATGAACCGTCTTTATGGTGTTACAATGCCTGAAAAAGGTATTAGTCAGCTTGTTGCAGTTGACCTAGAGAAAGCCGAAAGCATGGTCGCTTAAATGAAAAAAGATGACGATCTAAAAATTCGCCTTAAAATTGCAAAAAAAAAAATTGCCCCTGAAAAAGAACTGCCCGCACAGTCAAATTTAGGTCAGGCTTTCAAAATGAGCACTGAGCTTGTTTCTGCTGTACTAGTTGGGACAATTATTGGGTTTATTTTAGACACTTGGTTTGATACTAAACCATGGTTAATAATAATATTTTTTTTTGTAGGTGTCGTAGCAGGTATAACCAATGTTATTAAGTCTGCAAAAAAAATACAAAAGTAAGATTTATGGCTGCAAATCCGATGTACCAATTCAATGTCTATAGAATTGGACCTGAAATTAAAATAGGTGAGGTTGATATATCATTTACAAATGCTAGTTTGTTTATGGTCATTAGTACTCTTGCCATTCTGATTGTTTTTAATCTTGGGGCTAAAAAGAAATCACTTATACCTGATAAAATTCAATTGTTATCTGAACTTAGTTATTCTTTTGTATCAAAGATGATCAGTGATACAGCAGGTGCAAAGGCAAAACCTTATTTTGCATTTATATTTTCGTTATTCATGTTTGTATTATTTTGTAATATGTTCGGTATGATACCTTATTCATTTACGGTAACTAGTCATATTATAGTTACTTTTGTATTAGCAGCCTTTATTTTTATAGGCGTAACTATTATTGGTTTCTTAAAACATGGTTTAGGATACTTAAAGCTTTTTGTGCCTAGTGGTGTACCAATCATTCTTTTACCTTTGATAGTTGTTATAGAGATAATATCATACCTAAGCAGACCAATAAGTTTATCAGTTAGATTGTTTGCTAATATGATGGCTGGTCACACAATGATGAAGGTCTTTGGGGGTTTTGTAGTAAGTCTTGGTTTAGTGGGAGGTTGGCTTCCATTAGGCTTTTCTGTTGCATTGACAGGTTTGGAAATATTAGTTGCTTTTCTTCAAGCTTATGTTTTTGCAATTTTAACATGTATCTATTTAAATGATGCATTAAATTTACACCATTAAAAAGGAGGAAAATATGGAACTAGAAGCAGCAAAAATGATAGGTGCAGGTCTTGCAGCAATTGCATTGGCTGGTGCTGGAGTAGGTATCGGAATTATTTTTGGTAACTATTTATCTGGTGCAATGAGAAATCCGTCTGCAGCCCAAAAACAGTTTCCTAATTTATTATTAGGTTTCGCTTTGGCTGAAGCTACAGGACTTTTTGGACTTGTTGTTGCATTGATTATTTTATTCGCATTTTAAATTAAGTTTGTGAAAAAAATAATAATTTACTTATATGCACTTTTTAGCTTTAACTGTATTGCTAAAAGTGCTGAGACTGGAGGCATGCCCCAATTAAATCCAGAGTTTTGGTTTTCTCAAATATTTTGGTTAACCATTACCTTTGGTATTTTATTTATTATATTATCAAAATTTATACTACCAAAAATAAGAAATAATTTAGAAACAAGAAAATCACAAATTATGGAAAACATTGAGATTGCAGATAATCAAAAAATGAAAAGTGAAAACAATCTAAAAGAATATGATAAAATAATATCAGATGCTAAAGATACAGCCAAAAAAACTTTTAACTTGGCAAAAGAAAAAATTCAATTAGATTTAGGTAAAGAAAGAGAAAAGATAGAGAGCGAACTTAATTCTGAAATTCATGATGCTGAAAATGATATAAAAGATCTAAAAAAGTCATCTCCAGAAAAAATAAGTCTAATTGCTGTAGATACTGCAGCTGAAATTATTCAAAAATTGATTGGAGTAGAGGTAAATAAAAGTAACGTTACAGCAATAGTTAATGAGCAAGTCAAACTTATGAAGGGCAAATAATGGTATTTGATGCAACTTTTTGGGTAGCAATATCTTTTATTATATTCTTTGGAGTTTTAATTTATTTAAAAGTACCTTTAAAAATAAACGAAAATCTAAATAAATTAATTTCCGACATAAAAAATGAGCTTAATGAAAGTGAGAAATTAAGAAAAGAAACGAAAATATTTTTAGATCAATCCCAATCAAAACTTAATAGCGCTTCAGATGAAACAAAAGTTTTAATAGAGAATGCTAAGAAAGACGCTGACGCTATGGTTCAACAAATGAAAGATAAATTTAACAAATCTGCGGAAATTAAAAAAAGATTGACTGAGGAAAAAATTACTCAAATGAAAGAACAAGCAATAAAAGAAATAAAAAATACCTCTATAGATATTGCGGTCACCTCGGTTGAAAAAATAATAAAAAATACAATAGATAAGTCTAAATTAGATAACATTTTCCAGAAAAATATTGACGAAAGTAAAGAAGCTCTAAAAAAATTAAAATCAAACTAAATATTTTCTTACTTTCGAATTTAAAAAAATATAAATTAACAATATGAAAACTGTAATAGTTGGATCAGGATTTGGTGGTTTATCAGCTGCTTTGAGACTTAAATCTAAAGGACATGATGTTACTTTAATTGAAAAACACAAAGATTTAGGCGGTAGAGCAAGAGTTTTTGAAAAAAATGGTTTTAAATTTGATGCTGGGCCAACTGTAATTACAGCACCTTATTTGATTAATGAATTATTTCAATTGTTTGGAAAAAAGGCAGAAGATTATTTAAATATTAAACCATTGCAAACTTGGTACCAATTTGTATTCGAGGATGGTTATAAATTTGATTATTCTGGGGATGAGGAAGAAATGAAGAGACAAATCTCAGAAGTTTCCAATGAAGACGTAGATGGCTATTTAGATTTAGTAAATTTTACGAAAAGAATTTTTGACAAAGGATATATGGAACTTTCTGATGTACCTTTTAATAAACCTTTTTTTATGCTCAAACAAATTCCATCTTTGCTAAAACTAAAAAGTTATAAATCTGTTTACTCACTTGTTTCTTCATATGTCAAAAATGAAAAGCTAAGAAGAATATTTAGTATGCATCCGCTTTTAGTAGGAGGAAACCCTTTTACAACAACATCTATATACGGATTAATATTATATCTTGAAAAAAAATGGGGAATTCACTACTCCATGGGTGGCACAGGCAATATTGTTAAAGGGTTAGAAACTTTAATGATAGAAGAAAATATAAAAGTGATTAAAGGAGTAGAGGTTAAAAGAATTATTGAGGATAATAAAAATATAAAGGGTGTTGAATTAAATAATGGTGAAAAAATATTAGCAGATAATGTTGTTTGTAACGCTGATCCACCAAGAGTGTATGAAAAATTATTAAATAAAAAAAAAGGTAATCTATTTTTCAATTGGAAAAGAAATAGAATGGATTATTCAATGGGTTTGTTTGTTTATTATTTTGGAACAAAAAAAGTTTATAAAGATGTAGAGCATCATACTATTAAATTTGGAAATAAGTACAAAGAACATCTTGATGATATATTTAATAAGAAAAAACTAAACGATGATATAAGTTATTATTTACATAGACCAACTGCTACAGATAAATCAATGGCTCCTGAGGGATATGATTGTTTTTATGTTTTGGTGCCTGTTCCAAATAATCAATCAAATATTGATTGGTCCATAGAAGGAGAAAAAATTAAAAAACTTGTAATAAGAAAGATGCAGAATGATTTATTGCCAGATCTTGAAAAAAATATAGTAGAGGATTTTTATTTGACTCCTGATTATTTTGAAAATGATTTAAATACAAAGTTTGGGTCAGGTTTTTCAATCCAGCCGAAATTTACTCAATCTGCATATTTTCGTTTTCACAACAAATCAGAAATTTACAGAGGGTTGTATTTTGTTGGTGCAGGTACTCACCCCGGAGCAGGAGTGCCTGGTGTACTATCTTCTGCTAAAGTATTAGATAAAATATTGTAATGTCAAACAATCTAATCTCAACTCATGCGAAATCATTTAGTTGGGCAGGTTTTTTTTTAGCTAAACAAACGTTTGAAAATGGATCAAGTCTTTATGATTTTTGTAGAACTTTAGATGACATAGCAGATGAAAACATATCTTTAGATTTAAAAAAACAAAAATTTAATAAAATGAAAAAGGATTTCATTGATAGAAACTTCGAAAATATTTTGATTAAGAATATTTATAATCTTATTAAGAAATTTAATATTTCAGAAAAAATAGTTCTGGATCTTTTTGATGGTATTGAGTCTGATATTAAAGAAAGTATTGAATTTAAAACAAGGCAGGAGCTACTTGTATATTCTTACAGAGTTGCTGGTACAGTGGGACTAATGATGGCAAAAATACTAAAAGTAGATTCAAAAATTGCACTTAGATCTGCAGTAGATCTTGGTATAGCAATGCAGTTAACTAATATAGCAAGAGACGTTGTAGAGGATAGCGGTAGAAATAGAAAATATATAGATCATGATTTTATAAAAATTAAAGAGACATTAGGTATAGCTGAACTATTTTATAAAAGCTCTTTTAAATCGATAAAGGAAATTCCTCTGGTAAATAGATTCGCGATTTTAGTTGCACGTAGAGTTTATAGGGAGATAGGAAATAATATATTAAGAAAAAAAGATTTAGAAAATTATAATAAATCTGGAAAAATTTTTGTTAATAAAATTGGCAAAATAAAACAGACATTATTTAGTATATTTGATCTATTTATATTAATATTCTCTAAATCAGATATTCATTTAACTAATGAAGAACATATAGAAATTGGTAAGGAAATTAATTTGAATGAAAGATTTTGATTACATTATTATTGGAGGCGGATGCGCTGGCTTATCTCTGGCGTATGAATTAAATGCTAAAAACAAGTTGAAAGATAAAACTCTTGCCATAATAGAAACAAGGAGTGACTATAAAAGAGATAAGACTTGGTCATTTTGGAAGGTTATAGATCACAATTTTGAGGATTGTGTTATCAAAAGTTGGGATAATTTTTCAGTAAATACAGAAACAGGCCATCACGAAGTTAAAAATAAAGACTACCCATATCAAACTATTGATAGCGGCCTTTTTTACGAAAAAATTCTTAAACGAATAAGTTTAAATAAAAATATAAAATTTTACAAAAATACTGAGAATCTTAATATTCAAAACTCTATAATATTCAATAGCATTCCACCTAAAAGTAATAGTGAGTTAAACCTTTGGCAACACTTTAAAGGTGTGGAAATAAAAACAGAAAAAAATATTTTTGATGATGAAATTTTTAATTTAATGGATTTTAATTGTGATCAAAGAAAAAATGTTCACTTTTTTTACACTCTTCCTTTTGCAAAAAATAAGGCATTAATTGAAACAACCTGGCTGTCTAAACTAAACAACAATACTTTAAATGATTACGATACTCAGATTCAAGATTATATTAAAAATATTTTAAAGATTAAAAATTATGAAATTAAATACAAAGAGCAAGGAGCAATACCTTTATTTTTTCCAAAATCTGAAAAAAAGAATAATACAATTAATATAGGATCTGCTGGTGGTATGACAAGATTAAGCACAGGATATACTTTTTTAAATATTCAAGATCATTCTAGATATATTGTTAATCAAATAGAAAATATTAAAAATGCAAAAATTTATGATATCGGAAGGAAATACCATTTTTTAGATAATATTTTTTTAAAAGTTTTAAATAGATACCCAGAAAAAATGCCAAGTATATTCTTCAATATGTTTCAGGCACCTTCAAGATCAGTAATTAAATTTTTGTCGAATAAAAGTAACATTTTAGATGACTTAACAGTAATTCTTAAAATGCCAAAATGGTTATTTATAAAAAATATTTTTTAATATAATGAATAAGATTAATTATTATCACTCTTTAATTTTCTTTAACTTGTGTATTTTTTTATCAGCATTTGAATTTTTAAGAAATGATGACCCTTTAATTATTTGCTTATTTTTAATATTGAGTTTGGGTATATCACATGGTGCGCTTGATCATCTTAAAGGTACAAAACTTCTGAAAATTTATAACTATAGGTCCACCTTATTATTTTATGTTTCATATATTTTTGTCGGATTATCTGTAATTATATTTTGGCTTATATTCCCAAAATTAGTATTGATATTATTTTTAATGGTGGCAAGCTATCATTTCGGTAAAGAGGACTCAGAATTCATTAACAGCTCATCTAATTTTGAATTAATATATTTCTTAAAAGGGTGTGTGATTATTGTGGCTCCATTAATTTTTCATAAATCCGAGACGTTAGCTATCTTTGAATATTTAAATTTTGAAATTTCTGAAAGTTTTTTGATAAATAATTACTTTCTTTGGTTAATTTTGATATTAGGCTTTATTGCAAATATATTAATCTCATTGAGTCAAAATTTTGAGATAAAGTCTCTACTGCTTATGGACTATATCTCAATTTTAATTTTAAATTTCTTTTTAAATCCTTTGTTGGCTTTTACAATTTATTTTTGTTTTTTGCATTCAGCTAGACATTCATTTAAACTATCTAACGAACTAAACAATAAATCACTAATAGAGGGTTTCAAGAAATTCACTTTAAAGGCAATACCTTTGACAATTTTAACAGCTATTTTATTTGTAATATCTTTAATTATTTTAAAAAATTATTATGTACTAGATAATGCTGTATCGAAAATTATATTTATTGGTTTGGCGTCTTTAACCTTTCCGCATATATTACTTGAATATCTTTTAGAAAAAAATGAGAAAAAATGAATTAAAAATTTATTTGGCATCTCCAAGAGGCTTCTGTGCAGGCGTAGATAGGGCAATTGAAATAGTAAAAAAAAGTATTGATAAATTTGGTTCACCTGTATACGTGAGGCATGAGATTGTTCATAATAAACATGTTGTTGAAAGTTTAAAAAAAATTGGTGCGATTTTTGTCGAGGAGATTAGCGAGATTAAAGATAAATCTAGGCCCGTGATATTTTCTGCACACGGTGTTCCTAAAAAAGTTCCAAAAGAAGCAGAGGAATTAAAAATGAAATATGTTGATGCAACTTGTCCTTTGGTTTCAAAGGTTCACAGAGAAGCAGAAAATATGTATAAAAATGGATATCATATAATATTAATTGGTCATAAAGGACACCCAGAAGTAATTGGAACGATGGGTCAAATTCCAGAAAATGGTATTACACTTATTGAAACAATAGAAGACGTAAAAAAAATCATTTTTAAAAAAGATGTAAAGTTAGCATTTATTACACAAACTACCTTATCTGTGGATGACACAAAAGAAATAATAAAGTGTTTAAAGAAAAGATTCCCAAAAATTAATGAGCCAAAAAAAGAAGATATTTGTTATGCCACTACAAATAGACAGGCTGCAGTAAAAAAAATTGCTAAGCTTTGTGACATGTTTTTTGTAATTGGTAGTAGAAATTCATCTAATTCAAAAAGATTAGTTGAGGTTGCCAGTAAAGCGGGATGCAATGAGTCTAAATTAATTCATTCAGAGAGTGAAATACCATTAGATAAAATCGGCAAATGTAAAACTATCGGTATTTCCTCAGGAGCATCAGCACCTGAAATAATTGTGCAAGATTTTATAAGTAAGATAAAAGAAAAATACGAGGTTCAGATCGAAGAAGTTGAGATTGTAAAGGAAAATGTATTTTTTAAGATCCCCGGTATGCTAAATTAATGGCTGTTTTTACCAAAATAAATAAAAGAGATATATTTAATATTCAAAATTTTTTTAACATCGGAAAAATTATTAGTTACCGTGGAATAAAAGAAGGAATAGAAAATACAAATTATCTTATTTCCACTAAAAGACAAAAGTTTATTTTAACGATATTTGAAAAAAGAGTTAAAAAAAAAGATCTCCCGTTTTTTATGAAACTAATGGACAAATTATCAAATTTAAAAATTAAATGTCCTAGTCCACTTAAAAGTAAAAAAGGAAACTATTTATTTAACTTAAAGTCTAAAAAAGCCTGCCTAGTCAGTTTTTTAAAAGGTAAAGATAAGAAAAAATTAAAAAAAAAAGATTTATACGTGATAGGTAAAAATATCGGTAAAATGCACAAAGCCTCAAGAAAAATTAAATTATACAGGAAAAATTCTTTTTCCCCCCTTAAAATAAAAAATTTATTAGACCGTATAAATAAAAATAAAATTAATAAACTTTCAAAAAATTTAGTTTCAGAGATGCAAAATACATTTATGGAAATTAAGCAAGCGTGGCCAAAAACATTGCCCAAAAACATAATTCATGGTGATCTATTTATAGATAACATATTTTTTCATAAAGGAAAATTTTTAGGGTTTATTGATTTTTATTTTTCATCTAATGATTTTGAGGCTTACGAGTTAGCTACATGCATAAACGCTTTATGTTTCAATAAGAGAAAAAAAATTTTTTCCTATGATAAAGGCAAAACTTTGCAATTGATTAAGGGTTACGAAACAACAAGAAAATTACAAAAAAAAGAGAAAGATTGTTTGAATATACTTTGTAAAGGATCTGCACTTAGATATCTTGCTACTAGATCGTATGATTATATAAATACTCCAAAATCAGCAATTATAAAAAAAAAGGATCCAAGAGAATATATTCAAAAATTAGCTTTTCATAAAAAAATTAATTCTTTTAGCTCTTATATTAAATAATGATTAAAATTTATACAGATGGTTCGTGTATTGGAAATCCTGGGAAGGGTGGCTGGGCTGCAATAATTTTTAAGAATAATGAAAAAAAAATTTTAAAGGGCTCAAAAGATTTAACAACAAACAATCAAATGGAACTCACAGCTACAATAAAAGCATTAGAATATATTAGTACGAAAGATAAAATTCAAATTTATACAGACTCTAAATATGTAAAGCAGGGAATAACTGAATGGATAACAAAATGGAAGATTAATGGATGGAAAACATCAAAAAAAGAGGATGTTAAAAATAAAGATTTGTGGCTTGAATTAGACAATTTAACTTCTAAGAATTCTATAGAGTGGGTTTGGGTTAAAGCCCACACAGATAATGATTTGAATAATGAAGTTGATTTATTAGCTAGAAAAGAAGCTGGCCTATAATAATTTTAAAAAATTCTCAGCACTTGAGATATCACAAACTCCGGTCTCTTTTTCCTCTTGAATTTTTAAAACATTCAAATTGTCAATTAGCATGGTGTATCTATTTGACCTTAAGCCAAGTCCCCTCCCCGACTTGTCAACTTCTGCACCTATTGACTTTGTAAAATTTAGAAAAGGATCAGCTAACATCATAATATTGTTTTCAACCCTATTTATTTTGCCCCATGCATTCATTACAAATGGATCATTTGCTGCAATACAAAAAATCTGGTCAACTCCTTTTTCATAAAATTTTTTTGAAAAGTTAATGAAACTTGGTAAATGTTTCGCAGAGCAAACTGAAGTAAACGCTCCCGGCATTCCTAATAAAATAATCTTTTTTTTTGAAAACAAACTGTAAATCTTAATCTTTACTGGTTCTTCATTAATGAGCTGAAAAACTTCACTATCTGGAAGTTTTTCGTTAATTTTTATTTTCATCTATCTTTTTTAAAATATAATTTTTTACTTGATTTAAGCTATTTTCTATAATCTCAAATTTTTCTTCCTCTTTTAATACATTTCTTAATTCTGGAGGAAGTTCTTCATTTTTACCTAATGCATTTTTAATAGCCTCTGGAAATTTACTAGGATGTGCAGTTGATAAGATTACACAGTTATTGTCTTGTTTAAGTTTTTTTGCAACTCCATAACCTACCGCAGTATGTGGATCCAAAACTATACTATGATTTTTAAATACCTCTTTTATTTCATTAATTGTTTCATCCTCACTGAGTTTTTCTGATAAAAAATCTTTATTAATTTTATTTAAAGAAGTTTCATCTAATTTATAATTATTCTCTTTTACCCTAGCCATTATATTTTTTGTTTTGTCTGAATTACATCCTTGTATCTCGAATATAAGTCTCTCAAAATTACTAGCAAGTTGTATATCCATGCTAGGTGAAAAAGTTTCAGAAACTTTTTTTGACGTGTAATCGCCTTTAGAAATAGCTCTGTGCAATATATCGTTCTGATTGGTTGCAACAATTAATTTATCTATCGGTAACCCCATTTTTTTTGCTAGATATCCTGCATAAATATCCCCGAAATTTCCTGTGGGAACAGAAAAATTTAATTTTTTAGATTTTAATGAAAAGAAACAAAAAAAATAATATACTGTCTGAGCTACTATCCTAGCCCAATTTATTGAATTAACACCGGACATATTAATCTTTTTTGAGAAATTTTGGTCAACAAACATTGCTTTAACTAAGTTTTGACAATCATCAAAATTACCTTCTATGGCTATATTAAAAACATTTTTTTCTTTAACAGTACTCATTATTCTTCTTTGAACCGACGAAATTCTATTATGTGGATGAAGAACAAAAATATTAAGATTTTTTTTTCCTTTTATTGCGTCTATTGCAGCTGCTCCTGTATCGCCAGATGTTGCAACTATTATATTTATAAAGTTTTCGTTTTTTGAAAGATAATATTCATAAAAATTACCAATTAATTGCATAGCGATATCTTTAAAAGCTAATGTTGGACCATGAAATAATTCTAATATATTAAAATTCCCAACTTTTCTTAGTTTGACAACTTCTTCTGATCTGAAAGATGAGTAAGATTTTTTAACTAGTTTGTATAAATTATCTTTTTCGATGAAATCTCCAGTGAATTTGTGAATGATTTCAGTAGCAAGCTCATAATAACTCATGCTTTGTAGTTTTGATAAACCTTTTTCATCAAATTTATAATCTTTCTCTGGTAAAAAAAGCCCACCATCATCAGCGAGACCTTTAATAAATACACTTTCAAAAGGTAAACTTTCTGAACTACTTCTTGTGCTTATATATTTCATCAATAATTTTTTTTCCTAAAATACAAATATATTAAAAAAATTGAAATCGCTAATGAAAACCATGTCAGAGCATATTTCAGGTGATTATTGGAAATATTTGCTGTTATATTTTTTTGAAGAGGGTAATTTTTATCGTTAACTCTATTATTCAAATAAATTATGTAATTAGGGAATATTTTTCCTGTAAATTTATTTAAATCTTCATCATTTAGTGTAAACCAATAATTATTCTCTAAATCATTTTCAGGCTTAAAATAATTGAATTTAGATTTTTCTTTTAATATTGCTGTAAAATTTTTATCGTCGAATTGAAATTTTTTACCTTTTTGATTTCTAGGTATCCATCCACGATTAACTAAAAATAGTTTATTGTTTATTATAATCGGATTAATTAAATCAAATCCTGGGGCTCCTTTTTCATTTAAATTGTAAAGATAAATCTGATTATTATAATCAATTTTACCTACAAATTTTATACTTTTAAAATTTGTTAAATTTGTGCCATTAAATTCAGATGGTTCACTATCTAATGACTGATTAATTTGTTTTATTAATGTTAACTTCCAATCAAGTCTTACCATTTGCCAAATGCCCAATGATAAAAATACTAATATAAAAAAATATACAAATAATGAAAATGCTAATTTATTTTTCAATATTAATTAACTGCCCCAAATATATATTGCTGCAAATAAAAATAGCCAAACTACATCAACAAAATGCCAATACCATGCTGCTGCTTCAAAACCGAAATGATGATCTTTGTTAAAATGACCAAGTTTACCTCTCCATAAACATACTGCCAAAAATATAGTTCCAACTAAAACATGAAAACCATGGAATCCAGTTGCCATATAAAATGTTGCACCATATATATGACCAGAAAAATTGAAGCTTGCATGCTGATACTCATAAATTTGCAATGCTGTGAAACAGGCACCTAATATAACTGTAAGCCACAAACCTTGAATAAAACTTTTTCTATCATCTTCAAGTAAAGCATGGTGGGACCATGTTACTGTTGTGCCTGACAACAATAAAACTAAAGTGTTGATTAAAGGAATATCCCAAGGATCAAAAGTTTCAATATCTTTTGGAGGCCAAACATTGCCTACGAATTCACCTGGAAAAAGACTTGCATCGAAATAAGCCCAAAACCATGCAACAAAAAACATCACTTCAGAAGCAATGAATAATGTCATTCCATACCTATGATGAATTTGAACTACTGGAGTATGATGCCCTTGATGCTCTGCTTCGTTAACAACATCTCTGAACCACATGAAAGCGCCATAAATTAAAAGAGCAAAACCAAAAAGCATAGCCCACATAACTTTTGAGTGAAAATAGTAGACCGTACCAACAGCAGTTATTAACGTAGCGAATGAAGTATAAATTGGCCAAGGACTTGGGTCTACTAAATGATAATCATGTTTTTGATCTTTTGCAGACATTTATTTTATTACCTTAGTTTGTTTATAATAATCTGATGAAAAGAAAGTATACGACAATGTAACATCACTTACATTTTTTGTTTTTGGATCATTTACTACTTCTGGATCAAGATAAAAAGTCATGAAATAACTTTTTTTTTCTCCGGGATTTAAAGTTTGTTTTTCAAAACAAAAGCATCCTAATTTATTAAAGTAAGGACCAAATGAGGATGGAGAAACGTTATAACTTGCAACACCGCTAGTAGGATCTTTACTGAAGTTCTCAACTAAGAAGTTTACTCTGTAAACTTTGCCTGGTTTGACATCAACTAAATTGTTTTCAGTTTTAAAGTTCCAAGATAAATCAGTTTGAACATTGGTATCCAATCTTACTGATACTGGCTTATCTATTACGATTTTTGGTATATTCTTTGAAATTTGAGTTGTACCTCCAAAACCAGTTACACGACAAAAAAGGTCATATAACGGAACGGCAGCAAATGACATGCCCAGCATAAGCAAAAATATTAAAGATAATAACAAGGGGGTTAATTTTTTTTTTGATATCATATGACCCTCTCAAATACCCCAACATTATACAAGGTAAAAATAAACAATAAGATTATAAAAACAACAAGTCCAATTCCTGTTAAAAGATTTTTCTTTTTTACTTTTTTATCAATTTCCATCATACGAAATTATCAACTAAAAATAATACAAAAATTGCAAACAAATAGATTATTGAATAACTAAAAACCTTTTTGGCCTTTAAAATATTAAATTTGTGCTTTTCGTCTTTGTAAAGATCGAAGCAAATATAATTATAATATATTGTTAAAGGTAAACAAAATATTGCAAAAAAGTTTCCTACAAAACCAATATGGTATGGCAAATATAATACTGGTAACATAAGTAGCGAATAAATAAGTATATTTATTTTAGTATTTTGTACTCCACTTATAACTGGCAACATTGGTATTTTTGCTAATCTATAATCTTCTGCTTTGTAGAGACTAAGGGCCCAAAAATGCGAGGGTGTCCAGAAAAATATAATAAGGAAAAAAGAAATTGGCTCTAATGATAAATTGCCTGTTACGATTGTCCAGCCAATTACTGGGGGTAATGCACCAGCGGCACCACCTATTACAATATTTTGAGGTGTTCTTCTTTTTAACCAAACTGTATAAACAACAACGTAAAAGAAAATAGTAAAAAAAAGTATAAAAGCTGATAAAAGATTTGAAAAATAATACAATCCATAAATTGAGATTAAAGATAAAGCTAATCCAAAAATTAAAGCTTGTGACTTGTTTACTTTTCCAGTGGGTATTGGTCTTAAGCAAGTTCTTGACATTAATTTATCAAGATCCGCCTCATACCACATATTCAAAGCACCAGCTGCTCCAGCACCCAGCGTAACAAAACCTATGCATATAACCGCGTCAAACATTGGTATTTGATTTGGTGCTGTAAGTAATCCTACCGCACAAGTAAAGATTACTAAGGACATCACCCTAGGTTTCATAAGATCAATTAAACCATTAAATAATTTAATCTCACCAAGTAGATTTCGTTTTAATAATGAATTAAGGGCGTTCATTTAATTACTTTTAAATTAAGATTTAGATTTCTCTGCTCCTTCATAAACGTCTACTTTTGGTAGTTCATCAAAAGTATGAAAATTTGGCGGTGATGGCACTGTCCATTCAAGTGTTGTTGCTCCCTCTCCCCATGGATTAGATGATGAGGCTTTCTTAGTAATAAATGAGTATAATAAATTTATTAGAAAAACTACAACACCAGCTACTGATATATATGAACCGACGGAAGAAATATAATTCCAATCAGCAAATGCATCTGGGTAATCTGCGTACCTTCTTGGCATTCCTGCTAATCCTAAAAAGTGCTGAGGGAAGAAAATTAAATTCACACCTATAAAGGTTAACCAGAAGTGGAGTTTACCCATCCACTCTGAATATTGATACCCTGACATTTTTCCAAACCAATAATACCATCCAGCAAATATTGCAAAAACTGCACCTAAAGACAGTACGTAGTGAAAGTGCGCAACAACGTAATACGTATCATGTAAAGCTGTATCAACGCCCGCATTAGCAAGCACTACCCCTGTCACACCTCCTACAGTAAATAAAAATATAAATCCAAGTGCCCAAAGCATTGGCGTTTTAAAAGAAATTGATCCTCCCCACATTGTTGCAATCCATGAAAAAATTTTAATTCCTGTTGGAACCGCAATAATCATTGTCGCTGCAAGAAAATAAGCTTTAGTATCTGTATCCAAGCCAACCGTGTACATATGATGGGCCCAAACCACAAATCCTACAAAACCAATTGCAACCATCGCATAAGCCATACCTAAATATCCAAAAACTGGTTTTTTTGAAAATGTTGAGACTATATGACTTATCATTCCAAATCCTGGCAATATTAGTATGTAAACTTCTGGGTGACCAAAGAACCAAAATAAATGTTGAAACAGCGTAGGGTCTCCACCTGTTTGAGCATCAAAAAATGCGGTTCCAAAATTTCTGTCTGTTAATAGCATTGTTATTGCGCCTGCTAATACTGGTAATGATAATAATAATAAAAATGCAGTTACTAAAATTGACCATGCAAATAAAGGCATCTTGTGAAGTGTCATTCCCGGGGTTCTCATATTCAAAATAGTAGTTATGAAATTTACTGCTCCAAGGATTGACGAAGCTCCAGCCACGTGCAAACTTAAAATTGCTAAGTCCATTGCAGGACCTGGTTGACCTGTTTTCGATGATAGTGGCGGGTAAATTGTCCAGCCTCCTCCAACACCTTGAGCTCCGGGAGGTCCATCTACAAAAATTGATGATAATAATAAAATAAATGCAACAGGTAATAGCCAAAATGAAATATTGTTCATTCTAGGGAATGCCATATCAGGTGCTCCGATCATTATTGGTACAAACCAATTTCCAAATCCACCTATCATTGCTGGCATTACCATAAAGAAAATCATTATTAATCCATGTCCAGTAACTAAGACATTATATAAATGATAGTCTCCACCTAGAATGCCATCTCCTGGATGCATAAGTTCCATTCTCATTAAAACTGAAAATGCAGTTCCAATTAATCCTGCAATAATTGCAAAGATTAAATACATGGTTCCAATGTCTTTATGATTTGTTGAGTACGCCCATCTTTTCCATCCGGTTGGTGTGTGATGATCGTGATGTGTAGCTGCAGTGCTCATTATTTTATTTACTCGCTATTAAATTATTATTTTGGTTAGTTAATTCCTCTTTTGCAAATTTTATTTTAGCTTCATCAAGCCATTCTTGATATTCCTCTTCTGTTACAACTTTTACCGTTATTGGCATAAATGCATGTTTAATTCCACAAAGTTCTGAACACTGACCATAAAAAGTTCCTACTCTATCTGCTTTGAACCAAGTTTCGTTCACTCGACCAGGCATAGCATCTCTTTTAACCCCAAAAGCAGGTAGTGCCCAAGCATGCAGTACATCATTCGCAGTTATTAAAACTTTTACAACTTTATTAACAGGAACAATTACTTCGTTATCGACTGCTAATAATCTTGGTTGGCCTGGTAATAGATCTTTATCTTCAATCATATAAGAGTCAAAAATTATATTCTCGTCAGGATATTCATAACCCCAGTACCATTGATAGCCTATCGCTTTAATAGTTACGTCGGCTTTAGGTATAGTATCTTGAGAATATAAAATTTTAAAAGATGGGACCGCCATCACAATTAAAATTAAGCAAGGTATTAAAGTCCAAAGAACTTCAATAGCAACATTATGAGTTGTCTTAGAAGGATTAGGGTTTCTTGACTCTCTGAATCTAAAACAAGCATAAGCCATCAAAAATAAAACAAAAACACTTATTGCTATAATTATTGGAAGTAAAATTGAATTATGAAAACTAACTATCTCGTACATTGATTGTGAAGCAGCGTCTTGAAATCCCAGCTGCCAATCTCTAGGTTGGTCTGCAAATGCTTTTGAAGGCAACAAAATTAAGGTTAATAATATAAAAAAAGTTTTTTTCATCTTTAAATCTATATAAAGTGATTTTATAGAAATTACACTTAAGATTTCGCGACAATTTATCAATTTAACTCATATGATACTATTGATATTGCTGATATTGCTGCT
>CACMMN010000006.1 GCA_902614905.1 uncultured Pelagibacteraceae bacterium | reverse complement strand
AAAGTTACAAAATGTAGATAAAAAAACTTTAATTAAGTTTGGCTCAGGTTTTGCGGCTATATTGATTTTTTTAATAGGTTATTACGCTATATTAAGTCCGATAGTTAATGAAAAGAAGGAAAAGTATAACGATAAAGTCCTAAAACAAGATGAAATTATGCAAATGAGTAATGAAATCACTCAATTCAAATCAGAGATTAAAAACAAATACCAAGCATTATGCAGACTGCGGTAAGAGATGGCATGATTACTATGGAAAAATCTTTGGAAGAATTAGCAAAGTCAGGTAAGATAGATCCAGGTGCAGCAAGATCAGAACATTAAAGGTTTTACACTTTTGGAATTATTAGTTGTAATTACAATTGTTGGAATTGTGTCCGCAGTTGGAATTCCAAACTTTCTAGATTGGAATACTGATCGTAAAATAAGAGTGTTAGCTGAAAAAGCCTCTGCGATGATTAATTCAGCGACAACACAAGCTCAAAGAGGAAGTTACCCTTTTGTATCATTTTATATGTCTCAAAATAATGGAAGAATTATTTTTCACACAAGAGGATTTACTAAAAAAAAACTTTCTGAAACTTTAAATTCTGGAAAATTACCTCAATGTAAAACAGGTAATAATTATTATTCTAAAATTAATGGATCATCTGAATATATAGATTACTATGAGGGTGAAGGTGCGGCACATTATAGTCCATCACCAATAGAGACGGCTGTATGTTTTTCACAAGACGGTTCTTATTACTCATATAAAAATTTAGCGAATAAAAATGTTACTTTGGAAGGTAGAACATCAAATCAATACATAATTTTTTGCAAAACAAGTGTTGCGGCTAAAAATAGTAATAAATGTCCAATATCAACACCAGATCTGGAACAACCTGCATACTTGGTGGAATGGTCAAGATTTGGTAATGTAACAAGGTATAAATTTAATGGAAAAACTTGGTCAAGACAGTAAAAGATTTTTTGAAAAGGGGATAACACTTATAGAAGGTTTAATCTCTACAGTTATAGTTGGCATTGGTTTTATCGCCGTTTTTCAAATGGTCAATTATTCAGTTCAATCAATTGATGTATCAGGAGAGAGAACTAAAGGTACTTATTTAGTTAGTATGGTTGCTGAGGACCTACTAGGAAATTCTCAAGCAGAAAAATCTAGTCAAAAGTTTGTTGATATTTTAGTTAATAATAGCAAGCAAGATAACAGCACTGGTGATAACCAGTCTTGGGGTTCGAATAGTTGTTCAA
Source organism: uncultured Pelagibacteraceae bacterium (assembly GCA_902614905.1). Lineage (GTDB taxonomy): Bacteria > Pseudomonadota > Alphaproteobacteria > Pelagibacterales > Pelagibacteraceae > Pelagibacter. Next base: position 58,714 of record CACMMN010000006.1, on the reverse strand, counting down.
CAGGTGCCAATTTAAACTCAAATTTTACTAACATTGTTGATAAAAAATTAGACAAATGGAATAATCGATTTTCTGAGAGAAGGCTTAAATGTAGAAAAGATGGAACAGGTACCAAAGAAAAGAAATTTTTGAAAATATTTGATATCTGCCCTTCAGGATGCAGGTTCAAAAATGATAAAGTTTTTGACAAAATGTATATAGCTAAATTTCAAATTTTTTTAAATAATGGTGAGAAAGATAAATTCATTTATTTCCCTGTGCACGTAGATATTAAACCATAATGAAAACTGACAAAAAATCTATTCTGGGGGTTACTTTAGTCGAAATATTAATTGGTATAGTGATTTCATCAATTATGATGGCTGCAATGTATGCTTCTTACACTGCTGTCAATAACTCTTTTCAAAAAGTTACAGATAAAGCAAAAGTGAGTCAAACTGGTAGAGCGGTACTTAATATGTTGGTGAGAGATATTCGTATGGCAGGTTTTAAGTATTATGGAGATGACTTGAAAGTTTCAGATCCCCCAATATTAATTTCTAAAACTTCAAACAAGCTTAATGATTGTGACAAAATTGATATTGTTTATGGTGATGTGGAATATAAGCCCAACGAAACTGATGTAAATAAAAGGTATACATTTATAAGATACAAAGTTTCTTATTATTGTAAACCTTCAACTGTAAAAGATAAATTAACAAATAATAATATCGATGCATTTTCAGTTTTCAAAACTAAAGTTAAATGGAGTAAGCAAAAAAATACTTGGGATAATCCTGCTACAGACACATATCCAAATAGCAGTCAATTAGATGAGAGAACTTACCCAGAACAATTTATTGAAGGTTATGTTCAAGATATGATTTTTAACGCAGTTGATGCAAATGGAAATCTTCTTAAACCACCACCATCACCAACAAATTCTAACAAAAAGAAATTATATGACATTAAAACTGTAGATATCGCATTAGCGGTAAGATCAAAAAATCCGTTTTATAATGACAACAAAAAAAAGACAATTTTTGCTTTAACAGATTCATCTAGAGATCTTACAAGATTTAATGATCGATTTTTAAGAGAGACTTTAACGGTAACGGCTTATGCCAGAAATGTAGGATTAGAATGAAAAATAGAAATGAAAAAGGATTTGCGTTAGTACTTTCACTCGTTTTGCTTCTTGTGATGTCTTTGATGGGTGGTGCTTTAATTGTGATTTCTTCAGGTGATCATCAAAGTAATAATTATAGTGATGATTACCAGCAAACATTTTATGTAGCGGAAACAGCAATTATGGAGGGAGAAAATTATTTAAAAAATTATTTTTTGGGTCCATGGAATTCTAAATCTAAAAAGAGAGATTTAAGTTTAAGAAAATTACCTGAAAACCAAGGTGGTAAAAGCACAGGAGGGTCAGGTTTTTCGGGCACAATGACACTTGCAAATTACGACAAGACCTTTGGTAGTTATAAAAATACGAGGGATGTGTGTTACAACAGTTTTCATGACTTAGACAAAAAAAATTTAGATAACAAAGGAGTAGTTACTGCTCAAAGCTGGAATTTTGGAAAATTGCTAAGAGATAGTTTTAAAACTAATGCCAGCAAAAGTGAAAAGGAGGAGGCAGAAGATTTATATGATTATTATTATGAATTTTTTATCTTTAGAATTGGCGCTGTTCCCTTTAAAGGATACGGTGGAAGTGTAAAAAAAACCCAGTCAGATGCTGGACAAAGCGGAATGGCTTACAGAGTGTACGGATGCGGCCTTAATATGGACAGTGAGAACATGGTAGTTTCATTGGAAAGCACAATAGTTTTTCCAAGATAGTCAAAAATATTTATTTATCCTAAAAAATTTATTTTAAAATATTTAAATATTCGTCTATAATTATTAAAATTTCATGTTTTTAAGATTAAAAATTATATTAATAAGTCTTTTAATATCTGCTGCAGCACACGCGAAATGCAACGTTATATATGAAATCGGTGATAATTTATCAAAAATGGAAAAGGAGTATGGCCCTCCACCTCCATATCGTTATCCAGGAATGAACATATATCCTTTTTTTGCAAAAGATATTTGTCCTGGTGAAGGATTAGATGAGGGAATTATGATTGAGTATAGGTTTGTTAATAACACTCTTGTTGCTATAAATTTTGTTGCATTAAATGATGAAAATAACAACATCTCAAAAAAATTAACCCTAATGAAATATACTAAAAAGGTATATGGTGATTTTGATACTTCTCAAAATCCAGACTCGTTTACGGGTTTTCATATTTTTGAAAAGTCAGATGAATTTGTAGTTTACCAGAGGTTTTTGGGTGAAGAAAATAAAATAGATGAGCAATTATATTTATCTACTAAGAAATACGATCAAATTTTAGCAGAACATATTAATAATTTTGAACTAGGAAAAATTGAGGAAGAGCTGGACCAATCACAATGAAAAATTTTAAAATTACAATTACTTCATTATTTTTATATTTAATTTCTTTTGGTGTAGTTTTTGGAAAAGCGTTACCTCCTGGAACTGGTATTGGTGATGTGCCAGCTAATGTTTTAATATTATTAGATAAGTCTGGAAGTATGGGTTGGAGAATGAGCGGAGGATCTTCTGGAATAAGTTTACCTTACGATACTACAACAGATGCAAACGGTAATTTATATGTTGCACAATATGCAGCATATGGAATTAAGAAATTAGAATATGCAAACGCTAAGGTTGACTCAAGTTGGGGAGTAAATGGTACAGCCCATAAAGGAAATTGTCAGACTTATTATCCATATGGTATTGAGTCTGCGGGTGGAGTACTTTATGCAATTAGTTGGTCAAACAGAAGAATAGTTAAAATAAGAGAGTCGGATGGGGCGTGCTTAGGTTTTATAAATCTTGGAAGTGCCTATCCTTATAACCTTGCATTATTTCAGAACCCTCAAGGGAGGTTTATCGGAGTTGGAACTAGTCAGGGTTATTATCTTTATGATGTTGATAGAAATAGAGCAAGAAATTGTAATGTAAATACCAATTTAAGATATTCTTACATGGTTGGTGCGGCTGATAAAAATTTTAGTTACATGTATTCTTACAGAAACAGTAGAATATATAGATTTCAATTTGATAGTAATGGTTGCCCAAGTATTAACGCTGGTAGCTATAGATATGGTTATGGAAACAATTATGGGGGATTAACAGTTGATCCTAATAACGAACAGGTTCTTTATCATCTGAGCTGGGGTTCAAGTAGGCTGACAAAAGTTAGTTACGGTCAAAGTAATTATACATGGAGGAAAGGTGTTAGAAGCACTGCGGCTTCAACAAGTAGCGCTACTTACTTTTATTATCCTTGGGGAGTTTCAGTAGATAAAACTAATAGCAGAATTATTACAACAGGACTAAATAAAGCAACTGTTCAATCTTTTGATATGAATGGAAACTGGTTGAAAAATTTTGGTGGTGCTCCACAAACAAGAATGCAGGCAGCTCACGAGGCTATCAAAGCGATCGTTACAGATGCTTCTTTAACTTCTGGTGTTAACTTTGGATTTGCTTATTGGGCGCATGGCTCATCTGGATTTAGAAATTGGAGTGGAAACATAACAACAGGAAATTCAAGTCCATGCAATAGATATAATTGTTTAAAAGTTAGAGTTCATAAAGGTGGAGCTGCAAGAATTAATCAAATAATTAGCGGAGTAAACCCTGGGGGTGGAACAGATGCAATGGCTTTTATGAAAATTGCGCAACAGTATTATAATCATGGCAGATTCAGCCCAATAGATAAAAATTCACCATGTCAAAATAGTTATGCCATGGTAATCGGGGACGGAGACTGGTATAATCATAATGGTGCGAAGAATGCAGCAAAAAGTCTTAGAACACAAAAACATCCTGTAAAAACTTTTGCAGTTGCTTTTGGAACAGGAATATCATCAAGTGGTTTAAGAAATTTTAATCAACTTGCAAAAGAAGGTGGAACAGATGCAGCAATTGTTGCAAAAACAGCTGCTCAATTAAAATCAGAACTCAAAGCGGCAATTTCGCAAATTATTGCTCAAAAATTATCATTTACAGCTCCTGCAATTACAGCAACGATTGAGTCTTCAGGATCACTATTTCAAGCACAATTTGATTACAGACAAAATAAGGAGTGGGCAGGTACTATTACAAGAACAGCCATTGACTCAAATGGAAACTTAGATGAGAAGGATAGTGGTAATTGGTCAGCTGTTGAGGAAATGCCAGCGCCAGATCAAAGGAAAATTTGGAGTGTTGGAATTCCTGGAACAAACTACAAATCTGGCTATAACAATTTTACTAAAGCAAATGCGGCAGAAGTTGGTGCTTTATTTAGTTTATACAAAAATGCTATTGTCGACTTTCATAATGATACTGATACGACAAACAATAGATGTGCAAACACAGCTGGTGTTATAGATGGTAATTCAGACGATCAGAAAGGTTTAATAGAGTTTATTAGAGGTAAAGACTATTTCGATTATGATGGTGATTGTAACTTAACTGAAACAAGAGACAATCCTTTAGGTGACATTTATCATTCACAGCTTGTAGTAGTTGGTCCGCCAGGGGCAGATACAGCATTTACAGGAAATAACCAGGAAGCTTATTTTAGAACTTTAAATAACTACGTTAATTTTGCTGCAAATAATAAAACTAGAAAAGAAGTAATCTACGCAGGCTCTAATAGCGGAATACTTCATGCCTTCGACTCTAAAACAGGAAAAGAGTTATGGGGATTTGTACCGCCTTTAGTTGCTCCGAACCTTCCGCTAGTTATGAATAGATCACTGAATAAAACAAAAGGTGGAACAAATGCAGTTTTTGGAGTTGATGGCTCTATTGTAGTGCATGATATGTACTTTAAGAGTCCTTTAGATACAATCAAAAAATGGCATACAATATTAATGGTACCTTATGGTAGAGGTGGAGCTGGTTTTTCTGTTCTTGATGTAACAGATCCTGAAAAACCTTTACACTTAATGTCAATATATAATGACAATATTAACAGTACTGTTTACAGAATAGATCATAACGAAAATACACATCTTTATAAATATATTGCACGATCATATTCTTTAGCTAGTTTTGCAGAAGCTTTAGAGGTTACAGATAAATTTTCTCAAAACAGCAGTATATCTAATACATGTCAAGACACTAGAGATAGTAATGGAGAACTTACTACTTCATGTTACAAAGGTAAATCATGGACGTTTCCTGTAAGAGATATTTCAAAAAACGATATAAAAGTTTTATTTAATGACAAGAATTACACAAATTTTACTGTTACAAAAGATGCAAATGGTGAGACAGTTTTAAACTTTGCTGATGATATAACTTATTCTGCAGATACAGGTGACAGCAATACAAGCTCAATACTTGGTGTCAGTATCAAGCCTGGCACTAAGAATACTGGTGTGACTACTCATCCAGAGTATGACTACAGTCTTCTTGGTGAGACATGGTCAGATCCAAGAATTTTTAGAATTCCAAACAATGGTGCAGGTGACAATGATATAAGAGATGATATTTATGTTGCCGCAATGGGTGGCGGATATGGTACTCAGTTTGAGGGTATTGGATCAAATTTAACAATTGTTAATCTTGAAGATTTCACAAATCCTGGAAGTCTATATAAAAGAATAGAGATCACAGACATGGCATCAAGTGATATTGTTAATTCAACCCCGGCTTCTCCGGTTTTGATAACTCCTGATACAGCTAGGGGAGTAACTTACTCAGGTGGTCTTTTATATCTAAGTGATTTAGAAGGTAAAATTACGAAATTTAATTTAACAAATATGACCGACGATGGTGCCGGAAATCAAATTAAAATATTCGACCAAACAACTTTATTTACTGCAGGATCGAACAAAACTAATGGAAGGTACATGTTCCATCCAATGGATGCTACTATTGGTAGATCGACAAATTCATTATGGTTATACGCAGGAACTGGAGACTTTAATAGAATAAATGACACTTCAGCTGGAACATCTAATTACTTAATAGGAATAAGAGACGAATTTTATCCTCAATTTAGAGATGTCGGTAAAGCAGCAACAGCAGATGATATAACTAAATGCAGAAATACGACAAATGATATGCCAACTACATGTCTTGTGGAAAATAAACATAGAGGCTGGTATATAGTTTTAGATAATTCTTCTAAAGTCACTGCAGAGCCAACTGTTTACAAAGGTTTTGCGTATTTTCCTATATATGAACCTACGCAATCAGTTAATAAGTGTAGTTTAGGTAATGCATATATTTGCCAAGCTGATGATGAATGTGGAAGTAACAACTCAAGTCAATTAGGAACTATAAGAAAAGGTGAAGCGTGTTATTATGTTGGACAAGGTGTTTTATCAAAAATTGTAGTTTTTGCAGATAAATTATTTGCTAACATCGCAGGTCAATCTGCAGGAAATAAAAAAGATTTAGTTCAGATTCAAGCTGGTCAAGGAGCTGCTTCATCTTACAGAAATTCTTGGAAAGAAAACTTCTAAATTAGAGCTAAAAAATTTAAATTTTCTAAAGGTTTAAAAATTAAATAATAAAAATAAATTACCCAAGAAAACATAGTAATCATCGTAACGAAGATTAAAGCTAATCCAATAATTGTTCCTTGTTTAACTTTATTTCTCCACTTTTTTGGAAAAAAATTATAAGAAAAAGCGTAAACTATTATAAAAATATTTAATGCTGAAATTAAAATATTAAAATATAGAAACTGATCCATTTATTTTGTTATTTATATTCACAAAAATTATATTCTTTAGATAAAAAGTCGTCCTTACCATCTCCATCTGTATCACCTAAGTTTACTCTCACGCAGGACATATTGCCTGCCATTCCACATGTATTATTTTTATGGGCATAACCTAAGGCTATTTGACCTGGTGGTACATTTGCTGGTGGACATCTTCCATTACTCCATGCTGCTCCAGCGACAGAGTCGTCAATAGGATTTTTTGTTCCGTAGATTTCCAAATAAAGTTTATATGTAATTGAGTCTGCATTTAACATATTTCCAGAAAAACTTGGTGTATTACAAGTATGACTATTAGGAGATCTGCCATCAAGATATGGACCGAATTTTACTTCCACTCCACTAAAACAACCTGTTGCTGATACAGCAATTTTTTTTTCTAAATTTTTAAAATTAGTTTGCAATGTATTTTTCTTAGCACTAGCCGTATACCCATTATAAGCAACTACTCCTACTGCAGCTAAAATACCAATTATTGCTACTACTACTAAAAGTTCTATGAGTGTGAAACCCGAACGCTTCATATTTAAAATCCAGTTGGTACTTGAAGGTCAGGCAAGTCTTTTTTTGAACCATTCTCGTCATAAGACGCTCTTATCAAAAAACACGGATCGGTTTTGCATTGGTTCCATCCAACTAAAACAATTTCACCAGCATTTCTAGTAGGGCCGCTATTTAATAGACCACTTGGATTACTTGATGAGCCATAAGGGTTTTTTATTTTGCTTTGAAAAACATCTATAAAATACTGTGCCCAAACATTGCTGTTTAAATTTCCAGCACCTCCAGTTGAACATGAAGTTATATGTTTGCTTACAGTTGGTCCCTCGGTAAGATTTGTGCCCATCTGACATTTTGCAATTTCAGCCATTGCATATTTTTGAATCGTTTTAGAATTACTTTCCATCGTTTTCTTTTTAGCGCTAGCAGTATACCCATTATAAGCAACTACACCTACAGCAGCTAAAATACCAATGATAGCTACTACGACTAGAAGTTCTATTAATGTGAAACCTTTGTGTTTCATGTAAAATTTTATTTTATTAATTCTACTATACTTTTTTTTAAATTGATTGAAATAATTTTAACTCCATTAAAATTTGGGTGAATACCATCAGATTGATTAAGGTCTGGATTTAAGGCTACATCTTTTAACAAAAATGGAAAAAAAAATATATCATTATTTTTTGATAACTCCGGGTAAATTTCATCAAATTTTTTTTTATAGCTTAAGCCTCTTGATGTTGTCGCTTTCATCCCTGCGAGGAGTATCTCTATGTTCTCATTTTTTATATTGGTAATTATTTCTTGTAAATTTTTTTTAGTTTTTTGAGGAGCAATGCCTTGTAACATGTCATTTGCTCCTAGACCTAAAATTATTAAGTCAGTATCTTTTATTTCTAGTATTTTATCTAATCTAGCTAGACCATCAGATGAAGTATCGCCTGATACACTTTTATTTATAATTGTGATCTTATATCCACTTAAGTTTAAATCTTTCTGTAAAATTTTATCTAAATGTTTTTCACTAGACAGGCCGTATCCACTCATTAAACTATCACCAAGTAATACGATTTTTTTTATTTCTTTAGGTTGTTTTTCACTGCAACCGTTAAATAAAACTATTAAAAAAAAAAATAAGTAAAGACGAATTTTAATTTTCATTAAACTATAAAAGAAAATTAGTAAAGCTCTCTTTGAAAAAAATAAATATTGCTGTTGCGATAATAATATATGGGCCAAAAGGAATTTCAGATGACATTTGCTTTGATTTATTTATCAAACTTGGAATTACAGAAACTAATGCTATCAAGGATGATAGAAAAACAATAAATGGAATTGATATCCAGCCAAACCAAAATCCTATGACAGCAAATAGTTTTGCATCACCTAAGCCCATCCCCTCTTTTTTTCTAATCTGTTTATAAAAATAAATTATAGAAAATATTATTCCGTAACCTAATGCACCGCCAATTAATGAATTTACATAATTTGGAAAAAGATAGCTTAAATTTGGATCAAAAGATTTTAAAAAGCCCAAAGCCATTAGGGGAAACGTTATTACATTTGGTATTATATAGTGTTTAAGATCTATAAAAAAAATTATTAAAAAAGATAAAAATAAAATCCAAAAAAATAGAGTTGTTAACGAAATTCCAAATAGATAATATATTAATGTAAACGATATTAAGCTTAAAATTTCAACTACAAGATATTGAAAAGCAATTCTATAATCACAATTTCTACATTTTCCTTTTAAAATGATATAAGAGATGATTGGTATATTATCATACCAAACAATTTTTTGTTTGCATTTAGGGCAAAATGATCTTCCTGAAACAACATTACCCTCATTTGGAAATCTAAAAATACATACATTTGCAAAACTACCCCAGAGTGCACCTAGGATTATTACAAATAGTATGTCCACACGTTTTTAAAGTTCTATGTTTGAAGTAATATGGATCAATCCGTCTATAACGTATTGTATAACAAGCATTGCATCTTGAAGATGAATGTAAAGATTTGGTGTATTTATTATAATTTCCATTGTTGTAGAATTTACCAAAAACTGTTTAAAATGCTAGTATAATAAATGTTTTTTAAATCAAAAAAACAAGCAAAAGACGAGACAGACAAAAATCTACAAGTAAACGTAGATTTGGAGATTGTCACTAAAATGAATCAAGAGTTTGCGGTCTCTCTTGATTTAAATGATACCTTGAAGACTGCGCTACAAGTAATCATTGCAAGAATAAATGCCGAGGCTGCAAATATATTTTTGATTAATGATAAAAAAAAAAAATTTGAATGTATTGCCTCATTGCATCAAAATTATCTTGATGAATACGAATTAGATTTAAAAGATGGAGTAATGGGCAAGGCTGTGCAAAGTAGAAAATGTGTGAGAGTGGGAAATGTTAGAAAGGATGTAAGAGAAATTGCAGAATTTTATTTTGATTTAGATAATAAAACAAATTTTACAACTTATTCAGTCTTATGCTCACCTCTTATAGCTGCAAACGATTGTATAGGCGTAATACATTGCTTAAACAAAAAAACCAACGATAAATTATTTATTGAGGACGATAGAAAATTATTAGAAACACTATCTGCTCCAGCAGCTTTAGCAATTAGAAATGCTAAAATGGCTAAAGAAATGATTGAGAAAAATAAGATTCAAAAAGAAGTGGAAATAGTTGGAGAAATTCAAAGATCATTATTATCTCAAAATAAAAAAGAAGATTTTCCAATAGCAGGGATAAACATACCAGCTAAAGTTGTGTCTGGAGATTTTTATAACTTTTCTGATCTTGGTGAAGGTAAATATGGATTTGGAGTAGCTGATGTATCTGGAAAAGGAATTAAATCATCTTTATTGATGTCCAAGGCTTCTAGTCTTTATAGATGTTTAAGTAAAACAATGTTTTCAACATCTGAATTATTAATGCTTCTTAACAACGAAATATGTGAAACAATTTCTAGAGGAATGTTTGTTACTATGTTGGTTGGTATTTACGACAGTAACAAAAAAGAATTAAAATTATCAAGTGCAGGACATGAGCCGCCATTAATTTTAAAAAAAGACGGAAGCTTTGCTACTTTCGAAGAAGCTGGGCCGCCTCTTGGAATAATGGCTAAAACGAAATATAACGAAGCTACAATTGGATTTGATAATAGCTCAATGTACATTTTTACTGATGGTATAACAGAGATTAAAGATCCTAGCGGTGAAATGTTGGGTTCAGATGGCTTTAAAGACTATATAAAAAAATATCAAGAAAAACCAAATAATGAAAGACTGAAAATTATTATTGATGATATAATTAACTCAGGTAAAATTCAAAAAGATGATTTAACCATTTTAGTAGTTGACTCAAAATGACCAAAATAATTTTAACGATTGGCATTGTTATTGGCTTAATACTTCAATGGGCTACTACCAGTGTTTGTCGTTATAATTTTACAATTGATAAGAAAACCCAAGCTTTAAAAATTATTAGCGATGAAGTAAAACCAACTTTGGGTTATACTAATACTTATTATTTTCATGAATTAAATTGTAATGATGCAAATTTTAGCTTTGACATAAATAGATTAGAGAAAAATATTAGAGCTATTACAGTTATGGTTTACCAACAACTTACCACTGACATTAAAGGCAATAAAAACTAGTTTATATAATTATTTTTTATTTAAATAAGACCTTTTATCTCATTAAATGCGTCGTCAATTTTATTTACTAAATTTCCTCCTGATTGGGCAAAATCTTTTCTACCACCTCCACCCTTTCCTCCAATAATTTCAGATCCTACTTTAGCAAGTTTGACGGCATCATACTTATTAGTTAAATTTTCTGTAATTCCTACTGCTAAACCTACCTTATTATCTTTATGTGCAGAAACTACGACAATGCCTTTTTTTAAAAAATTTTTACCTTCGTCAACTAATTTTCTTAAATCCTTTGGTGATAAATTGCTTACTTTTTGAAACCTTACCTTTACTTTATTGATCTCAAAGTCTTGAACTATATTTTTTGATTTATCTTCAAGAACTGATTTAATATTCAATCGATCTAATTGCCTTGTGAGATCTTTAATAACTAATTTTTTGTCATCTGAAGTTATTTTAACTTCGCCTCCTAATTTTTTGATTTGATTTAATAAATTATTAATGTTTTCCTCATCTTTTTGGGTAGACAAATTTATATTCTTTTCTTTCTCTTGTAAGTATTTATCCAATTGAATATCTCTTAAAGCTTCTACACGTCTAACGCCTGCTGCTATCGCAGATTGACTTACAATTTTAAATTTACCAACTTCACTGGTATTTCTTACATGTGTTCCTCCACATAATTCTGTGGAAAAATATTTATTACCTTCTTCTCCCATAAACACTACTCTTACTTCTTCTCCATATTTTTCTCCAAATAAAGCCAAAGCACCATGTTCCATGCCTTCTTTGGGTGTCATTAGTCTTGTGATAACATCGCTTTTATTATCAACAATCTGATTAACAATATCATTGATCTTATCTAATTCACTTTCAGATATAGATTTCATATGACTAAAATCAAATCTAAGTCTATCAGGTGCAACGAGAGATCCTTTTTGCATTACATGCTTACCTAAGGTTCTTCTTAAGGACTCATGAAGTAGATGTGTTGCGGAGTGGTATGCTCTAATACTTTTTCTACGTTCAAAGTCTATGTTTAATTCAACACTGTCATTTAAATTAATTTTGCCTCTTTTTATTTTCCCAAAATGGATAAATAAATCTCCAAACTTTTTTTGTACATCTCTTACAACAAAATTGTTATCTCCGCATTTAATAGTCCCGGTATCACTAAGCTGTCCACCTGACTCACCATAAAAAGGAGTTTGGTTTAAAACTATATATCCTTCTTCACCTTCAGAGAGTGAATTAACTTCTTTGTTATCTTTTATAATAAATTTGACTATTCCCTCTGATGTATTTGTTTCGTAACCTAAAAATTCAGTCGGTTCTGTTTTATCTTTAATAGTAAACCAAATTTCCTCTATAGATTTATCACCTGAGCCTTTCCAATTTTTTTTTGCAAGCTCTTTGCTTTGTTTCATTAAATTATCAAATTTTTTATGGTCTAGTGTTAGAGATTTATTTTTTAAAATATCTTCAGTCAGATCTAGTGGAAAGCCATAAGTATCATAAAGTTTAAACGCTACCTCACCCGATAATTTTTTGTCGACTTTTTTTATTTCCTCATCCAAAATTTTTATTCCTCTATCAAGTAAAACTAAAAACTTTTCTTCTTCCATTCTTAAAGTCTCTTTAATAAGCGAGTTTGCTCTTTTTAATTCTGGATAATTTCCTGACATTTCATCCATCAATGTTTTAAATATATTAAAAAAAATAGGCTTCTTAGATCCAAGCAAATGACTATGCCTCATACCTCTTCTCATAATTCTCCTTAAAACATATCCTCTGCCCTCATTAGATGGTAAAACTCCCTCTGCTAATAAAAAAGAACTTGCTCTTAAGTGATCTGCAATCACTCTAAAACTCGATAAGTTATTTTTATCAGGTTTAACTTTTAACTCCTCAGAGATAGAACTTATAATTTTTTTAAAATGATCTGTTTCATAATTATCATGTGTGCCTTGGAGCAGAGCTGCTATTCTTTCTAGGCCCATACCTGTATCAACCGATGGTTTTGGTAAATTAATTCTTTTATCTTTAGTAACTTGCTCAAATTGCATGAATACTAAATTCCAAATTTCAATATACCTATCACCATCTTGATCTTTAGTGCCAGGTAAACCACCTTTCAAATGATCTCCATGATCATAAAAAATTTCTGAACAGGGGCCACAAGGTCCGGTTTCTCCCATCGACCAAAAATTATCTGACGTAGGTATTTTTATTATTCTGTCATCACTAAAACCTGTAATTTTTTTCCAAAGATTAAAAGCCTCATCATCTTCATTGAAAACTGTGAAATAAAGCCTATTTTTATCTAGTCCAAAATCTTTTGTTATTAAATTCCATGCAAGATAAATTGCTTTTTCTTTAAAATAATCTCCGAAAGAAAAATTTCCTAACATCTCAAAGAATGTATGATGCCTTGGAGTATAACCAACATTTTCTAAATCATTATGTTTGCCACCAGCTCTTACACATTTTTGTGAAGTAGTCGCTCTTTTATAATCTCTTTTTTCTAAACCCGTAAAAACATTTTTAAATTGAACCATCCCAGAGTTTGCAAACATCAAAGTTGGATCGTTATTAGGCACAATATTACTAGACTCAACAATTGTGTGGTCATTTTTCTCAAAATATTTGAGAAAAGTATTTCTTATTTCATTTAAAGTTTTTTGAGCCATATTTTTAAAATACAGCTTTTTTAAATGATGTCTATAATGTTAAAGGGAAAAAAGGCGTCCCATTGGACGCCTTTTATGACTAATAATGACTATTTAGCTAATTCTTTTTTGCAGGAGCTTCTTCTTTTTGATTTGCTTTTACTTTCTCCTGATCAAGTGGATTACCTTCTATTTTTTTAGTGATCACACCTGCTTTTTCTCTAATTGCCATCTCTATTTCAGCAGCAACATTTGGATTTTGTTCTAGGTAAATTTTAGCATTCTCTCTACCTTGGCCAATTTTTTCACCTTTGTATGCATACCAAGCTCCAGATTTTTCTACAATTTCTGCTTTAGCACCAAGATCAATCAATTCACCTACTTTGCTAATTCCTTTTCCATACATTAGATCAAATTCAACTACTTTAAATGGCGGTGATACTTTATTTTTAACAACCTTAACTCTTGTAGAGTTACCAATGATTACATCTTTATCTTTTATTGCACCAATTCTTCTAATATCCATTCTTACAGATGAGTAGAATTTTAATGCATTTCCACCTGATGTAGTTTCAGGACTTCCAAACATAACACCTATTTTCATTCTGATTTGGTTAATGAAAATCATCATTGTATTTGTGTTTGATATTGAACTAGTTAATTTTCTTAAAGCCTGACTCATTAATCTTGATTGAAGACCTACGTGATGGTCTCCCATATCCCCTTCAATTTCAGCTTTTGGTGTTAATGCTGCAACTGAGTCGATAACTATTACAGAAATAGAACCTGATTTAACAAGTGTATCTGCTATCTCTAGTGCTTGCTCACCAGCATCAGGTTGAGAAATTAATAATTCCTCTGTATTTACACCTAATTTTTTTGCATATACTGGGTCTAAAGCATGCTCTGCATCAACAAATGCACATATTCCACCAGATTTTTGAGCTTCTGCGATTACTTGAAGAGCAAGTGTTGTTTTTCCAGAAGACTCTGGACCATAAATTTCAACAATTCTTCCTTTCGGTAATCCACCAATGCCTAGTGCTAAATCCAAGCTTAGTGAGCCTGTAGAAATAGACTCTATATCCATTGCTTTTTTTTGGCCAAGCTTCATTACAGAGCCTTTTCCAAAGTTATCTGTAATCTGGCTAATAGCTGCTTCTAAAGCTTTATTTTTCTCTTTGTTTTCCAAATCTTTATCTTTTGCTGATTTAACTACTTTTAAGTTATTTTTACTCATATTTTGCCTCTTTTTTTGTGTTTTTTAACATACGAATCATACGTATAAATGTACACATTTTGTTCTCATTAGCAAGAATTAAAAATAATAGCCTTTTACTTAACAATTTTGAGATATTTAGCGTTCAAAAGTCCAACAGACTTTAATAGTTCCAGCTGAGATAAGAAAAAGTTTCTCTCTGAATTAGCAAGATTAATTTTAGATGTAAGTAAGATAGTATTTGATTGAATAACATCTAAGGTGGTTCTTCCAAGACCTGTCTCATATTCAACTGTTATACCTTCATTTGCAATTTCTGCTGCATTAACTTGAGATCTAACAGATGTTAAAGCGCTCTCAGATGATTGAAAACTAGACCATGCGCTCGCAACATTTGTTTCATTTGTTCTAAGTGCATTATCTAAAAGAAGTTTTTTTCTATTATTTAATCTTTTACTTCTTTCTAAAGAGGCCGAATTTTTTCCACCTTTGAACAATGGCCATGTTATTTCTGCTTTAAGAGTTTCTTGATCTCTCTCATCTACCGTCGAACTTAAATCATTAGATTTAGTAGATTCAGCTGATAATTTAGCGGTTGGTGAAAATTCAGCTATTGCTATTTTAACATCTTGTTGTGATTGCTCATATTCTAATTTTGCAATTATTAAATCTGGATTATTACCAATGGATATTTCAATAGCTTTATTTAAACTTTCAGGAATATTAAAATCTAAATTTATACTACCATTAATTAAATCTATATCTTCTAAAGGGCCAATAATTTTTTCATAAGTTAATTTTGCGGTTATTAAATCGTTTTTTGAATTGATGAATTGAGCCTCTGCGCCTGCAAGTGAAGACTCTGATTGAGCTAAATCAGCAAGAGTTATTAATCCATTTTCTAATCTATTTTGATCTGTCTCAACTTGTCTCTCAAGCAAACTTAAATTTTCTTTATTAATATCTAACTTTTTTTTTGCAAATGTAAGACCGCTATAAGCCTCTGCTGCTGTTAAGATAATTTCTTGTTCTTTCTTTAATAAATTTGCTTCTGCTAAAACTATTCCAATTTTGCTTTTATCTAGATCAGCTTTTCCACCAAGTCCTTTAAATAATGTTTGCTCTATTGTAATTTTTTGGGTTTCAGTATTTACATCGGTAATAGCAGTTTCATTTCCAGATCTATCAGTTAATTTATCTGTAGTTTGATCACTTTTAGATCCTGTGATTGTGATGGATGGTAAAAATTCACTCCTAGATATTTTAAGATCTTCTTTAGAAACTAAAATATTTTCTCTTTCTGCGTTAAGTTCTGGATTTTTATAATATGCATCTGATAATGCTTTCATTAAGTCATCAGCATTCGATTGATTGAAAATTAAGAAAGAAAACAAAATTATTAATATTTTTTTATGCATTTTTAAATTTTACTCTTTTTATTTGATGCCTATCATTTAAGTCAATAATAATAGAGGAATGGTTTGGCGCAATTTTAAACATATTTTGTGTAATTCTTTGGTATGTCATCATAAAGTTTAAAACTTCTGAATTATTCATAACTTTATTATTTTTTTTTGTTTTATTTTTTAATTTAAGTTTTTTTTCTTGTTTAATTCTCCAACGTTTGAGCACATTAAAATTTTTAGCCTTTAAATATAATAAAATATGTATTTGATCAAATAACTTGGAGTATTTACTTTTCAATTGATTATTAACGTATAATCTCCACTTTTTTTTACTATCTAAATTTTTCTCTAACTTGTTTAATGGCTTATTTAATGTATTTCTTTTCTCTGGTTTTGCCCCAACACACCACCCCTCTAAAATCAAAACATCAGGTTTTTTCTTTATCTTGTACCAAAGTTTTTTATTACACCGATCATCAATCGATTTGTCAAACTTTGGTATCATCATGCTATTAAATGTCTTTTTTTTTACATTAGAAAAAAGTTTGTTCATCATATCAACATCATGTGTTCCTGGTACACCTCTTGTTAAAAGTAAGGGATGTTTTGATTTTGATAATTTTATTCTTTCTTTTCTAGTTTTATAAAAATCGTCAATAGAGACTTTGAATACGTTTAATTTAAAATAAGTTGTCAATATTAATCTTATTAAAGAAGATATCGTAGTCTTGCCAGTTCCTTGGCCACCTGCAAGTCCTATAATAAATGTTTTATTTTGTGGTTTATGTTTATTAATCCAAAAACAAATTGGAATTAAAAAACTTTTAATCATTTTTTCTTTATTCTTAAATTTTTCTTTTTTAGTTTCCTGTAAATTGATAAATTTAAAACACTTTTTCTTCACCTTTTGATAACAATCTAAATGATTAATCATTACTTCTTTTGATCTAGTGGATGGTTTTCTCCATCATTAAGTGCGACATTTTTTAATTGAAATGGATCTATACCTTCAACACATGCTACATTAATACCATATATTTTAGGATTTATTCTTGGTCTATTATGTGTATGAATTCCACATATTGAACAGAAATAATGTTTTGCAGCTTTAGTATAGTACTGATAAAGTTTTAACAATTTCTCACCTTTTAAAATTTTAAAGTCATTTTCACCTAAAACTCCAATCACATAGCCTTTTCTCTTACATAAAGTACAATTACATCTCATAACTTTTTCAATACCATTTTCAGGTATTGTCACTTCTGCTTCAAATTCTCCGCAGTGACATGTTAATTTTTTTTTCATAATTATTGTCTATCCATTATGTGATTTTTCCCATCATTTATTCTTACTTTAAAATCAAACAGCTCTTTTGTAGATATGTCATTGATGCACGCAACATTAATACCATATGTATTTGGATCTCTTCTTCTTAGATTGTGAGTTTGAATTCCACAATTAGAGCAAAAATAATGTTTTGCTACCTTTGTTTTGAATTGATAACATTTTAATTTATTCATACCTTTAACTACTTTTAAATCTTCTTTGTTTACAATTGCAGTAATTGCTCCTTTCCTAATGCACATTGAACAATTACATCTGTATAAATCTTCAAAATTATCTTTTATATCAATCTCAATTTCTATTAATCCACAATGACAGGTTAGTTTTTTCATTATTTTTTACATGTTAATTTAAATTCAAATTGAGATTTAAAATTTTCTTGTAATATTTTTACTTGATATTCAATAAACTTTGGTCCATCTTCGCTCCAATACTTATCTTTTCCTGACTCAATTTTTGATCTTAATAAATCTCTTTCTTCATAACTTATCCCATAAAAAAATTTGTTTAACGTATTTTCAGATTTATCAAAATAATTTATTATTCTACTATTAGGAAACATTCCTCCCACGTCATCTCTTTCTTCTACCCAAACATAAGATCCTTCTATTTTCGTAATTGGATAATTAACCTTTTGATCATTCCAATGTGTCATTATCATTTTATCAAAATTTAGACCGTGCTTTACTTTCTCAGCTTGTGTATTTCCTATGCATCCATAAAAAATAGTTTCTGAGTTAGCATTTAAGAAAAAAAAACAGCTTAAAAATATTACTCCTAAAAATTTTCTCATTTCATTCAGTCTATCTATTGTAAAAGTTATCCACAACACAACAATATGTAGTTTCAATGTTCACCTTTTGATTCACTTTTGATTCAATTTCAGACTCAAAATACAACCTATTTGACTACATTTAATTATTGGGCTATAAATATTAAAAGAACAAAATAAGAACATTTATGAAGATTACAATACCTTATTATTTACACAAAGCTGGGGCTGGTTTTCCATCTCCTGCTACAGACTATATAGAAGAAGATATAGATCTTAATGTTCATTTAATAAGGAATGTTCCAGCAACTTTTGTAATTAGAGTACAAGGTAAATCTATGACTGATGTTGGTATTAATGATGGAGATATATTGGTGGTTGATAAAAGTTTAAAGCCAAAAAATTTTTCAACTGTAATTGCAAATGTTCACGATGAGTTAGTTGTTAAAAGTTTTGTCCAGGAAAGAGATAAAAAATTTCTTACTTCAGGATCTAAAAACTTTAAAGATCGAATTTTAATCAACGAAGAAGAAGATATCTTTATTTGGGGAGTTGTAACTTATGTCATCCACTCGGTTTACTAAAAAAATAGCACTGGTCGATTGTAATTCTTTCTATGTATCTTGTGAAAGATTATTTAATCCTAAAATAAGAAAAAAACCTGTCGTTGTTTTATCCAACAATGATGGCTGTATTATTTCAAGATCTAATGAAGCAAAAGCTCTTGGAATAAAAATGGGAGAACCATATTTCAAAGCAAAAAATATAATTATTAAAAATAATGTACAAGTTTTTTCTTCAAACTATTCTTTATACGGAGATCTATCAAGAAGAGTAATGAGAACATTAAAAAGATTTAATTCTGATATAGAAGTGTACTCAATAGATGAAGCGTTTATGGATTTATCTAATTTTCCAGACAATGAAATAGCAGATGTTGGTAAAGAAATAAGAAATACAGTAATGCAATGGACTGGCATTCCAACCAGTATAGGAATAGCAAAAACTAAAACCTTAAGCAAAGTTGCAAATCATATTGCAAAGAAAAAACAATCGGGTGTTACAAGTTTGATTGGTATTGAGAATCTTGATCCAATATTAGAAAAAATAGAAATAAATGATGTGTGGGGAGTTGGTAGACAGTTAACAAAATTTTATCAGAAAAATGGAATATATAATGCTAAACAATTAAAAAATAAATCTAATACCTGGATAAAAAAATCTTCAAATGTTTTAAGTTCAAGGACAGCAATGGAACTAAGAGGTGTACCATGTATAGATCTTGAAAAGACCACCTCAAAGAGAAAAAGTTGTGTAGTCTCACGTTCTTTTGGAAAAAGAGTTGAAAGTTTTCAAGAATTAAAAGAAGCAGTTGCAAATTATTGTCTGAATGCCTCTGAAAAAGTAAGATCAGAGTCTTTGGTTGCAAAAGCAATAACAGTTTTTGTAAGAACTAGCCCTTTTCAAAGAAACTTCGGATATTATTCAAATTCCAAAACAATAGACTTTCCAATTGCAACAAATAACAGTATCGAAATAGTGAAAGCAGCTATTTCTATTTTAGAAAATATTTTTAAAAATGGTTATCGTTATCAAAAAGCAGGAGTAATGCTAACGGGGTTGTCAAATGATACTGAAAAGAAAAATTTGTTTTCATCCGAGAGAGATGAAAAAATAAATAAATTAATGAAATCAATTGATAATACTAACTATCGATACGGTAGATCTACTTTAAGCCTTGCAAGTGCTGGGGTACATAAAAAGTGGAACATGAAAAGAGAGTATTCGTCAAAAATCGATACTGCAGACTTTTATTGCATGCCAAAAATTAGAATTGGATGACAAAATTATTTTCCAATAGCTAAAACAGTTAAGTCATCACTTAATTGACGGTTTTTAGCGTTAGATTTTATTTCTTTAGCAATGTCATTGAGTTCATCTTGTAAATCTTTATTAAAATTTTTATTAATAACTTCTTTAGAGCCTTCAATACCAATCTCTTTATTATTTTTATCAAGGCTTTCTGATAAACCATCAGTAAAAGCGTAGAACCTATTTCCATTTAGATTTGATTTATTGATAAAATAATCATTTTTTGAATTTTGTTTTACAACTCCTAATGGAGGTGATTTGCTCGCAAACTCCTCAAAATTACCTTTTTCATCTCTCAATAAAGCAGGCTGATGGCCAGCATTTACCCAATTTAATTCTCCACTTTTAACATTATAATTGCCTATAATTGTTGTAACAAACATACCGGCTGTTTTTGTTATATGTAAATCATTATTCATGTGGAAGGCCATTTCATCAACGTCAACTTTATCTCTCGACATTATTTCAAAGAGAGTGGAGGCTTTAGCCATAACCATTCCTGCATGAATTCCTTTTCCAGCCACGTCTGCAATGATGAAATAAACACTTTCGTTGTGTGGATAAAAACTAAAAAAATCTCCAGAAACCTCTCTAGCAGCAATATTGATACCATGCACAGGATAATTCTCTAGATTTCTTTTAGGAAGAAAGTTTTCTTGAACTTTTACTGCAAGTTTAACTTCATTTGTAATTCTGTTTCTCCACTTTTGTTTTTCTATTTCACTAGTCTCTAGTTTGCTCATTAGTTTATTATAATATAAACCTATCACACCCCCTGCAGTAAATGGATCTTGTGGTCCTCTAATAGTTAAATCTCCACTCTCAGATTGTTTTTCTAAAATAGAAATTAAATCATGTTCTACTGAAGTTGCATTATGCTCTGCAATATTAAGGCCTAACTCTTCTTGAATAGGGCTAACTCGTAAAGGATAAATTTTATTTAAAATTTTTAAGATAAAATAGGAACCTATGAAAGAAAATGCTCCTATTGAAATTATACCAATTAATTGTGCTTCTATTTGCTCAAGTCTACTTAAACCAGTGCCTAGCAAATCTAAATCACTAAATAAACCAACGGCTAAAGTTCCCCAAACTCCAGCTGCTAAGTGAACTGGTATAGCTCCTACCACATCATCAATTTCATATTTGTGCAAAATTTCATTAACTATTATTGCAATTATGGCACCAACTATTCCAACAAATATTGAAACAACGGATGACATTGAGTTACATCCAGCAGTTATCGCAACTAAACCTGCTAATGGTCCAAGAATAACATAATAAGGGTCTGGTTTTTTAAATAAAGTAAAAGAAATACCAAGCCCTGTCAGTAAACCAAATGAGGCTGCTAAAAAGGTATTAATTAATATTAGTGGGACAGCTTCATCCATTGCGCCGTTGCTACCACCGTTAAAACCAAACCAACCAAACCAAAGTATTAGAGTTCCTAATACTGCTAAAGGAAAACTAGAACCTGTAAACTTTCCTTTGTTTGCTTTTGAATACTTTCCTATTCTTGGTCCCAAAATCATAACAGCCGCAAGTGCCATCCATCCACCGACTGAATGGACAATAGTACTACCAGCAAAATCGATAAAACCTATTTTACTTAACCACCCACCTGTACTTATTTGTCCAGTTATCTCCAACAATTGTCTTTCAGCATCCATATTACTAAGATAGCTTGAGGACCATGCCCAGTGGCCTACAATTGGATAAATTATTCCAGTGGCTAATATTGTAATAATTATGTAACCGTTAAACTTCATTCTCTCTGCAACAGCACCTGAGATAATAGTTGCAGCAGTAGCGACAAACATTGCTTGAAACACAAAGTAAACCATATATTCAGCTATATCTGTCTTAAAGAAAAATAAATCTGTTCCAAAAAGTCCGTTATAGCTTTTTCCAAACATTAAACCAAATCCAAAAATCCAAAAAACTACAACTGCTACACCAAAGTCAGCAGCATTTTTTAAAGCTACGTTAATGCTATTTTTGTGTCGTGACAAACCAGTCTCCATACACATGAAGCCAGCTTGCATAATAAATACTAGAATAGCGCAATCTATCACCCAAAGTGTATCTACAAATGATTTTACAGTTCCCAATTCAATATTCTCCATTAGAAAATTTTAGTATTATTTAATGGTTTTTACATCAAAAATATTCTTTATTGAGCTTTTATAATCATCTAAATTTTCCCTTTTAGAGACTATAAATACTAATAAATTAAATATAATTATTAGTAAAATAGGTATTAATGTAATTACTGAAATTTTTTCATAAATTAAAAATACGTATATAAAAAAAAATAATATTGATCTAATTAAAACATGAACCTTAAAAACTGCTATTATTGATATAGAGTGTATTAAAAGGTTTTTAAAACTCATTTTAGACGGTCCAAAGTATCTGGTACCTCTTTTTGAAGGTACTCCAATTTTAATTGTTGAGATTTTTGATAAGGATCCTGAAAAACTACTCCAAGTGGCTTTTTCGTTGATCATACTTTTTACTACATCTTTTGGAAGGCAAGTAAAATTTCCAAACTTAATAGATCTTCCTGTAAAGGTAAGAGTAATTAATTTGTGTAAAAAATAACAAGATTTAAAAAAAAACCCCTCTGATCTTTTTACTCTTTCACAAACTATTGGCAAATTAGATTGTGGATCTATTTTTTTGATTAATTCTTTTATTTCATTCGGTCTATCTTCACCGTCTGAGTCCATGGGTATAATATAGTCAAAGTCATCATTTTCTAAAATAAATTTTAGACCAGTTGCAATGGATCTAGCATGACCAATATTTTTTTTTAAATTTATAATTTTAATAGAGTGTATTTTTTTATAATTAGGAAAATCATTTATTACTTTTTCGGTTGATCCATCGTTTACAACTACGATAGAAAAAATGTTATCCGTTTCATTAATTTGATTGTCAATATTTTCAAGAAGCTTAAGCAAAGATTGCCAATCATTGTAAAGAGGTATTAATATTTTAAACTTCATATCGAATTAATTGAACTTAAAAATCTTATTAAAGAAGCAAATATTCCATGTCCTGAAAATTCTATCACAGCAATTATAAAAATAATTAATATTAATTTTTTATTTTTTTCTATAAATTCATTCATTTATTGCCTAAGCATATTCTATCTATACAAATATAATAATTATAAGTATCTAACTTATTTTGGTCAATTTCCCCATCCCAAACTGGTCTAGTCTTTAAATGATATGATAAATTTCCAGCATTCCATTCATTTCCTAAAACTATGTTTATCGGATCTTTAAATTCTTCGTTCCATCTCAATTGAACTTTATTTGCAATTTGTTTTCCTGGGTAATCGGTCCTTTTATCATTTTCTGTAATTGAAATATATGCGTAGGTAATAGGGGATAAAAGAAATAAAATTAAAAATGATGTTATAAAACTTTTGTAATTTTGTTTTACTATATACTTTTGAAAAACGTAAACTAATAAAGTTCCAAAAAATAAATAAAAGGGTGTCATCCACATCGTTCGTATTTTTGAACCCATTATCATAGATGTAAAAAGAATTAATAATATTGGTAAAATATTTATTGCTAATAGAAATAAAAGTTTTTTATCTTTTAAATTATAATTAATCTTAATTTTTTTTGTAAGAAAATAAAGCATAACAAAAAATGGTATTAATATTCCAACTTGTTTTAAAAAAAATATTAATGGATAAATCAGATGATCTAAAAAAGTTGAACTATCTATGCCAGATCTTGCAAGTCCATAAGTTATTGTTATAAATTCATTATTAAATAACCATATAATATGAGGAATTAATAAAACTAAAAAAACTTCTAGAGAAATTAAATAATTAAAATGAAATTTTTTTTCTTTCTTGAAAACTATCAAATAGATAAAAAGTATATCAATCGCTATTAGTAAATAAATAAATAGATATTTAGATAAAAGACCACCTACAGCAAATATTCCAACAATGACACAGTCTTTAAATCGAGGTATTTTTTGGTTAAAAATTTTCCACGAATAGTAGACTGTTAAAGCCCAAAAAGGAATTTGACAAACATTAACATTAAATTCGGGAGTTGTGAAATTATAGAAATAAATACCCTCTAATAATAAAACTGATATAAATGCTAAAATCTCATTATTTAAAATTTCTTTACTGAATTGAAAAATAATAAAGAAAGAGAAAACTATAAAAATTTGACTGAGTAAATAATATGCCCAATCGTTTGATCCAAAAATTTGATAAAAAATTTCCACAATAAATGCACTCATTGGAGGATGCTTGTTAAAACCCCAGTCTAAATTACTGCCCCAAGCAAGAGCCTCTATCGTATCAAGTGGAAGATTGTTATTTGTTAATGATGGAGTCAAAGTCCATAAAATTAAATGGATTACCAAAAAAATGTAAAAAAAAATTTTTATTTGCTTTTTATAAATCACCATTTATTTGAATTTATACAATTAAACCTTGCTTGACACTACCTATTTGCTGAATATACTCCGAGCGTTTTAAATTAGATAATGGTTAGAATTTCTAAAACTTACATTCCAAAAGAATCAGAAAAATATATGTGTGAAAAACATAAAGTGTTTTTCAAAAATAAACTATTAGCTTGGAAGAAGGATTTGGTTAGATCAAATAATGAGGCTTTATATAATAGTTCTATGGATGATAATAGTACCTCTGCAGATATTGTGGATCAAGCAAGCTCATATACAGATAAAAATGTTGAGATGAGAGCAATCAACAGACAAATAAAACTGATATCAAAAATAGACTCGGCTTTAAGAAAGATTAAAGATGGGACATACGGGTTTTGCGAAGAGACTGGAGAACCAATCGGAATTAAAAGACTTATTGCTAGACCGGTTGCGACTTTATCAATTGCTGCTCAGGAAAAACACGAAAAAGAGGAAAAAGTTTACGCAGACGATATTTAAGGTTTTGGGATTTTTTCTCCTTTATTTAAATAATCGTACCCCTTTATAACAGCATTCCTTTCAGAAATTTCTAAATACCATCTACAAAGATTTTTGTAATTTTTAAGCCCTATATCGTGCCAATCATGTCTTGCAATCCATGGGAAGGTTGCAATATCTGCAATTGAGTAATTTTCCCCTGCAAGGTACTTGGAAACCGATAATCTTTCATCCAAATTTTTATAAATTGAAGTTGATATTTTGAAATATCTTTGCTCACCAAACTCACTTTTACCAGGGTTATAATGATGAAACTGATGATGTTGTCCAAGAATTGGTCCGACATAACCCATTTGAGCCATCAACCATTGTGTAATAATATTTTTATTATCAAAGTACTTTCCACTCTTTTCAGCAAGATATATAAGTATAGCTCCAGATTCAAAAATTACCTCATTATTGTCATTATCTTTAATTACTGGTATCTTGCTAAATGGACTAATCTTTTTAAACTCAGGATTAAACTGTTCGCCTTTATTTAAATCAATTGTATTTACATTATATTCGTAACCAATTTCCTCTAGCATAATTGATATCTTTTTGCCGTTAGGAGTATTGGCGGTATATAACTCAATCACTTTTTACACCAAGCCTATTTTTTATAGTTTTAGAAGATGTAGTGAATTCAAATCTATATTTTTCATTTGGTCTTGCTAATTTAAAACAAGCTCTCGCAGCTAAAGCACCTTCATGAAAACCCGACAAAATAAGTTTCAACTTGCCAGGGTAAGTGCATATATCACCAACGGCGTATATGCCCTTTTGATTTGTCTCAAATTTTTCTGTATCAACTTCAATAGTTTTTTTATTAAGATTTAGTCCCCAATTCGCGATTGGCCCAAGTTGCATAACTAAACCAAAAAAGCCAAGGATGTAATCTGTTTTAAATGTTTTTATCTCTTTATTTTCATGAGTAATTTCCACACTTTCTAAATTACTTGATCCCTTTGCTCCACTTATTTGATACTTAGTAAATAAATTAATTTTACCTGATTTTGCTAGTTCATGAATTTTATCTACTGTTGCTTTAGCCCCTCTAAACTCATCTCTTCTATGAATTAAGTTAACTTTTGAAGTTTTAGAAATTTCTACTGCCCAATCAAGTGCACTATCACCACCACCAAAGATAGTAACAATTTTTCCCTCAAATATTTTTTTATTTTTTACAGAATAAAATATAGACTTATTTTCAAACTGTTCACATTCTTTTAAAGAAAATTTTCTTGGCTCAAAAGAACCTACGCCACCAGCAATAATGACATTGGGAGTAATAAATTTAGTACCATTACTAGTTTTAACTTCCCAATTATTTTTATCTTTTTTTACTTCATCAACTCTTTCATTTAAATGAAATTTTATTTTGAAAGGTTCAAGTTGTTTAATTAAATTTTGTGTTAACTCTTCTCCAGTGCATTCGGGTATTGCAGGAATATCATAAATAGGTTTATCTGGATAAAGTTCTATACACTGGCCACCAATTTTATCTAGGTTGTCAACTATCTGACAATCCAGTCCAATTATTTTTAATTGATGTGCAGTAAATAATCCTGTTGGACCTGCCCCAATTATTAAAGCGTCTGTTTTTATCATTAAACTTGTTTCTCAGGTAGGTGAACTATTAGCCCTTCTATTTTATCAGAGACTGTAATTTGACAACTAAGTCTACTATTTTTTTTTGGTTCATAGGCCTGATCTATCATATCGTCTTCACCTTCACTTTTTTCATCTAATTTATCATACCAGTCATCTTTGACATAAACATGACAAGTAGCGCAAGCCATACTGCCTCCACAATCAGCATCTATTCCAGGAATATCATTCTGTACAGCTCCTTCCATAACTGTTAATCCATTCTGCACATCTATGGTATGTTCTTTCCCATTATGTTCTATGTAAGTAATCTTTGTCATTTATTTATATATAGGTGTAAAAAAAAATAGGGCAAGTATTTCTACTTGCCCTATTTAAAATTTCAACTCAGTTGAAGCTTATTATGCTCTTCTTCCAGAGTTTGCAACTGCACAAGACCAGATAATAATACCGAAAGCGATCTTATTAACGAAGTCTGCTAAGTTGTAAATTACGTTTAATGAGTTAGCGTCTACACCACCTGTTAAGTATCCGAAGATATAACCTAGTGGATAAATAGCCCAACCTACAGTAACGATCATTCTTAAAGCGCTGAATGCTGTTACTAATGATTTGTTACCAGACTTAGCAGCAACTTTACCTGCTTCACCAGAAAAGATTTCATATAAAATGTAAATCCATCCAGCCATTCCGATTACAAAACCAAGAGTAGCGTTTATCATTCCTGCTTCTCCAAGATAACCACCAATTAACATTACTAAAGAACCGATTAAAATTCTCCAGAATATTCCTGTTGGTACTTTTTTAACTGCAGATAGAATTAGATAAAATTCTACTAACTGTAGTGGTACAGTAATTAACCAATCGATGTATCTGTAAACTGTTGGAGTATCACCTGTTTCAACCCAAACCGCTCTCATGTACATATAGTGGATAAATGCAATACCTGTTACTAATCCAGCTACGTTTACTGATTTTCTCCACTGAGCACCAACGTTTGCTTGCTCCATAAAGAAAAATGCTGTAGCTGCCAACATACCCATTGAAATTAGCCAAAATGAAATACCTACGAAATCATCTGTAGCTAAGAAGGCTGTTGCTGAGTTAGCTGCTGTAGTAGCTCCGAAAAGAACTAGCACTAAAGCTAACATTTTCATTGTTTTCATAAAAAACTCCCTCTTTAGTTAGTTTTTTTTAGTTTAAATTTAAACTACGGCTTTTATTCAAAGCCAAAGTTGTGGTCTAATTATCAAAAATAATAAGGTATTAGAAGTATAAATTTGAAGCTATTTTTGTTGATTTTGCTAGGTTTTTGAAATTTAATACAACTTATAGATACATAAAGCTCAATTTTAACTAATTATGAATCAAATTTAATAAAAATGGATTTTAAGGACTTATACCAAAAATCTATCAGCAAACCTGAGGAATTTTGGAAAGAAATTTCAAATGACATCTTCTGGTTTAAAAAGCCTACTAAAATATTAAATAAAAATAAACCTCCTTTCTATAAATGGTTTGAGGACGGAGTAACAAATAGCTGTTACAACGCTTTAGATATTCATATTGACGAAGGTAGAGGCGAAAAAACGGCCTTAATTTATGACAGCCCTATAACAGGTAGCAAAGCTAAATTCTCATTTAAACAGTTAAAAGATAAAGTTTCTAAGTTTGCAGGCGCGTTGTCAAATCAAGGTGTAAAAAAGGGGGATAGAGTTATCATTTATATGCCAATGGTGCCAGAAGCAGTGGTCGCGATGCTAGCTTGTGGGAGAGTTGGAGCTATTCACTCTGTTGTTTTTGGTGGTTTTGCATCAAATGAGCTTGCAAGCAGAATAGATGATAGCAAAGCAAAGGTGCTTGTGACTGCTTCATGCGGTTTTGAACCAGGTCGAACAGTAGAATATAGACCTCTTGTTGATGGAGCGCTAAAGCTAGCTAAGCATAAAGTAGAAAAGGTAATTTTTTTTCAAAGACAAGGTCATGAAATAAAACTTAATTCTCCATTAGAAATAAGTTGGGACGAGTCTTTATCAAATGCCAAAGATACAGATTGTGTAGAGATGAATTCAAACGAGTTTGCATATATTTTATATACCTCTGGTACGACCGGTGTACCAAAAGGTATCGTTAGAGATATTGGGGGTCACATTGTTGCTTTAAAATGGACTATGAAAAATATTTATAACATAGATACAGATGACATATGGTGGTCAGCAAGTGATATTGGTTGGATTGTTGGTCACTCTTACATTGTATACGCTCCGTTATTTAAAGGATGCACGACTGTTCTTTTTGAAGGGAAACCAGTTGGAACCCCAGATGCAGGTGTATTTTGGAGAGTAATATCTGAATACAAAATTAAATCTTTATTTACAGCGCCAACTGCGTTTAGAGCAATTAAAAAAGAAGATCCGGAAGGTAAATTTTTTTCAAAATATGATTTAAGTTCCTTTGAGTCTTTATTTTTAGCTGGTGAGAGAGCGGATCCTGATACTATAAAATGGGCTGAGGACCTTCTTAAAGTTCCCGTTATTGATCATTGGTGGCAAACTGAAACCAGCTGGGCTATTAGTTCAAATTGTACAGGTATAGAAATGCAAAAAACAAAATATGGTTCAGCTTGTAAAGCTGTTCCTGGTTATGATGTAAAAATTATTAAACCAGATCAAACTTTAGCTAAACCTAATGAAATGGGAGATATAGTTGTTAAATTACCTTTGCCACCAGGAACTTTTCCAACATTATGGAATGCAGATAAAAGATATGAGGAGAATTACATGTCAAATTACAAAGGATATTATCAAACCTATGATGCAGGACATATTGATGAGGATGGTTATATTTGGATAATGTCTAGGACTGACGATATAATAAATGTTGCAGGTCACAGATTGTCTACAGGACAAATTGAAGAAGTATTATCTGAACATCAGTCGGTTGCTGAATGTGCAGTTATTGGAATCAAAGATCAACTAAAAGGACAATTACCAATTGGATTGATAGCTTTAAAAGCTGGAGTTACAAAAGAAAATGAAACAATCTCAAAAGAGTGTATTCAAATGGTTAGAGACAAAGTTGGGCCAGTTGCAGCATTTAAAATTGCAATAGTCGTAAAAAGGCTTCCAAAAACAAGGTCGGGTAAAGTTTTGAGAGGAACAATAAGAAAAATTGCTGATAAAGAAGATTATAAAATGCCTGCAACTATTGATGATCCTGCTATTTTAACAGAAATAGCAGAGGAATTAATTAAAAATAATATTCTTAAAAAGTGATTAGACATAGGCTTAAATTTGAAAACATCAGTTGTAATAGCCAATTTTAATAATGAAAAATACATTGAACAATGTATTAATTCACTAAATTCACAAACTTATAAAAATTTAGAAATAATTTTTTTTGATGACAATTCTTCAGATAACTCGTTAGATAAAATTAAAAAATTTTCAAATATAAAAATTATAGAGAATAAAAACCAAACAAAGTATGGATCTATTAATCAATTAAATGCTTTTAAAGAGTCTATCGATCAAAGTACTGGTGAATTAATATGTTTTCTAGATAGTGACGATTATTTTCATGAAAAAAAATTAGAGACTGTAGTAAATTATTTCAAAAAAAATGATAAAACCAAAATCCTCTTTGATCTTCCAATAAATGTATATGAAAATTCAAATTATATTGAAAAAGGGAATAAAAATTTTTTTAAAACTTACTGGCCTTTCATCCATCCTACCAGTTGCATAACTATAAAAAAAAAAGTTTTTGATGATTTGTTTGCAGCAATTTCATCTAAAGATTTTACAGATGTATGGATGGATCTAAGGATTTGCCTATATGCACAATATGTTTTAAAAAACTTTAACAGAGTTAATGAAAACCTTACTTACTACAGAAGAACAGAAAATAATGTTTCATCAAAGTTTAAAAAATATTCCAAAAATTGGTGGAGACGTAGAAGTCAAGCACATCAGTATTTTTATTCTTTTTGTAAAAATAATAATATTAAATTTGAAAAGAATCTAGACTACTTATTAACAAAATTTATTTGCTTGTTAATCTAATCATGAAGAAAGTTTTAATTATTGGAAAAAGGGGATTTATAGGAAAAAGTCTAAACAAATTTTTAAAACTTAAGCATAATGTCAAATTTATAAGTTTTAAAAAAGCTTTAAATTTTAAACAAATTGACAAGTATAATTTTATTATTAATTCTTCAATAAACAGAAACTACATTGAAAAAAAATATAATAAAAATTTTGATAATGACTTTAAGATAGCTGAAAGAATAAATAATAAAAAAACAATTTATATTTTTTTAAGTTCAAGAAAAGTTTACAAAATAAAACCAAATATTAAAGAGGGAGATAAATTATCTCCAAAATCTAATTATTCAAAAAATAAATTAATGACTGAGAAAATATTATATAGGAAATTTAAAAATAATTTAATCATTTTAAGAATATCAAATATAATAGGTGATAAATCAAAATTCAGTAAAAATTTACATAAAACATTTGTAGATATTTTTTATGAGAAAGCCAAAAAAGGTGTAATTTACAATAATAAGCAAAATTATAAAGACTTCATATCAATCCAAAAGTTTTGTGAAATTATTAATATGATTATTCGTAAAAATTTAAGAGGCATTTATAATATATCAATTGGTAGAAAAGTTTTTCTAAATGATATAATTAAGTGGCTTAATCATTTTAATAAAAATAAATTTAAAATTGTTAATTATGATAAAGGTCCTACTGAAAACTTTTATTTAAATAATAGAAAATTGATGTCAAAAATTAAAATTTCTAATGACTTAGAGAGTTTGAAAAAAGACTGTCTTAATTTGAGTAAAAGACTATTTAAATAAATTCTAACGGGGTTCCCTCAGGTTCTCCAATCAATGATCCATTTTTCATTTTTATCTTACCTGCAATTATAGTTGCTACTGGTGAACCTTTAAATGTCTCGCCATGGTAAGGTGACCATTTACATTTGCTTTGCATATCCTTGTTATCGATTGTAATTTTTTTGTTTAAATCTACTATTGTAAGATCGGCATCAAAGTCTTTTTTGATGTATCCTTTATTTTTAACACCAAATATTTTAACAGGGTTTTCACAAATAAATTTAATTAATTGTTCTAATTTTAATTTTCCATTATTGATATGATTTAACATAACAGGTAGCAATGTTTGTACCCCAGGCATGCCTGAAGGTGAGTCTGGATAAGTTTTATCTTTATTAACTTTTAAGTGTGGTGCATGATCTGAGCCAATTGTATCATTGTAATTATTTTTTATTGCGTACCAAAGACGATCTTGATGGGTTTTATCTCTAATAGGTGGATTCATTTGAGCATAAGTGCCAATTTTATCGTAACAATCAGGTGCGCAAAACGTTAGGTGTTGAGGCGTTATTTCAAATGTTATGTTACCTTTGTTTTGAGACAGAAAATCTATTTCTTCTTTTGTGGTAATATGAAGTATATGTGCCTTCTTATTAAATCTTTTTGCTATTTTGACAATTTTTCTAGTTGAAGACATGGCCACTTCTTCATTTCTCCAAAGAGGATGTGTTTTCACATTCCCTTTTTCAATTAACTTTTTTCTAATTTTAAGTATTTCCTCATCTTCCGAATGTACAGCAACTACTTTTGATGCATGCTTGAATACTTTTTCTATGTCATCTTCTTTGTCCACTAATAAATTTCCTGTTGAAGATCCCGCAAAAAGTTTTATTCCACAACATCCTTTTAAATCCTGTAATTTTTCTAAGGTTTCACAATTTTCAGCCGTAGCTCCAAAAAAAAATGCGTGATTACAGTACATTTTTTTTGCAATTTTTATTTTTTTTTCGAATTCCTCAAAATTAGTAGTAGGTGGTTTTGTATTTGGCATTTCAAAAACCGAAGTTATACCTCCCATGACCGCTGCTTTACTTCCAGAATTAAGATCTTCAGTATCTGTTGAGCCCGGTTCTCTAAAATGAACTTGTGTATCAATGCAACCAGGAAGAACTGTTAAATTTTCTGCATCATAAGTATCTTTCGATTCTTGCTCGAAATTTCCTATATTTACAATTTTGCCGTTTTTAATACCTATATCTTGTTTTTCAAGTTTTCCATTAATAAAACAATTGCCGTTTATAATTTTTAAATCTAACATTATTTTAAAAATCTTATTATATTATAAAATATAAGTTATCAATTATGATTAATAAAAAATTTGTATTTATTCTAGAGGACAGAGGAGTTTTGTATATTAATGGATCTGACACAAATGAGTTTCTTCAAAATTTAATAACAAACGATATTTATAAAGTTAATGATAAAAACAGTTGTTATGCCTCATTGTTAACGCCTCAAGGTAAGTATTTATATGACTTTATAGTTGTAAAACATAAAAATGGTTTTTTTTTAGATTGTGAAAAAAGTATTGCAGAAGAATTATATAAAAAAATAATCTCTTATAAATTGAGATCTAAGGTGGAAATTTTAAATTTAAGTAACGAATTTGTTGTTGCTGCTTTTTCATATTCTAAATTTTTAGAATTTGAAGGAGCTCAAGACTTGCCCGGTTTCACCACTAAATATAGAGAAGATCCTGTCTTTCTAGATCCAAGAAACAAAGAATTGGGGGGAAGATTAATAATCAATTTAGAAAAATTATATTTATCTTTAAAAAAATTAAATCTCAAATCGGAGGATCCCGACATATATTATGATTATAGTTTCAATCTGGGAATTCCTCAATTACAAACTAATTTGTTAAAGGAAAAATTATTTGGAATTGAATGTAATTTTGAAGAACTCAATGCAATAGATTTCAAAAAAGGGTGTTATATAGGGCAAGAAAATACTTCAAGAATAAAACTTAAAAACAAATTAAATAAAAGACTTTTACCTTTTAAAATTCTAAATGGTTCATTGTCAAAAGATGATAATATTAAATATAACGAAAAAGAAATTGGAAAGGCTTTAATTTCAAAAAAATATAACTTTGGTTTGGTTAAATTAAATAATGATATCTTCAGTTTTGATAAGGTTTTTAAATGTGGGAATGCAGAAATTAAATTTTTTAAACCTGATTGGCTTAATTTATGAAAAAAAGGTTAATAACAAAGACCTCTAAAATTAAATTTAAACCATTTGATAATTATGGAAATGTTTTCAAAGGCATGGATTGGCACAAAATAACTTATGACAAAAAAACAGGCCAAGGAAGCTATATATTAAGATTAAAACCTAATACTCTAACTCCTTTCCACAAACATTCTAATTATGAGGAGTTTTATATTTTAGATGGGCAATTAATTGATAAAGATAATACTAAATTTAACAAAGGAGACTTTGTAAGTTATAAACCTGGCACTTGTCATTCATCTTACACAAAAACAGGTTGTAAACTTTTAGTTTTCATGAGAAAAAAAAATAAATTATTATAAACTTTTGGTGCGGCCGGAGAGACTCGAACTCTCATGGGGAAGCCCCACTTGGCCCTCAACCAAGCCTGTCTACCAGTTTCAGCACGGCCGCGTATGCGTCACATTAATTGAATGACAATCTTCTTTCAAGTTGATAGGATTACATATGGAATTTAACTCAGAAGTAAAAAAAGCAACTAATCCGATTTACGAAAAAATATCCGACATAATGCCAGAAATAGAGTGGTCTACTCACGCTCCATATATTTATGAAATTAACAAACTAAAAAAAGAAAAAAATGCGGTAATACTTGCCCATAATTATCAGACCCCAGAAATTTATCATGGTATCTCAGATTTTTCAGCCGACTCATTAGCGCTTGCAGTTGAAGCAGCAAAAACAAAAGCTGACATAATTGTTATGTGTGGAGTGCACTTTATGGCTGAAACAGCAAAATTAATGAGCCCAAACAAAAAAGTTTTATTACCCGATATGCGTGCCGGCTGCTCATTATCTTCCTCAATAACAGGAGAAGACGTTAGAAACTTGAAAAAACAATATCCAGGAGTGCCGGTTGTATCATATGTTAATACCTCTGCAGATGTTAAAGCAGAAACTGATGTGTGTTGTACCTCTGCGAATGCTGTAAAAATTGTAAATTCCCTTGGTGTTAAAAAAGTTATTTTCTTACCTGATGATTATCTTGCAAAATATGTAGCAACTCAGACAGATGTTGAGATAATTTCTTGGAAAGGTACTTGTGAGGTGCATGAACAATTCAACGATCAAGAAATAAATGAAATTAGAAAACATAATCCTGGTATTAAAGTTATTGCTCATCCTGAATGCCCACCAGATGTCATAAACGCAAGCGATTTTACAGGTTCTACTAGTGGTATGATTAAATACGTAAAAGAAAATCAGCCCGAGAAAGTTATGATGGTAACAGAATGCTCAATGAGCGATAACGTTCAAGTTGATAATCCTAACGTAAAATTTATAAAACCTTGTAACTTATGTCCACATATGAAGAGAATAACTCTTCCAAAAATTTTAGATTGTTTAAAAAAAGAAACGAACGAAATTTTAATGTCTAAAGAGGTAATAGAAAAAGCTAGAAAATCTGTTGAAAGAATGACTGAAATTGGTCGTTAGATCAGTGCAAAAAATAAACCAAAAATATATAAATAACTTAGTTCTTAAAGCTCTTGAAGAAGATTTAAAACCAAATGGTGACATAACAACAAAACTTTTAAATTCGAAAAATAAAATAGTTCAAGCTAAAATAATATCAAAACAGAGTGGAATAATATCTGGTATTAATTTTTGCAAGGCAGCTTTCAAACTTTTGGAGAGAAAAAGTAAATTTTCACAGAAAATTAAAGATGGTAAAAAAGTTAAAAGAAATCAAATTATAGCTGAAATAACTGCAAAAACAAAAACGATTTTGATTGCCGAGAGAACCGCTCTTAATTTTCTTAATCATGCCTCTGGTATTTCCACCATCACTAATCTATATGTAAGCAAAGTCAAAAACAAAACTAAAATTTGTTGCACAAGAAAAACAACACCAAATTTAAGATTGTTAGAAAAATACGCTGTCAGAAAAGGTGGTGGGTATAATCATAGATATAATCTAAGTGATGAGGTACTTATCAAAGAAAATCATTTTAAATCAGAGACATCATTAAGAGATATAATAAAAAAATCCTTAAAAGCTAAAAAAAAAGTAACAGTTGAGATCGAAAATTTGAGACAATTAAATAATGTCTTGGATCTTAAATTTGATAGAATTTTATTTGATAATGTAAGTCTTACTCAATTAAAAAAATATTTAAAGATTTGTAAGGGTAAATATGAAACTGAGTATTCTGGAAACGCTAACTTAAAAAATATAACCAAAATTAGTAAGACCGGGGTAAACAGAATCTCTGTAGGTTCAATTACACATAGTGCAAAAAGTTTCGATAGTAGTTTACTTATTTTTTAATTAACTCAGCTTGTGCTGCAGCCAGTCTTGCAACAGGAACTCTGTAAGGTGAACAAGAAACATAATTTAATCCAGTTCTAGAGCAGAAATTAATACTTTTTGGATCTCCCCCATGCTCACCACAAATACCAAGTTTAATATTTTTATTTTGTTTTTTTCCTTTTAAAGTTGCAATTTCAATTAAGTCACCAACACCATCATCAATCGAAATAAAAGGGTCAATATCAAATATTTTATTTTCAATATAATCGTTCAAAAACTTTCCACTGTCATCTCTGCTGATACCAAAAGTTGTTTGAGTTAAGTCATTTGTTCCAAAACTAAAAAACTCAGCATGTTTTGCTATATCTTTTGCTTTTATTGCTGCTCTTGGTAATTCAATCATTGTCCCAACTAAAAAGTTTACTTTAGATTTGTGCTCGTCTTGAACTTTTTTTGCTACCCTAATAACTAAGTCTTTCATGATTTTTATCTCTGCCTCTGTTGAGACAAGTGGGATCATTATTTCTGGCATAGTAGACTTAAGTTTTCTTTTTTTACAATCTATTAAAGCCTCAAAAATTGCTCTGCACTGCATTTCATAAATTTCTGGAAAAGATATTCCTAATCTACATCCTCTGTGTCCAAGCATTGGGTTGTGTTCATGTAATTCTTCTGTTCTAGATTTTATTTCGTTTACATGCAGACCTGTTACATTGCTGAGATCGCTTATCTCTTTATCGTTTTTAGGTAAGAACTCATGTAAAGGTGGATCCAACAGCCTTACAGTTACTGGTAAGCCACTCATAATTTCAAAAATTTCAGTAAAATCCTTCTTTTGATGAGGAAGAAGTTTAGCCAAAGCTTTATTTCTATCGTCAATAGTTTTAGATAAAATCATCTCTCTTACTGAAAGAATTCTATCTTCATCAAAAAACATATGCTCTGTTCTACATAAACCTATTCCTTCAGCTCCGAAGTCTCTAGCAGTTTTTGTATCTAGAGGAGTTTCAGAATTAGTTCTAACTTTTAATTTCCTAAATTTGTCAGCCCAATTCATCAGTTTTGAAAAATCTCCTGAAATCTCTGGTTTTATAGTTGGAACTTCTCCTAAAATTACTCTCCCTGTAGATCCATCGATTGTAATTATATCACCTTCTTTTATTTCAACATTTGAGGAAGTTTTAAAAAGTTTATCATCATACTTAATATCGATTTCACTTGATCCAGAAACACATGGTCTACCCATGCCTCTTGCAACAACTGCGGCATGGCTTGTCATGCCTCCTCTAGCTGTTAAAATTCCTTTTGCTGCATGCATACCATGAATATCTTCAGGGGATGTTTCTACACGAACTAGTATTGTATCTTGCATCATGCCATTTAATCTTTCTGCTTCGTCTGATGTAAAAACTACCTTTCCACTTGTTGCACCTGGTGATGCTGGCAAACCTTTTGCGATAGTTTTTATATCTTTTGTTTCATCAAGTGTTGGATGGAGCAATGTGTCTAGTGAATTTGCATCCACTCTTAACACAGCCTCTTTTTTTGAAATTAATTTTTCTTTAACCATGTCCACAGCTATCTTCACAGCTGACTTTGCTGTTCTTTTTCCTGATCGTGTTTGAAGCATCCAAAGTTTTGAGTTTTCAACAGTGAATTCTACATCTTGCATATCTTTATAATGTTTCTCTAGGAGTAGTAGAATTTTTTTTAATTGAGAAAATACTTTTGGCATAGCTTCTTCCATTGATTTTCCATTTGATTTTGACTCTTTATGTGCTTTTTTTGTAATGTAATTTGGAGTTCGAGTTCCTGCTACAACATCTTCACCCTGGGCATTAATTAAATATTCGCCATAAATTTCATTTTTTCCATCAGATGGATTTCTTGTAAAAACAACCCCAGTTGCACAATCATCTCCCATATTTCCAAAAACCATTGATTGAACATTAACAGCTGTTCCCCATTCAGATGGTATTTGATTTAGCTTTCTATAAACTTTTGCTCTATGGCTTTCCCAAGACAAAAACACAGCAGAAATTGCTCCATATAATTGTTCATATACATCTTGGGGAAATTGTTTCTTTGTTTTTTCTTTAACAACATTTTTGAAATCTTTAATTAAACCATCCCAATCATTTTCATCTAGATCAGTGTCCATTAAAACACCCTTTGTTAACTTATAGTTTTCGATTAGTTCCTCAAAATTATAACTTTCTATTCCTAAAACAACGTTTGAATACATCTGAATGAATCTTCTGTAGCTATCTTTTGCAAACCTCATATTAGAGGTTTTTTTAGCTAATGCCTTTACAGTTTTATCATTTAATCCAAGATTTAAAATGGTATCCATCATTCCTGGCATAGAAACTCTTGCTCCAGATCTAACTGAAACCAAAAGTGGATTGTTTAAATCACCAAATTTTTTTCTACACTCAGTCTCAACTTGTTTTAATTCAAGGTTAATAGATTTAATCAGTTTTGAATTTAATTTTTTATTATTTTTGTAAAAAATTTCACAAACTTCCGTGGAAATTGTGAAGCCAGGGGGAACTGGTAATCCTAGTTTTCCCATTTGAGCCAAGTTCGCGCCTTTGCCACCTAAGATAAATTTTGGGTTTTTTAAATTCTTTGACTTTTTAGAATTAAAATTAAAAACTAAATTACTCATTAAGCGCTCTCTATATTTGAAAAATTTATATAATTATTGAAGGTTTT
Organism: uncultured Pelagibacteraceae bacterium; assembly: GCA_902614905.1. Lineage (GTDB taxonomy): Bacteria > Pseudomonadota > Alphaproteobacteria > Pelagibacterales > Pelagibacteraceae > Pelagibacter. The sequence goes on along the minus strand of CACMMN010000006.1, from coordinate 19,770 downwards.
ACATAACAATTGTAAAAGTTCCAAACGATTTTTTTTTAAAACCTCATCATCATCATTGACAATTACATCCTCAAAAAAATTTGAAACTTCTATTTTTGCTTCTGCCAACACCTCAAGAGTTTTCTCACAATTCTCACTACTACCTAGACTTGTAAAATATTTTCTTATTTCCTGTATCTTTTTATATAATTTTTTTTCAGAGTCATTTTTGAATAATCCTGGATCAGTAGTCTCAGACAATTCAAAGTTATTTTTTTTAACCTCATCACTTAAAATATTTGAGGCTCTTTTATATGAGAAAATAATATCTTGACCTATATTTTTATCGATTAGTTTATTTAAAATAAACGCTTTATTAAATATTTTGTAAATTTGATCTATATTGTAACTACTCATAGAACATTCAATGATATCTGATCTAATATTTTTTTCTTTCATATAAAATCTTAGTCTATCTGAAATAAACCTATATAAATCGTGTTGGGCTAGTTTGATATCAAACTTAACACCTTGTTCACTAAAAAGTAAAAAAGAATAATTTATTATATCTTTTAATTTAATTTCTAATTTATTTTCTACTATTAGCCTAATAAGACCGATAGCAGATCTTCTTAATGCAAATGGGTCTTTTGAACTAGTGGGTTTTAAATTAATTGCAAAGAAACCTGACAAAGTATCTAACTTATCGCTCATAGCTAAAGCGACAGAGTAAGGTTTTTTTGGAGTTTTAGTTTCTGGACCTGTAGGTAGATAATGTTCTCTTATAGCTAAACATATATCGTTATCAAAACCTTGTGATTTTGCAAAATGGCCGCCCATTACACCTTGAAGTTCAGGGAACTCATTTACTAAATCTGATGTCAAATCTACTTTACAAATTGAACTGGCTATCTCAACTTTTTCTTTGCTTATTAGTAATTCGTCAGAAATTAAAGCACCTAATTTTCTAAGTCTTTGAATTTTTTCAAAGTAAGATCCTAATCCCTCAAAATAACTTAGTTTTTTTAAATTTGATATGCCCTTAACCAAATTTTGAGTTTTATTTTTATCCCAAAAAAATTTCGCATCATTTAAACGGGCCTCGACTACATTTTCATTACCTATTTTTATTAAACCTTTACTGTCTTTATTATCTGCAACTAGAAAAAAATTATTTGTTAAATTATCTCTACTATCAAATGTTGGAAAATACTTTTGATGAACTTGCATTGTGGTCACCAATATATCATCTGGGATCTCAAGAAATCTTTTATTAAATCTACATTTAATTATATTTGGTTTTTCAACTATGTTGGTGACTTCATTTAAAAGATTAGAGTTGAAATGAATTTTTAAGTTTTCTTTTTTTGCTATTCTGTTCAATTGATCTATAATAAATTTCTCCCTTTTTTTATTGTCTAAAATAATATTTTGTGACCTAAAAAAAGCTAAGTAATCTTTAAATTTAAAAAACTTTGCGGTTTTTTGCTCAAAATCTTTATCGATGAAAGTGATGTTCGATGAGACTAGATGATGGTATTCAAATTCTAAAGTTTTATTGTCAAAACAACATAGTATAGATTTAAGTGGCCTTCCCCAATATAGTCCATGGTCAGCCCAGCGCATCGATTTCTTCCAGGATATATTGTCTAAAATTCTTGGTAAATTTTTTTGCAAAAGGGACTTTGTTTCAATATTTTCAGATGGTTTTTTAAAGAAATAAAATTCTCCTTTATCAGTTTTTTTTTTATAAATTTTGTCTATGGTTATCTTGTATGATTTTAAAAAACCGTTTAAAGCTACCTCTGAAGCATTAATATTGGGGCCCCTAATTTCATTTGCCTTTTTAATAATTTTTTTAGATATATTTTCAAAGTAAACAATTAATCTATTTGGTATTGAAAAAGCTGTAGCTTCACCACTATATTTTATCTCCTCTTTTTCTAAAAATTCTTTTAAATTTTGAAAAAAATCTTTTCTTGTCTTATTCTGTAAATTTGCAGGAATTTCCTCACTAAAAAGTTCTATAAAAAATTCTGGCATTTATTTTTTATTTTTGGTTATCTACCCAAGCTTGTCCTACACTTTTTGTCATGTCCCTTATTTTTGCAATATACTCTGCTCTTTGAGCAACACTAATTGCTCCTCTTGCATCTAAAATATTAAAAACATGACTTGCTTTTAAACATTGATCATAAGCTGGTAATGGCAGTTTTTTTTCTAGCAGTAGTTTTGTTTCTTGTTCAACCATATCAAAAATTTTGAACAGATTGTCCACATTTGCTAATTCAAAATTATAAGCTGAAAATTCTTTTTCTGCTTGAAAGAAAATATCCCTATAAAGTATACCCTCATTATTCCAAACTAAATCAAACACATTTTTTTTTTGTTGGGTAAACATACAAAGTCTCTCTAGTCCATACGTAAGTTCAACAGAAATAGGTTTACAATCCATACCAGCCATTTTTTGAAAATATGTAAATTGGGTTATTTCCATACCATCACACCAAACTTCCCAGCCTAGTCCAGCTGCGCCTAAGGTTGGGCTCTCCCAATCATCTTCTACAAATCTAATATCATGTTCACTATGTTTAATGTTCAAGTTTTCTAAGCTACTCAAATATAATTTCTTAATATTTTTTGGTGATGGCTTCATTATTACTTGAAACTGATAGTAGTGTTGCAATCTATTTGGATTTTCTCCATATCTTCCGTCAGTCGGTCTTCTTGACGGTTGAACGTAGGCTGACTTCCATGGTTTTGATCCAAGTGATCTCAAAGTTGTCGCTGGATGAAAAGTTCCAGCCCCTACTTCTAAATCGTATGGTTGTAAAATTACACACCCGTGATTTGCCCAAAATTTTTGTAGAGTAAAAATTGTATCTTGAAAAGTTTGTATCTTAGTTTTTTTTTTAGAAGCCATACCTTTGCCAAATAGATTTTTCTTCCATTACATTTGACAAACTATCAATATAATTTTCTGATGATAATCTTTTAGCAAGCCATCCTTTGCTTTTCTCAAATTTTTTAATTACAACGTCTTCACCGTAAATTTCTTTTAATATATGGTTTGCATCACCTATTCCATCAATTAATCCCAGTTCTTTTGATTTACTACCAGACCAAAACTCACCAGAAAATAATTCAATTCCCAAATCTTTTTTTAGTTTTGATCCTCTGCTAGTTTCAACAACATTTATAAAATCTTTATGAAGATCCAATTGAATATTTTTAAGTCTATCAATATCCTCTTTTTTTTCTTCCATAAATGGATCTAAAGTGCTTTTATTCTTTCCAGCTGTATAAACTCTTCTTTGTACTCCAATTTTTTGAATTAAATCCTTAAATCCGAATGATGAATAAATAACTCCTATAGATCCAATTATAGAACTTGAATTAGCATATATTTCATCACCAGCACAGGCTATAAGATAGCCACCTGATGCAGCAACATCTTCGGCAAAAACAATAACTTTCTTTTTTTCTTTTTTCGCAAGTCTCCGAATGAAACTATAAATTAAATGGGATTGCACTGGCGATCCTCCAGGTGAATTGATTGATATAGCAACTGCAGGTGATTTTTTTATTGCGAAAGCTTTTTTAATAATTTCTTCTTGGCCATTAAAATCAATTCCTTGTTTAAATTTTCCTACGCTTCCTATGACGCCAGTTAATCTTATATGAGGAATGATTTTTTTTTTTTTGAAAAATGAGAACATAGATAATGCTTATAAAATTTTTTTAATAATATAAAGTCTACTTATAGTTGAAGTTTAGGGTGCGTCAATTGATAAGTATGATTAATGCTTAATTATATTAACTTAAGCGTATGGGGTCAGTAATACAACTAAAAACAAAAATCAATAATGCTTATTTAGATCTAAGAAATTCTGTCGAAAATAAATTAGAGCTTGTTGAGGAAAAGATTAAAAATAAGTTAAAAAGCGATGTCTCTTTGGTAGAAAAGATGACAACTTATAACTTAAGCACAGGCGGAAAAAGACTTAGGGCTTTAATAACTTTAGGATCTGCAAAATTATGTGGTTATTCAAAAGGTGGGAGAGACGTAAATCTTGCTGCATGTGTCGAGTTAATTCATGCGGCTACATTAATGCACGATGATGTGCTTGATAATGGAGAAATTAGAAGAGGAAAAAGAACTCCTAGATCAATATGGGGAAACAACGCTTCAATTCTGGTCGGAGATTATCTTTTAAGTAGATGTTTTGAAATGATGGTGGAAGATGGGAACATTGAAGTTTTAAAATTATTATCATCAACTTCTGCTCAAATTGCACAAGGTGAAGTATTACAATTACAACATAAGTCTGAGTTAGATATTATAGAAGAAACATATTTAAAAATAATAACATCTAAAACAGCTTCCTTATTTTCAGCTTCTAGCAGAGTTGGCGCAATACTTGGTCAGCAAGAGGAGAAAATTAAGGATGCGTTAGACTCGTATGGCAAAAATTTAGGTATAACATTTCAAATTGCAGATGATACTTTAGATTACAACTCTCAAATACAAAAATTTGGGAAAAAAATTGGAAATGACTTTTTTGAGGGTAAAATTACACTTCCTGTAATCATATTAAACCAAAAATGTAACTCAGATGAAAAATTAAAATTAAAAAAATTGTTCACAAAAGAGCATCGTAATGAAAATGAATTTAAGTTTGTAATAGATCTGATAACAAAATATAATGTGATATCAGAGTGTTACCAAAAAGCGAATTATTTTATTTCTCTAGCGTCAAATTCTTTAAATGTTATTAAAGATTGTGAAGAAAAGAATATTCTAAAAAAGTTAACGTCTTTTAGTATCGAAAGGTCTTTTTAAGGACTAAGTAAAAACTTATCCCATTTATTTTGCTCAAATTTGTATTTTAACCTCTCATGAATTCTATTTTCACCGTCTAACCAAAATTCTATTTCATTTGGAATTAATCTCCATCCTGACCAATATTCAGGTCTTGGTACTTCATTTGTGTCTGGGTATTTTTTTTTGTATTTTTCTATAGATGATATTAACTCATCTCTATTTTTTAAAGTTGTACTTTGTTTCGATGCCCAGGCTCCTATTCTGCTACCATATTTTCTTGAATTATAATAATCATCAGCTTCTTTATCTGTAACATTCTCTATTGTTCCGGAAATTCTTATTTGTCTCAATAAACTTTTCCAATGAAAGCACATAGAAGCTTTGGGATTTGCCAACAAAGCTTTACTTTTTGGACTGTTTAAATTTGTATAAAACACAAAACCTTTCTCGCTGAAGCCTTTTAATAAAACCATTCGTACATTAGGATTTCCCTCTTTATCAGAAGTTGCCAATGCTAAGGCATTTGGGTCATTTGGCTCTTTTTCTTTGGCCAAATCAAACCATTCTTCAAATAATTTAAAAGGATTATCCTCATCCTTAAAGCAAATATCTAGTCCAAGAGAGTTTTTTTGATTCATAATTTAAACAAAATAATTTATATAATACAATAATGTCATTTAATACTTTTGGAAAGTTTTTTCGTTTTACCACATGGGGAGAGTCACATGGGCCAGCTATAGGATGTGTTGTTGATGGTTGTCCACCCAATGTAGCTTTAAAACAGGAAGATATTCAAAGAGAACTAAATAAAAGGAAACCAGGACAATCTAAATTTACTACGCAAAGAAAAGAGGACGATAAAGTCGAGATATTGTCTGGTGTTTTTGAAGGGAAAACAACAGGTACTCCAATATCACTAATTATTTATAACAAGGATATGAGGTCAAGAGACTACGAAACCATAAAAGATAAATTTAGACCAGGTCACGCAGATTTTACATATTTTAAAAAATATGGGATTAGAGATTACCGAGGAGGTGGTAGACAGTCAGCAAGAGAGACTGCATCTAGAGTGGCCGCTGGAGCCATAGCAAAAAAAGTTTTAGAAAAAAAAATAGGGAAAAAATATAAAGTCGTAGGAGCTGTTACCCAACTTGGAATATTAGGTTGTGATGTAACTAGATGGAATGATAAAGAAATAGGGAAAAATCCATTTTTTTGTCCAGATAAAAAAATTATAAAGTTATGGGAAAAATATTTGTTGGCTATAAGAAAATCAGGTTCATCTTGTGGTGCGATTATTGAAGTACGAGCAAGAGGTGTGCCGGTTGGGCTAGGAGCACCTATATATGCAAAGCTTGATATGGATTTAGCTTCGGCAATGATGAGTATCAACGCAGTTAAAGGAGTAAATATAGGATCTGGTATGAATGCAGCTCAACTAACTGGTGAAGAAAATTCTGATGAGATTATTTCAAAAGGAAAAAATATAAAATTTAGGTCAAATAAAGCTGGTGGTATACTTGGAGGTATATCTAGTGGACAAGAAATAATTGTGTCTTTTGCTGTAAAACCAACTTCATCGATTTTGTCCTCAAGAAAAACAATTGATAAATTTGGAAAAAATACATCTATATCAGTTAAAGGTCGTCACGATCCATGTGTTGGAATAAGAGCAGTCCCTATTGGTGAAGCAATGATGCATTGTGTGTTGCTCGATCATTATTTAATGAATAAAGCTCAGTGCGATAACTAATTCTGCTTTTGAGCTAGAATTTTAGAGTCAATTATTTCGTAAATTTTGTTTTCTATTGCCTGGCTATCTAAACCAGCCTCTTCATACATTTTTTTTGGATCATTATGTTCTATAAATCTATCAGGTAAAATCATAGATCTGAATTTTATTTTTTCTAATAAAGATTTATCGGATAAAAACTTGCTCAAGTGGGAGCCGAATCCACCTATTGATCCCTCCTCAATCGAAATTAATATTTCATGATTTCTAGCAACTTGCCACATTAAATTTTCATCAATTGGCTTACAAAATCTTGCATCTACAATAGTTATGCTTAAGCCTTTTTTCTCCAAATTTTGTGCTGCAATTTTGCACTCATTTAATCGTGCTCCAAAATTAATTAAAGCTATTTTTTTTCCCTCTTGAATTATTCTGCTTTTTCCAATTTCAATTTTTTCACTAATATCTGGAAGCGTAATTCCAAACCCATTACCCCTTGGGTATCTAAAGGCACTTGGTCTATCATTGATATCAACTGAGGTATTAATCATCTTAACTAACTCTGACTCATCACTAGCTGCCATCACAACAAAATTTGGCAATGTAGATAAAAATGTAATATCAAATGAACCTGCGTGCGTTGGACCGTCAGCCCCAACTAATCCAGCTCTATCAATTGCAAACCTAACTGGTAAGCTTTGAATTGCAATATCATGCACAACTTGATCATAAGCCCTTTGTAAAAAAGTAGAATATATAGCGGCATAAGGTTTGTATCCCTCTGTTGCTAATCCTCCAGAAAATGTGACTGCATGCTGTTCAGCTATTCCTACATCGTACATTCTATCGGGAAATTTTTTCCCAAATAAATCCATGCCAGTACCGGATGGCATAGCTGCTGTAACTCCAATTATTTTACTATCTCTCTCTGCATGTTTAATTAATGTTTCAGCAAAAACTTTAGTATAAGACGGTACAGTTGCTTTTGACTTTTGCTGAACCCCTGTTTTGACATTAAATTTTGAAACTCCGTGAAACTTATCATTTGACTTCTCTGCAAATTGATATCCTTTGCCTTTTTCAGTTTTGATATGTATCATTATAGGTCCATTAAAATTGCTGTTTTTTGCGTTTTTTAAAACTGAAACCAGTGTTTCTATATCATGACCATCTATTGGACCTACATAATAAAATCCTAATGAATTAAATAAAGTACCTCCTGTGACAGCACTTCTAAAAAAATCTTCAGCTTGTCCAGCTTTTTTACTAAATCTTTTAGAAAACGATGAAATAATTAATTTTACAGTTTCCCTAAAACTAAAATACATCTTGCCAGTAAATAATTTTGCTAAATATGTTCTCATTGCTCCAACAGGTTTTGCAATTGACATATCATTGTCGTTTAAAATAACTATCATTTTTGTTTTTGAAGTTCCGGCATTATTCATTGCCTCATAAGCCATACCGGCGCTTATTGCTCCATCTCCAATTACTGCAACTACGTTATCATTTTTTTTTGATAGTTTATTAGCTGTTGCTATACCAAGTGCTGCAGAAATAGATGTGGAACTATGAGCTGCACCGAAAGGATCATATTCGCTCTCTGATCTTTTTGTGAAACCGGATAAACCGTTTCCTTGTCTTAAAGTTCTAATTTTTTCTTTACGACCTGTCAGAATCTTATGTGGGTAGGATTGGTGTCCCACATCCCAAATCAATTTATCATTTGGAGTATCAAAAACATAGTGTAAAGCAACGCTGAGTTCAACCACACCTAATCCAGCTCCTAAGTGACCTCCCGTAACTGAAACAGCATCAATTAATTCTTCTCTTACTTCGCTAGAAAGCATTTTAAGTTCACTTAATTTTAATTTTCTAATATCAGATGGAAATTTTACTTTATCTAAAAACTTATATTTTTTCATTTTTCCCTATTAACAATAAATTCAATCGTATCTTTTAAATCATTGCTTTTTTTTAAATTTTTTAAAACTTTAAATATTTTATCTTTTTTAAAATTACAATACTTAACAGTATTTTTGTATCCGAGTAAACTTATTAAAGTTGCTTTACCTTTTTTCTTGTCTTTATGAATTTTTTTACCTAATTTTTTCGCATTTCCTTTGAAATCTAATAAATCATCAATTATTTGAAATAATAAACCTATCTCTAGACCTAAATTAGAAAATTTTTTGAATATATTTTTCTTATTACTCAAAATCACTGGGGCTAAAGTTGAAAACATAAACAACTTACCAGTTTTGTTTAATTGCATTTCTAATATTTTACTTTTTCCTATTCTCTGTCTTTCAAAACTCAAATCAAGAAACTGCCCCCCTGCTATTCCGGTATGACCTGAGCTAGCTGCAAGAATATGAATAAGCTGATTTTTCTTTTTATCTTGAATAGGGAATTTTTTTTCACTAATTATTTCAAAAGCCATTGTTAAAAGTGAATTACCTGCCAAAACAGCTGTGGATTCTCCATATTTTTTATGAACAGTTAACTTTCCTCTTCTTATATCATCATCATCCATACATGGTAAATCATCATGAATTAGTGAATATGCATGAATACACTCTATGGCAGCTCCGATTCTAATTAAATGTCTGTATGGAACCGATAAAATCTTACCTATATCAACTAAAATTTTTACTCTTATTTTTTTTCCACCAGGAAACAATCCATATTTGATTGGATCTATTAATTTTGTTTTTTTCTGATTTCTGAGGTAATTTTTTAAGAAAACATTAGTATCTCTTGCAACTTTATTTAGTTTTTTTTGCATTTTTTTTTATAATTTCATCAATTTTTGATTTTGAATTATTGCTGATTTCTTTTGATAGTGACTGAAATTTTTTTTCTATTAAATTATTTACTTTAATTAATTTTTGGTAATCGTCAGCAGAATTTTCCAAATTTGGAGATGTTTCGATTTTAGTTAACAAACTATTGAGAATTTCTCTTAATTCATCTAGTGACTTTGCTTTAATATCATCTGGTAAATTTTTATCTTTCATATATTAGTTTTATTATTACATGAATAATAATCTTTCAAATATTAAAAAAGGTAAATATTTCCTCGATAAACACAATTGTATAGGTATGCCAACAGAAACTGTTTATGGACTAGCTGCTAACGCTTACTCCAGTAAGGCTATATCAAAAATATTCAAATTAAAAAAAAGACCAAAAAATAATCCCTTAATAGTTCATTATAGCAGTCTTGAAATGTTAAAAAGAGATTGTATTTTAAACAAGAATTTTACCAATCTTTATAATAAATTTTGCCCCGGTCCACTTACGTTTATTTTAAAATTAAAAAAGGATAGTAAAATTTCAAAATTTGTAACAAATAAGAAAAAAACACTTGCTGTAAGATTTCCATCACATCCTAAAGCTAAATGTCTTTTGAAATTGTTAAATTATCCATTAGCAGCTCCTAGCGCAAACATTTCATCGAGAGTAAGTCCGGTAACAAGAAACCATGTAAAGGAAGAGTTTGGTAAAAAAATAAAATATATTATTGAGGGAGGCCCTTCTAAGATTGGGTTAGAGTCTACAATTATAAATTTAACAGGTAAACCTGAAATCCTTCGTCTTGGCAGTATAGATATTAATAAATTAAGTAAAGCATTAAAAAGAAAATTAATTTACAGAAAAAAAACTTATATTAAAGTACCAGGTCAAAATAGATTACATTATTCTCCAGGCATACCATTAAAAATGAACTGTAAAGAAGCAAGTCTAGATGAGGCATTTATACTAGTGAAAAAAAGAGACAATAGTAATAAAAATTTTTTTTATCTTAGTAAAAACAAAAATTTAAAAGAGGCGGCAAGAAACCTATATTCAGTTTTAAGAATGATTAAAAAAAAAGGATATAAAAAAATTGCTGTTGAAAAAATACAAAATAAAGGGATCGGGTTAGCAATAAATGACAGGTTGCAAAAGGCTTCCGCAAAAAAATAAATGAATACTTTAGTAAGTGTAAACAATCTATCTAAAAATTTTTCAAGTTTTGAAGCTGTAAAAAAAATTAGTTTTAGTATAAACGAAAGCGAAATTATCGGTTTGCTAGGTCCAAATGGTTGTGGCAAAACTACAACAATTGGAATGATGTTAGGCTTATTAAAACCAACAAGTGGCGAGGTTATAATAAATGGTCTTAATGTTGAAAAAAATAGAATAAATCTTTTAAGAAAAATGAATTTTATCTCTCCTTATATTGAGTTACCAAAAAAACTTACTGTAAAAGAAAATCTAATGGTTTATGGTAAATTATATTCTGTTGGTAGTATAAAAAATCGAATTGATTATCTTGCTGAGACATTAAGGCTGAGTGAATTCATAAATAAAAAAACTGGTGAACTTTCCTCAGGTCAAAAAAATAGAGTTAGTCTTGCAAAAGCAGTAGTTAACGATCCAGATATTTTATTATTAGATGAACCAACAGCTTCATTAGATCCAGAAACAGGGGATTTTGTAAGAACTTTCATAGAAAAAATTTCGTCAGAAAAAAAAATGTCAATCTTGCTTGCTTCACACAATATGAATGAGGTGAAAAGACTTTGTAAAAGTATTTTAATGATGAAAGATGGAGAAATCATAGATAGAGGCACTCCAACTGAAATGATAATAAAACACGGTAAAAAAAACTTGGAGGAAGTTTTTTTAAAACTAAATAGAGTTAAAAATGAGCTATAATAGAATTTTAGGACTATTTTTAAGACACTTTTATTTAATTAAGAGTTCTTTCCCAAGAATTCTTGATTTAATTTATTGGCCAACAATCCAAATAATTCTTTGGGGCTTTATATCAAAATTTTTTACAATTTACAGTGACTACTACAACAATACCGTTGGAGTAATACTAAGTTGTGCAATTCTTTATGATTTTTTATTTAGATCTAGCATAAGTTTTAATATGCTTTTTTTAGAGGAAATTTGGAGCAGAAACTTTACAAATTTATTTATAGCTCCTCTAAGAATTAGTGAGATAATTGTATCCTTAGTTTTAACTGCGCTTTTAAGAACTTTGATAGGTTTAGTTCCCGCTATATTAATAACTTCCCCATTATTCGGTATATCTATCTTGGATCTAGGGGCGCCACTTTTTTTATTGTTTTTAAGTCTTTACGCATTTGGAATTACCTTAGGATTGTTTGTTTCAGCAGGTTTGCTCAGATATGGTCCAGCATTTGAAAATATTGCATGGTCATCTTTATTTCTATTAGCTCCTTTGGGATGCATTTATTACCCTATTGAAATATTGCCAGATTTTTTTCAAAGTATAGCAAAATTTTTACCTTTGGTTTATATTTTTGAAGAAGCTAGATCAATTTTAGTAAATAACGTTGTTGATTATTCAAATATTAAGTCTGCTATTTTCTTAAACATCTTTTATTTATTTTTAGGAATTTCATTATTTTATTACTCCTTCAGTAAGGCGCGTGATAAAGGGACATTGATTAATATTGGTGAATAAACTTCACTTAATAATAAGTAATGATAAAGAAACTTATTTCTTGTTAAATTTGTCTCTAATAAAATATTAAACTATTATAAAATTAATCATTTAATTTATGATTTTATAACGTTATAAACAAATCATTAATCTTTATTAATTAAATAAATGAATAATGCCAAACTACCAAAAAGAATTGTAAAATTAATTTTTATTTCGTTATTTGTTTCATTATTATTATCGATCTACATAACATATAAATACGATAAATTCGAAAGTGATAATGTTGTTCATTCAATGGTTAAAGGAGATGCGCATCCTATTTGGAAAAGAGCCGCGAAATTAAAAAAAGATTTATTATCTGGAAAAGATTATCTGTCATCAGGGAGTGAGTTGCATAGATCTTATCTACCAGTAAGGACTATAGCCTTTTTTTCAATAATTTTTGATTATAAACTTTTTTCTGATCAAGACACAGAAAAAATTAAAATAGACAAAAAAAAATTGCTATTCTTAATTTTTCAATCACTGCTTTATTTCCAAATTTTATTTTACTTCTTAAAAAAACTTCAAAATTTTCTAGATGCAGACACCCTTTTTTATTGTGCTTTATTTTTATGTCTTTGTCCAAGTATACTTTTATTTCATTCTTCATTTCATACAGAAAGTATATTTTTTAGTTTGCAGCTTTTATTTCTTTTTTGCATAATAAAGCCAAACTCTAAAATTTTAATAAATATTCTTTATGGTTTAATTCTGGGTTTAATGTTTTTGCAAAAAACCGTTGGGCTATTCTACATTTTTTTAATTGTGATTTTTTTCGTATTTAATTTCAAACAAAAAGCTCTTAAGCCAATAATTTTTTTATCTATTAGTTATATATTTGTTTTATTGTTTGTTGGATATGGAAATTTTAAAAGAATAGGAGTTTTTTATTTTCAGCCGACTCAAGCAAATAATGCTCCTCTATGGTATCTCGGAGAACCTATTCTTTCAAAAGGAATGGATATAAGTATTAAAGATGCAAGACTTAAAATTAAAAACGATAATGAAACATGGATAAAAAAAAATAATATAGATTTAAAATTAGAAATTGACAGATTGGCTTACGGTAAATATCAAAAAAAATATGCTTTAGATCTTATTTTGAATTATCCGGTTGTATCTATAAAACATATCGGATGGAAATCGATGCAAACAGCAATGATGAGTCCATTTTACGTATTTCATTACTATTATTGGGAACAAACTAGAGACAATAAGTTTTACTTAACCAAAAGTTATAAACAAATATGGTGGCCTATTAATATATTTTATTCCCTAATTATTTATATTTTGGTTTTAATTGGTTTTATCAATTCTTTTAAAGTTTTAGATTTGAAATTAAACTTTCTATTTATATCTTCTGCTTTATATATGTTTGGTATGTTGGGATGGGTCGGGCATGATAGATATATGGTGCCATCATTAATATATCTTGCTATATATTTTGGTATAGGTGTAATGGTGTGTAAAAAAAAAATAAAAAATAATAATTTTAATTAGTATTTATTTTTATTTGAATATTTATATTAATATAAATCTATGCATAACAAAAATACAAAGCTTAGTATAGTTGTACCTTGTTTTAACGAGGAAAAGACTATTGAAAAAATAATAGATAAAATTATTAAATACAGCCCTTATGATAATGAAATAATAGTAATTGATGACTGCTCAAATGATAAAAGCAAGCAAATTCTTGAGTCAGAAATTAAAGATAAAATTTCTAAACTAATTGTAAATGAAAAAAACTATGGAAAAGGATACTCGGTTAGGAAAGGGATCGAAGCAGCCAATGGAGATATAATCTTAATTCAAGATGCTGATTTGGAATATGATCCATCGGACTATTTTAAGCTGGTTGAACCTATAATTGCTGGTTATGCGGACGTAGTTTACGGCTCTAGATTTATAGGATCAGAGGAAAAAAGAATTTTATATTATTGGCACAGTCTAGGGAATAAGGTTTTGACAACTTTTTCAAATATGTTTTCAAATTTGAATTTAACAGATATGGAGGTCTGTTATAAAGTTTTTAGATCTAGTATAATTAAAAAAATTAAATTAAAAGAAAATCGATTTGGATTTGAGCCTGAGATAACAGCAAAAATAGCTAAACAAAAATTAAGAATTTACGAAGTTGGTGTAAAATACTACGGGCGAAAGTACAGTGATGGAAAAAAAATTACCTGGAAAGATGGACTGGCGGCAATAAAATGCATCCTTTATTATAATCTTTTCAACGATTAATATGATGGTGCGCTCGCAAGGAGTCGAACCCTGAACCTCCAGAGCCGAAATCTGGCGCTCTATCCAGTTGAGCTACGAACGCACAAGATATTAATATAACAATTTATGAAAAAAATCATTAATTTATTAGTAGAGAGTCATGATGATATTCTTAGGGTAGATCAATTTATAAATAAATATGAAAAAAATTTAAGTAGATCTAAAATCAAAAGTTTAATACTCAAAAAAAATTTAAGTATAAATAATAAACTTAATGATGACCCGTCCAAAAAAATCAAAATAAATGATAAAATTAGCTTAATAATTCCTGAGCCTGAAGAAGTAAACCTTAAGCCCTATGATTATAAAATTGATATAATTTATGAAGATAATGATTTACTTGTATTAAATAAAAAAGCCGACATATCAATGCATCCAGGCGCAGGTAATAAAGACAAAACTATTGTTAATGCATTAATTAACTATAAAAAAAAATTGTCAAATATAAATGGTGAGCTAAGACCAGGTATTGTTCATAGGATTGATAAAGATACCTCAGGATTAGTGGTAATTGCGAAAAATAATTTTACACATGAAAATTTATCAAAACAATTCAGCGAACATACAATAGAGAGAAAATATCAAACTTTAGTTTGGGGAAAACTTAGACCTAGTAATGGTAGAATAGAAACTTTAATAACAAGGAGTTCCAAAAATAGACAACTAATGTCAGTTAGTATATCGAGGGGAAAAAATTCGATTACAAATTATAAAACACTTGAAATATTTGAAAAAGAAACAGTCCCCACTTTTAGTTTGGTTGAGTGTAAATTAGAAACTGGAAGAACACATCAAATAAGAGTTCATATGAGCTATAAAGGTAATAGCATAGTTGGTGATCAAAAATACAAGAAAAAATTTAGAAAATTGGAAAATATAAATAAACACTTGGAAAAAAAAATCATGAATTTGGACAGACAATTTTTACATGCTGTCAGCTTAGGATTCACGCATCCAACTAAAAATATAAGAATGAATTTTAAATCTAAATTACCAAATGATCTTGAAAATATTCTAAAAAGCCTAAGAAATGCTTAAAATTTTATACATTGTAAATTTAAAAAAATTAATTAAATAAGTCTTACTAATGAGTAGTTCAACATTTAAATATCCAGCTTTAACCAACGAAGGTGGTTTGTCACTATATTTAGAACAAATCAAAAAGTTTCCAATGCTTGATGCAGAAGAGGAGTACATGTTGGCAAAGAATTGGAAAAATACGGGTAATGTTAAATCTGCAGAAAAATTAGTCACAAGTCACTTGCGATTAGTTGCCAAAATTGCAATGGGCTATAAGGGTTATGGTCTGCCTTTAAATGAAATAATATCAGAGGGTAACGTGGGTTTAATGCAAGCAGTTAAGAAATTTGAACCTGAAAAAGGTTTTAGACTTGCAACATATGCTATGTGGTGGATAAAAGCTGCTATACAAGAATATATTTTGAGATCTTGGAGTTTAGTTAAAATGGGTACTACCACAGCTCAAAAAAAACTATTTTTCAATTTAAAAAAATTAAAAAATCAAATTGCTCCTAAAAACGATGGAGACTTAAAAGATGAAGATGTAAAAAAAATTGCATCAACTTTAGATGTAAGCGAAGATGAAGTTGTTTCAATGAATAGACGATTGTCAGGTAAAGAACAATCCTTAAATGCGCCAATTGGTGAAGATGGAGATGAATGGCAAGATTGGGTGGTCGATAAAACAATGGACCATGATTTAAAAATTGCACATCAAGAAGAAATGGAGCAAAGAAAAGATCTGTTAAAAGACTCAATAAAAATCCTTAACGAAAGAGAGAAAGAAATTTTATATTCAAGACGTTTGACTGATAATCCAAAAACATTGGAAAATTTAAGTAAAAAATTTAAAATTAGTAGAGAAAGAATAAGACAGATTGAGAATAAAGCATTTGAAAAACTTCAAAAACATATGCTTAACTCAGCTAACTCTAAAAATTTGTTACCTGCTAATTAATTTTTAAAAGGATCTTCAATTAAAATAGTATCGTTTCTCTCAGGACTAGTTGAAATACTTGATACTTTAGTTTCTATAAATTTTTCTAGCCCACTGATATATTTTTTCGCATTTGTAGGCAAATCTTTTAAATTTTTAACACCTTTTGTAGATGTCTTCCAGCCGTCAAAAGTTTTATAAACCGGCTTTACTTTTAATTGATCGTCGACAGCGGCTGGTAAATAATCAATTTTATTTCCATTTAATTCATATGCCACACACATTTTTATATGATCTAGATCATCTAACACATCAAGCTTGGTTAGGGCTATTCCATTAATGCCGGAAATTTTTATCGTTTGTCTAACTAGAACCCCATCAAACCAACCACATCGTCTTTTCCTGCTAGTTACTGTTCCAAACTCTTTACCTCTGGTGCCAAGTTCCTCTCCAATTTCATTCTTTAGCTCCGTAGGAAAAGGTCCTTCACCAACTCGAGTTGTGTAAGCTTTTGTTATACCTAAAACATAATTTATAGAACTTGGCCCACAGCCTGAACCAGTAGCGGCTGAAGATGCAACGGTATTAGAGGAAGTTACAAATGGGTAGGTGCCGTGATCAACATCTAGAAGAATACCTTGTGCCCCCTCAAATAAAATCTTTTTATTTTGAGATTTAAATTCGTCTATTTTTTTCCATACTGGTTTTGAGTATTTTAAAATTTCTGGTGCAATTTTTAGCAAATCCTTTTTTAACTTATCTTTTTGGAAGATCTTTTTACCTAATCCTTTTCTTATAGCATTATGATGTAGTAATACGGTTTCAAGCCTATGGTCTAAATTTTCTTCTGATATTAGGTCCATTACTCTTATAGATCTTCTCCCTACTTTGTCTTCATATGCTGGTCCAATACCTCTTCTAGTAGTTCCAATTTTAGCTTTTCCTGCAGCGTCCTCTCTAATTTCATCCATCTCTTTATGAAATGGTAATATTAAATTTGCAGACTCTGATATTATCAAATTTTCTGGTGTAACGTTAACGCCCTTGGATTTAATCTCATCAATTTCATCCAACAAAGCCCAGGGATCAACAACTACACCGTTTCCAATTATTGAAATTTTGTCTTTTCTAACTATACCTGATGGTAGAAGTCTTAACTTGTAGGTAATACCATCTATCACTAGCGTATGCCCAGCGTTATGGCCTCCTTGAAATCTAACCACAATATCAGCCTCACTAGACAACCAATCCACAATTTTTCCTTTTCCTTCATCACCCCATTGCGATCCAACTACTACAACATTTTTCATTTAATTTTTTTTATTTCTATATTATTTATATGATTAATTGGTCCATGGCCTTTACCATAATTTGGTCCTGACATTATAGCACGGTTAACGTAATTTATTCCTAGCTCACAGGATTTCTTTAGTGTTTTTCCACAAGAATAGAATGTAGCAATTGCACTTGAAAGCGTACAACCAGTTCCATGAGTATTTTTTGTTATTATTTTTTTGCTATTGAATATCTCTACTTTATTATTACTAAAAAGCACGTCGTGAATTTTCTTTGTACTAAGATGACCACCTTTTATTAAAACATTTTTTACACCTAAAATATTTATTATTTTTGCAGCATAAACCATGTCTTCAACTGTTTTTATAGAAATACCTGAGAGAACTTCTGCCTCAGGAATATTGGGGGTAACCAATGTAACTTTTTTTAATAAATTATTTTTCATTAATTTTATTGATTTTTTATTAACTAATCTTTGACCTCCTTTTGCTACCATCACAGGATCAAGTATAATTTTTTTAATATTTAATTTATTTAATGATTTTAGAACTGTTTTAATCACACTTTCAGAATGCAACATCCCTATTTTAATCGCATCTGGTTTTATATCTCTTGAGGTAAATTCAATTTGCTTTGAAATTACATTTATTGGGATTGGAATTATAGAATTTATTCCAACAGTATTTTGAGATGTGACCGCTGTAATTGCTGTCATTGCATAAGATCCGAGCGCCGTAATAGTTTTAATATCTGCTTGAATACCTGCTCCACCAGACGAGTCTGATCCTGCAATTACTAGTACTTTAGATTTTATTTTCAAATTAATTCAATGATCTTTTAACAATATTTATACAATTTAATAATAATTTTTTATTATCTGTTTCAACCATTATTCTAATCTTAGGTTCTGTACCAGATTTTCTTACCAAAATTCTTCCTTGCTTTTCAATTATTTTAGAGGCTTTTTTGACAGCATTTTTACACTTAAGAGTATCTATGATTGATTTATCTTTAACAGGAATATTTTCTAATAATTGTTTAGTTGGTTTAAATACATTAAAAATTTCACTAGCTTTTTTGCCTTTTCTCATTGCAAACAATACTTCCAAAGCAACCAATAAGCCATCTCCTGTGGTTGCAAATTTTCCTAAAATAATATGTCCTGATTGCTCACCTCCCAAATTAAATTTATTTTTTTGCATTTTTTCTTTTACATATCTGTCACCAACTTTTGCCCTTAAAAATTTTATTTTTTCATTTTTGAAATATTTTTGTAGTCCATAATTTGACATTAAGGTTCCGACTACACCACCTTTTAATATTTTTTTTCTCTTCCATCTTGTAGCTAACATTCCAATAATTTGGTCTCCATCTATTATTTTGCCTCTTTCGTCTGCTAATATTACTCTGTCTGCATCACCATCTAAAGCTATACCAATGTGTGCTTTATTTTTTCTTACGAATGATTGTATTTTTTGCGGAAAAGTCGATCCGCATTTTGAGTTTATATTAAATCCATTAGGTGAAGTCCCAGTCTCATAAATTTTTGCACCCAGTGATTTTAAAAGATTTGGGGCTGATTTATATCCAGCACCATTTGCACAATCTATTGCAATCCTCATTTTTTTAAGATTAAAATTACTAGGGAAATTTTTTTTTAAAATTTTAATATAGTCATCATTCGCATTTTCTAACCTTTTAACTCTACCCAATTTTTTAGGGTTTGATAAATTTTTTATTATTTTAGAGTCTATAAGTTTTTCAATTCTCATTTCGATTTTATCTGATAATTTTAATCCGTCTGGACCAAAGAGTTTTAAACCATTGTCGTAATAGGGGTTGTGAGATGCAGTTATCATAATTCCCATATTTGCTTTCATTTTTTTTGTTAACATTGCAAGTCCGTTTGTTGGTAAGGGTCCTAATAAAAATACATGCATTCCAGCTGATGCGAGACCTGAGACAAGTGCGGGTTCTAATGTATAACCTGATAATCTTGTATCTTTTGCAATAATTGCCACTTGTTTAGATTTTCTTAGATTTTTAAAATAAATTCCAGCCGCTAAACCAAATTTAAAAAACATTTCGCCATTGATATTTCCTTGATTAACTTTTCCTCTAATTCCGTCAGTACCAAAATATTTTTTTGACATTTTATTTGTTAATAGATTTAAACACCT
>CACMMN010000005.1 GCA_902614905.1 uncultured Pelagibacteraceae bacterium | reverse complement strand
TAAATTCTGCGCCAATTGTTGAGCAATAGATTTTTTTTAAATTATTTGTTATTTCTTTAATTGTTGCATGTCCTATATCCATATAGTTATCTAAGAAAATTTTCCTATTAAGATCATCTGCAGTAAAACCATGATCTTTTGGATGTAAATCATGTAAGTACTCTCTTTTCATTAAACCCAAAGGATCTAAATTTGCAATCAAATGACCTCTTGTTCTGTAAGCTCTTATTAGCGTTATAGCTCTTATAGAATCTGAAACTTTTTTATCTGCATTAACATTTTCCGTAGGGACATTATTTTTATAGTTTAAATTATTTCTATTAATTTTTATTTTTTTAGGACTCCAATTTGGTCCTTGAATTTCTTTGGAAATGACTTCTAGATCTTCATTAAGACTTTCAAAATAGCTCCTCCAACTTTCAGGTAAATTTGGATCTCCCTCTATAAATTTTACATACATCTCTTCAATAAATCCGCTGTTGGATTTGTTTAAAAAAGTTGCATTTTTATTTTCTAAGTTATTTGAGGAACTCATTTATATTTACTATTTATAATACAAAGTTCCTTTATTTAAAGTGACAATTTATCTACAAGTGTTTTGCCCAACTCGGCAGGAGAATTAGCTATAGTAATGCCTGCTTTTTCCATAGTTTCTATTTTGTCTTTTGCACTACCTTTGCCTCCAGAAATTATTGCTCCAGCATGTCCCATTCTTCTACCGGGTGGTGCTGTAACTCCCGCAATAAATCCAACCATAGGCTTTTTGATAGAATGACTTTTTATAAATTCTGCAGCTTCTTCCTCTGCAGAACCACCGATTTCCCCAATCATTAGTATAGATTTTGTATCATCGTCTTTTAAAAAAAGATCAAGACAATCAATAAAATTTGTTCCATTAATTGGATCGCCTCCAATACCTATACAAGTCGATTGACCCAGTCCATTTTCAGTAGTTTGAGCAACTGCTTCGTACGTTAATGTACCTGATCTTGAGACTATTCCAACTGTTCCTTTTTTATGAATATTTCCTGGCATTATTCCAATTTTACATTCATCAGGTGTAATAATACCTGGGCAGTTAGGACCAATTAATCTTGATTTAGATTTTGATAATTTTTGTTTAACTTTTAACATGTCTAATATTGGTATCCCCTCAGTGATACAAACAATCAATTCTATAGATGCATCTAATGCTTCAATTATTGCAGCAGCAGCAAACTTTGCTGGGACATAAATCATTGAAGCATTCGCGCCAGTTTTATCTTTAGCTTCTTTAACAGTATTAAAGACTGGTCTACCCAAATGTTCTTGGCCTCCTTTTTTGGGAGTTACACCACCTACAAGATTAGTTCCATACTTAATAGCTTGTTCAGAGTGAAATGTGCCATGGGATCCTGTAAATCCTTGGCAAATTACTTTGGTTTCTTTATTTACTAAAATAGACATTATTTTATTGCTTTTACAATTTTGCTAGCCGCATCTGACAAATCTGATGCAGAAATTATTTTTAACCCTGAGTTATCTAAAATTAGTTTACCTTCTTTATAGTTTGTTCCAGCTAATCTAACTACAAGTGGTACATTTATATTAATTTCTTTTGCTGCTTCAACAACTCCTTGAGCAAGAATATCGCATCTCATAATGCCTCCAAAAATATTTATTAATATTCCTTTAACATTTGGATCTGAAAGTATAATTTTAAAGGCTGCAGAAACTTTTTCTTTTGAGGCTCCACCACCCACATCTAAAAAATTTGCTGGCTCTTGCCCAAACAATTTAATTATATCCATGGTTGCCATTGCTAATCCTGCTCCATTTACCATACAGCCAATTGATCCATCTAATTTTATATAGGCTAAATCATGTTTGCTTGCTTCAATTTCTGATGGATCTTCCTCATTTAAATCCCTTAGACTTTGAATCTCTGGTTGCCTAAAAATTGAATTATCGTCAAAATTCATTTTGGCATCTAAACAGATTAGATTATCATCTTCAGTTAATATTAAAGGATTTATTTCAACTAAGTTTGCATCAGTAGATATAAACATTTTATAAATTGATTTAATTAGATTTATTCCTTGTAACATTGTATTGTCTTTTAGATTAAAAATTTTGATAATTTTTTTGCAATTTTCATCATCAATATCCTCAAGATAATCTACTTTAGTCGTAATTATTTTTTCAGGACTCTTTTTAGCTACTTCTTCAATGTCCATTCCTCCTTGATCACTAGAAATAAATGCAATTTTTGAACTGGCTCTATCAATAAGACATGACAAATAAAATTCTTTCTTAATTTTCGACGACTCTTCAATATAAAGTCTTTTTACTTCTTTGCCATTTGGACCAGTCTGGTGAGTAATAAGAGTTTTACCCAACATCTCTTTTGCAGCATCAGTTAATTCCTTAATATTTTTTAATATTTTAACCCCTCCAGCTTTACCTCTACCTCCAGCGTGTATCTGTGCTTTTAAAACATATTTTTCAGTCTTAATCGCTTTTGCTTTTTCAATTAACTCGTTTACTGTGAAAGCAAAATCACCTTTTGGAACACTCGCACCATATTTTTTTAATATTTGTTTTGCTTGATGTTCGTGAATATTCATTATTTTAAATCGGGATCTATTTTAGTGGCGGCATCCCACAATTTCTTAACTGAGTCTACTGAGTGAATAAATTCTTTTTTTTCTTGATCGTTTAATTCAATCTCCACAATTTTTTCAACACCTTTGCTTCCAATTATTACTGGAACGCCTGCATAGACATCTTTAAATCCATATTGACCATCTAATTTGACAGCACAGGGTAATGTTAGTTTTTTATCCTGTAAATAAGCTTCTGCCATCTGAACTCCCGAGGCCGCTGGAGCATAAAATGCTGATCCTTTTTCTAAATACTTGACTATCTCTGCTCCACCATCTCTAGTTCTTTGGTTAATGCTCTCAAGTTTTTCAGATGAAATTTTACCTTCTTTAACTAAATCTAAAAGAGGTTTGCCAGATATTTTTGTTAACCTAGGTAATGGTACCATAGTATCTCCATGACCACCCATTACCATCGCCTCTATGTCTTTTACCGGTACATTTAATTCTAATGATAAAAATAGTTTATATCTTGAGCTATCTAATATTCCTGCCATCCCCACAACTTTATTAGCTGGTAATCCAGAAAACTTTTGTAAAGCCATAACCATTACATCTAGTGGATTTGTTATACAAATTACAAATGCATTAGGTGAATTTTTTTTTATACCTTCGGCTACTTGTTTGATTATCTTTAAATTTATCCCTAATAGATCATCTCTACTCATGCCTGGTTTTCTTGGAACACCAGCTGTAATTATTATGACATCAGAATTTTTTATATCTTCGTAGTTGTCCGTGCCAGAAAATTTTACATTAAAACCATCAACAGACGAAGATTGAGCAATATCTAAGCCTTTGCCTTTAGCAATTCCACTAGCCACATCAAACAAAACTAACTCATTTACTAACTCTTTTATGCCAATCAAATGTGCTAGAGTTCCTCCTATTTGTCCTGCTCCAATTAAAGATATCTTGGTCATAGTATTTTTCTATTTCATTGTTGGCATTATAAACTCTGGGTTTGATCTAACACCTGAAGGCCACCTAGATGTAATTGTTTTTAATTTTGTATAAAATCTTACACCCTCAGGTCCATGCATGTGTTGATCTCCAAAAAGTGATCTTTTCCATCCACCAAAACTGTGGAATGCGACTGGCACAGGTATAGGTATATTTATACCAACCATGCCAACTTTAATTTTGCTTGCAAAAGTTCTTCCAACATCACCGTCACGTGTGTAAATACTTGTTCCATTACCAAATTCATGTTCGTTAATTAAATTAATTGCCTCGTTAAAATCTTTAGCTCTTACAACTGATAAAACTGGACCGAAGATCTCTTCTTTGTAAATTCTCATATCTTTACTCACATGATCAAATAAACATCCTCCAATAAAAAATCCTTTTTCATAACCTTGTAACTTTATATTTCTACCATCCACAACTAACTTAGCGCCCTCTTTAACACCTAAATCTACATATCCTTTCACTTTTTCAAGATGTTCTTTTGTAACTAAGGGACCCATCTCTGAACTTTTATCCATACCAGGACCAACTTTTAAAGCCTCGACTTTTTTTGATAGTTTTCCTACTAATTCATCACCAATTTTTCCAACAGCAACTGCTACTGATTGGGCCATGCATCTTTCTCCTGCGGATCCGTATGCTGCTCCCATTAATCCGTTAACAGCTTGCTCTAAATCACAGTCAGGCATGACAACACAATGATTTTTTGCACCTCCTAAAGCTTGTACCCTTTTTTCATTTTTTGCAGCATTTTCGTAAATATATTTTGCTATTGGAGTCGATCCAACAAAACTTACTGCTTGAATTTTTTTATTTGTTAAAATTGCATCAACTACCTCTTTATCTCCATTGACAACATTAAGAACTCCATCAGGTAAACCAGCTTCTGAAAAAAGCTCTGCTAACTTTATTGAACATGAAGGATCTTTCTCTGACGGTTTTAAAATAAATGTATTTCCACATGCGATAGCCATTGGAAACATCCACATTGGTACCATAGCTGGAAAATTAAATGGGGTTATACCTGCACAAACACCAAGTGGCTGTCTAATTGACCAACTGTCAATCTCAGTGCCAACATTTTCTGTAAATTCCCCTTTTAACATTTGAGGTATGCCACAGGCAAATTCAACTATCTCTAAACCTCTTGTCAGTGAGCCTTTTGCATCCTCATAAACCTTACCATGTTCAGAAACAATTAATTTTGTTAGCTCATCTGAATTTTTTTCTATCAATTCTTTAAATTTAAACATGACTCTTGCCCTTTGTATTGATGGTTTTAGAGACCATGTTTCAAAGGCTTTTGATGCTATATCAACAGCTTGGTCTAAGTCATTTTTTGTTCCAAGTGAGACTTCGCTCTCTTGTGATCCTGTTGCGGGATTAAAAACTTTTCCACTTCTTTTGGATGAACCAGAAAAAATTTTACCATTTACGTAATGTTGTATTAAATTCATTGGCAAAATTATTTAATTAACTAATTAGCTTGTTGCAAGCATTTTTTTGATAGAAGCTATAGCTTTTGCAGGATTAAGACCCTTTGGACAAGCATTTGTACAGTTCATGATTGTATGACACCTATATAGTTTTAGTTCGTCAGCTACTTTTTTTAATCTTGCTTTTCTATCTTCATCTCTTGAGTCTATTATCCATCTATAGGCTTGAAGCAAAACAGCTGGACCAAGATATTTGTCTCCGTTCCACCAGTAACTAGGGCATGACGTGGAACAACATGCACACATAATACATTCATAAAGTCCATCAAGTTTAGCTCTATCTTCTTTAGATTGTAAGTTCTCGGTTTTGCTGGAATCGTTTGAGTTTTTTAGCCATGGTTCCACAGACTCATATTGTCTATAAAGTGTACTTAAATCTCCAATAAGATCTTTTAATACTTTTAAATGAGGAAGAGGATAAATATTAATATCTCCTTTAATCTCTGAGTGAGGTTTAGTGCAAGCTAAACCATTTTTTCCATCCATATTCATTGCGCAAGAACCACAAACTCCGTGTGCACACGATCTTCTATAAGCAATAGTTGGATCAATTTCGTTTTTAATTTTATTAAGTAGATCTAAAACTTTTGATGGGCAATTATCCATATCCACTTCGTAAGTATCAATTCTTGGGTTTTCGCCAGTTGATGGATCCCATCTATAAATATTAACTTTTCTTATATTCTTAGAACCTGTTGTGTCTTTAAAATATTTGCCCTTTTGGATTTTTGAATTCTTAGGCAAATTTATTTGAACCATCAGTAGACTCTTTCCTGTGGCGGGAAATACTGCACATCATTAGTTAGTGTTGATCTGTGAACTGGTCTATAATCTATTTTTGTTTTCTTACCTTCACACCAAGATAAAGTATGTTGCATGTATTTTTCATCGTCTCTCTTAGGATAATCTTCTCTAGCATGAGCACCTCTGCTCTCCTTTCTATAATATGCTGAATCCATTGTTGTTATTGCTTGTCTTATTAAGTTATCAAACTCTAAGGTTTCAACTAAATCAGTATTAAAAATTAAAGATTTATCTTTCACTGATAAATTTTCCATACCTTCAAATGGTTTTCTTATTTGCTCAATGCCTTCTTTTAAAGTTTTTTCTGTTCTAAAAACGGCACACTTTGACTGCATTGTTTTTTGCATAGATAATCTTAAATCTGCAGTACTGTTTGAACCGCTAGAATTTCTAAGTTTATCAAATCTTGATAAACATTTATCAGTTTCAGAATCTGGAATATCTTCATGTGGTTGTCCAGGTTTTACTAATTCGGATGCTCTTTTTGCTGCAGCTCTTCCAAAAACAACTAAATCAATTAATGAATTAGATCCTAATCTATTTGCTCCATGAACAGATACACATGCAGCCTCACCAATAGCCATTAATCCCGGAACTGTTTTTTCAGAACCATTTAGTGTTAGCACTTCAGCTTTATAATTTGTAGGTATACCCCCCATGTTATAATGAACAGTTGGTACTACTGGTATTGGTTCTTTAGTAACATCAACGTTAGCGAATAACTTCGAAGACTCTGATATGCCTGGTAATCTCTCTTCGATAACATTTTTATCTAAGTGATCTAAATGTAAGTGAACGTGATCTTTATCTTTGCCAACTCCTCTGCCCTCATTTATTTCAACTGCAATAGATCTACTCACCACATCTCTTGATGCTAAGTCCTTAGCTTTAGGAGCATATCTCTCCATAAATCTTTCACCTTTAGAGTTTACAAGATATCCGCCTTCACCTCTTACACCCTCAGATATTAAAGTGCCATGACCATAGATACCTGTTGGATGAAATTGAACAAATTCCATATCTTGTAAAGGTAAACCTGCTCTTAATACCATTGCATTCCCATCACCAGTACAAGTATGTGCTGAAGTAGCTGAATAGTATATTTTTCCATAACCACCTGTTGCAATAATTGTTATGTGAGACCTAAACCTATGAATTGTGCCATCATTTAAATTCCAAGCAACCAAACCTTTGCACTCACCATTTTTCATTAAAAGATCTAATGCAAAATACTCAATAAAAAATTCTGTATTATGTTTCAAAGCTTGTCCATACAATGTATGTAAAATTGCATGGCCAGTTCTATCTGCTGCTGCACAAGTTCTTTGTACTGGTTCGTTACCATAGTTTTTTGTCATTCCACCAAAAGGTCTTTGGTAAATTTTGCCATCATCTGTTCTGCTAAAAGGAACACCATATTTTTCTAATTCCAAAACTGCTCGAGGAGCTTCTTTACACAAGTACTCTATACAATCCTGATCACCCAACCAATCTGCACCTTTAACTGTATCATACATATGCCAACGCCAATCATCTTCACCCATATTACCTAACGCTGCAGAAATTCCACCTTGGGCAGCAGATGTATGGCTTCTAGTTGGAAAAACTTTTGATATACAAGCTGTCTTAAGCCCAGCTTCACTTAACCCAACAGCAGCTCTCAAGCCTGAACCACCAGCACCTAACACAACTACATCATATTCGTGATCAATAATTTTGTAAGATTTCATAATTATAAATATATAATAGTAATTATTGTAAATAGAGGGATAATTAAAGATGACAAAAAAACACCCAAATTTGCGTATTTTTTTGCATTTTCCTGCTTTATATAGTCCTCAAAAATCTCACTAATACTAAGAGCTGAATAAAAAAACATGCTAACTATGAAAATTGAAAATAATATTTTAGATGGCTGTGAGGTAAAGAAATTAACTACCTCGTCATAACTTCCATTAAATATTGTAACAATATTCATTAAAAACCAAATCATAAAAGGAACCATTATTACTGAAGTGATTTTTTGGAATAACCATTTTTTTGTAGCTTGAAGCATTAAATTAAAACTCCACTTAGAAGGTATAAAGCTATTGTTAATATAAAAGAGCCTAATATCACAATGACACCTGTTATTTTTGTAGTTCTCAATTCAAAACCATAACCCATGTCCCAGAACCAATGTCTGATTTCACTTAAAATCTGAAATGAATAGGACCAAATAAATCCAATAATAAAAAACTTACCCACCATCGATTCTGAAAATTTTTTAAAGTATTGATAACTTTCTGAGCCAAATATTAAACTAATCACCCAAAAACAAACAAGTATTAATAATAAATAATTTATCACTCCTGTTATTCTGTGAGAAATTGAAACAAGTGATGAAATATGCCAGTTATAAACTTGTATGTGTGGAGATATAGGATTGTTATCTTTCATAATTACTTCTTAATGTATGCCTCTGCAATTTCCACTGCATTTAAAGCCGCTCCTCTTAATAAATTATCTGAAACTATCCACATGTTAATGGCATTTTTTTTACTATTATCTTTTCTAATTCTTGAAATAAAAGTTTCATTTTTTCCTTCAGCTTCTACTGGGGTAATATATCCTCCATCATTCCTATCATCAATTACTTTACAACCAGGTGATTGATTTAAAATTTCTATAACCTTATCAATTGGTGCCTCATTCTCAAATTCAACGTTAACAGACTCCGCATGAGATACTAAAACAGGAATTCTAACACACGTTGCTGTGATATCTATATTCGAACCTAAAATTTTGTTAGACTCTTGTATCATTTTGATTTCCTCTTTCGTATATCCATCTGTACTAAATTTATCTATATGCGGTATAGCATTAAATGCTATTTGTTTAGTAAAATTCTCACTTTTAATTTCTTTAGATTCAAGAGCTTTCTTTGTTTGATTCAAAAGCTCATCCATAGGTTTTTTTCCAGCACCTGATGTGGACTGGTAAGTTGATATTACCAATCTTTTTATTTTAAAATTATCATTCAAATTTTTTAAAACTATTACCAATTGAGCAGTTGAGCAGTTTGGATTAGCTAAAATATTTTTTTTCATATTTTTTATTTCTTTAGAATTGACTTGAGGAACAATTAAAGGCACATCTGGATCCATTCTAAAATAGCTTGAATTATCTATAACTACTGTATGCTTTGCTGCTGCAGAAACATATTTTTCTGAAATTTTTCCACCTGCAGAAAAAAATGTAATATCAGCTTTTGAGAAATCAAAATTTTCTAGGTCGCTTACTTCAATTTCCCTGTCTTTAAATTTAATTTTTACTCCTGAGCTTTTAGCAGATGCTAGAAGGTATAGATTAGTCACTGAAAAGTTTTTTCTTTCCAGAACTTCTATAATTTTTCTTCCAACATTTCCTGTTGCTCCTACAATCGCTATATTCATGTTGATTAACTTATACTAAATGAAAGGTAAATCGCAAACTGTTCCTAGAAATATTTTCTCATTGATATCAATTTTAAATTGATGTTTTGCATCCCAATAGGGTTTATTAATCATTGCAATTCCAATCACTTTTTTAAATGTTGGAGAATATGCGGCAGACCTAACGTGGCCAACGATATTATTATTATCATCATATAATGTTTTTTCACAGTACATATCAATTTTATTATGATCAATCTTAACACCCATTAATTTTCTTTTTATTCCATTTTGCTTAATTTTTTTCAATCTTTCTTTGCCCAAGAAATTTACATCAGATTCTAAATTCACAAATTTATCAAAATTTGCCTCAAATGGATTGTCTCTATTATCAAAATCATTACCATAAGATAATAAAGCAGATTCTATTCTTTCAATTAAATTTGGACATCCTGCTTTAACGTTAAATTCTTTACCATATTCAAACAAATAGTCATATAAGTCTTGACCAGCTTTATCATCTTCAACATATATTTCAAAACCGCTTTGTTTAGACCATCCAGATCTAGCAATAAAATATTTTTTTCCTTTGAATTCGTAATATTTAAAATTAAAAAATTTTAATTGTCTAATTTCTTCACCAAATATTTTTGCCAAAAGATTATCAGACAAAGGTCCTTGGACAGCTAAAATATTTACGTTTGGTTCAGTTATCTCCACTTCAAATTTGTATCCGGCAGCTAAACCTTTTGCAAAAAATATAACATCCGAGTCGGCTATTGAAAGCCACCATTTATCATCTGCAAGTTTATTTATAATTGGATCATTTACTAAATTTCCTTGATCGTCAATTAAAGGTGCATAATAGCATTTTCCAACTTTTGAATTTGATAAATCTCTACACGTCATTAGTTGAACTAATTTTGCAGAGTCTTTCCCAGTAATTTGTACCTGTCTTTCTGCGGCCACATCCCATACTTGCACAAATTTCTTAAGATGCTCATAATCAGCTTCTACCGACTTAAAAGAGACCGGGAGTAGCATGTGATTGTAAACTGTATAACCACTCACCCCATGAGCTTCTATTCTATCAGTGTAAGGTGTGCTTCTTAATCTTCTTGATTTTATAATTGAGAAGTTTTTCATTTTTTTAAAAATTCTGCTACCTTTTCCCTCATTTCAAAAGCTTTTTCAAACATAATCATATGTCCACAATCATTTAAAATCTCAGTTTTTGAGTTTTTTATTAAATTAGCAAATTTTTTTCCATTTTCAGTTGGCACCATTTTATCAAGTGCTCCAAAAATAAGAATTGTTGGACACTCAATACTTGTCGATGCATCTTTTCCGTTTTTATAATTATTACAAGCTTTAAGATCTACAGATAAAATTTCCTTAACTTCTCTTGATGAGTTGATAATTTTTTCTACCGGGTTTCCGCCAATAAATTTTTTTGATCCCTCGTAGCCCCATTTCATCATCAGATGAACTGCTTTTTTATCGCCAGACTCAGCTAAATCAATCAAATCTTGATTGACTGGCATTTTATAAGATCCAGCCAACAATACTAATTTAGAAATATGATTTTTATATTTTGAACCATATTCTATGGCCTCAAGGCACCCTTGCGAATGACCAATTATTGACACTTTTTCAACATTTATTTCATTTCTTACATTTTCTAACCAGTCTGCAATTTTTTCTATGCTCGTTAGACATGGTCCATCTGATTTTCCATGGCCAGGTAAATCAATCGCTAAAATGTTAAAATTTTTGTTTGACAAATATTGTTCGGTTAAAGACCAAACAATATGTGTTAACCCACTACCATGAAGCAAAAAAATTGTTTCTTTATTTTTATCAAAATCTTTACCTGCATCGGAGGCAAAGACCTGCTTATTATCTACTTTAAGAATCAAGTAAGTTCCTTGGCTTTTTTTCTTAGCTCAAATTTTTGAATTTTACCTGTTGAAGTTTTTGGTAATTCACAAAATGCTACTTTTTTTGGTATTTTAAAACCAGCTAAAGTCTCTCTACAAAAATCAATTAATTCTTTTTCTGATACATCTTTATCTTGCACTTTCTCAATAAAAGCACAAGGAACCTCTCCCCATTTTTCATCCGGTTTTGCAACTACTGCAGCTATCGAAACAGATGGATGTTTTGCTAAGGTATTTTCAATTTCTATAGATGAAATATTTTCTCCTCCTGAAATAATTATATCCTTAGATCTATCTTTAATTTTAATATATCCATCAGGATTAACTACAGCCAAATCCCCAGAGTGAAACCAACCATGTGACATTGCTTTATCTGTTGCATCTTTATCTTTAAAGTAACCTTTCATAACTACGTTACCTTTAATCATTATCTCACCAATGGTTTTTGCATCTTTAGGAACAGGTTTCATAGACTCGGGGTCCATTACCATTACATCCTCTGTATTAGGATATCTAACACCTTGTCTAGCTTTTATTTCATTTTTCTTGTCTTCATCAAAAGAACTCCAATTCTCATTCCATGCACATTGTAAAATATGTCCGTATGTTTCTGTTAGTCCATAAACATGCATTACTTCAAAACCAAGTGCTTCCATTTTTTTAAATATAATACTTGGTGGTGGTGCTCCAGCTGTAAGAACATAAACTTTATGTGTAAGTTTTTTTCTATCACTTTCTGATGCACCAGTTATCATATTTAAAACTATTGGTGCTCCACCAAAATGTGTAATTTCATGCTTAATAATTAGCTCAAAAATTTTTTTTATATCAATGGCTCTTAAACAAATTGTTCTGCCGTTTAGCATCGGGATTGTCCAGGGATATCCCCAACCATTGCAGTGAAACATTGGTACGACTGTTAAAAAATTTAATCTATTTGGCATGTTCCATGCAATTGCACTTCCTGTAGACATTAAATAAGAACCTCTATGGTGATACACAACTCCTTTTGGATTTCCTGTCGTGCCTGAAGTATAACTTAAAGATATTGCTTGCCATTCATCTTTTGGTCTCTTCCAGATGAATGTTTCATCACCAGTATTCAGGAATTCTTCATATTCTTTTTCGCCAATTTTTTTTAATAAAGATTGATCAGCAAATTTATCATGAATATCAATTATTAAAGGTTTATTTTTGGATAATTCCAATGCTTTTTTTAAAACTGAATGTAGTTGTCGATCAACAATCAATACTTTTGCTTCGCTATGATCAATAATATATGCAACTGTCTTAGCATCTAATCTTGTGTTTATAGTATTTAGAACTGCTCCAGTCATTGGCACAGAATAATGAGCCTCAAAAATTTCAGGTGTATTAAAAGCCATGACTGAAACCGTATCCCCCTCCTTAATACCAATTTTTTCTAGTGCACTCGCAAATTTGATGCATCTCTTATAAATTTGTTCCCAGGTGTAAGACCTATCTTCATAAATTAAAGCTTCATAATCTGGATAGATATCTTTTGCTCTTTCAAGGAAACTTAATGGAGTTAATGGAACAAAATTTGCGTTATTTTTGTCTAAGTTATTATCGTAATGACTCATTTCAGTTAAAATTAAAATTCATAATGTTTGAACTTCCTGAAATGGCAGATTTATAGTGTTGTTCAGCCCTAGGTAATACTTTTTCAAAATAAAATTTAGCAGTATTTATTTTGTCATCATAGAATTTCTTATTTTCTTCATAATCTTTAAAACTTACTTTAAGTGTTTTAATCCAAGCAAAGGCCAAAGAAATATAACCAAGTGTTTTCAAATAATCATTTGCTGCTGCGCTTACATCATCTCTGTTAGTCTCAGATCTATCAATTGTCCATTCACTGAATTTTTTAAGGATTTCTAGATAATTATTAAATTCTTTAACAAACGGTTTAATTTTTTCGTTATTTGAATTAGTTTCAGATTTAATAAGATCTAAGAATTTGTTAATTATGTTTCCATTTTTATTTAATAATTTTCTAAAAACTAAATCAGCAGCCTGCACTGAATTGGTCCCTTCGTAAATAGGAGTTATTCTATTATCTCTGTATAATTGCTCTATACCTTGATCTTTTGTATACCCATATCCTCCATATATTTGCATTGCATCACTAGTAATTTCCATACCTAAATCTGAAAATAAAGATTTTACAACTGGTGTCATTAATGAAACCATATCTGAAGCATCTTGTTTAATTTTCTGATCACTATGATTTAAGCTAACTTCAGTTTGTTGTGACAACCAAAAACATAATGCTCTTTCTCCCTCAATTATTGATTTCATATTTAATAATGATTTTCTTATATCTGCATGTTCAATAATTAAATCTGCATTTCCATTTTGAGATTTGTTATTATTGCTTTTACCTTGTTTTCTCTCTTTAGCATAGCTTAATGAATTCTGGTAAGCGATTTCTGAAATCCCTAAACCTTGAATTCCAACGACAATTCTCTCTAGGTTCATCATAGTAAACATTTGACTTAATCCTTTATTTTTAGGACCAATCATAAATCCAGTTGCGTCATCAAAATTTAAAACACAAGTTGCTGAACCTTTGATGCCCATTTTTGTTTCTATAGATCCTGTTGAAATTCCATTTCTTGCACCAATTGTTCCATCATTTTTTACAACAAATTTTGGAACTAAAAATAAACTTATTCCTTTAGTTCCTTTAGGTGAGTCTGTTGCTCTCGCAATTACTAAATGGATTATATTTTCAGTAAGATCATGGTCTCCAGATGTAATAAATATTTTTTGACCTGTAATTTTATAAGTTCCATCTTGTTGTTCTACTGCTTTTGTTTTTAATAAACCTAAATCTGTTCCACAGACTGGCTCTGTTAAACACATTGTACCACTCCATTTACCCTCAACCATTTTGGGAAGATATTTATCTTTAATTTCATCTGAGGCGTGGTGATGAATACAGTTATAAGCACCGAGAGTTAATTCACTATAAAGTTTAAACGCTAAACTAGCAGATGATATCATCTCATCAAAAAAAGCACTTACAGTTCTAGGCATTCCCTGTCCACCATATTTTGGATCGCAGGATAATGAAGTCCATCCATCCTCGATATATTTTTGATAAACTTCTTTATATCCAGGCGGTGTTCTTACTACGCCATTTTCTAGAACTGCAGGATTATCGTCTCCAGCTTTTGCAAGTGGTAAAATTAAATTTTCATTTATTTTTGCTGCTTCTTCTAAAATGTTTTTAACGAGATCTGGACTGACTTCTTTATACTTTTCTAAGTCATTATAATTTTTATTGTCTCTTAATTTCTCAAAAAGAAACATCATATCTTCAACAGGTGCTGTATAAGTTGTCATTTTTTTTACTATACTTAAATTAAGATAATTTAATTATTTTTGCAAACACGCAATAATCGCATCCCCCATCATAGAGGTGGAAACTTCTTTTTTTCCTTTAGAAATAATGTCTTTTGTCCTTAATCCATCGTCTAAAACTTTCTGAACTGCATTGTCCAATTCAGTGGACTCTTTATCTAAGTTTAAAGAATATTTTAAAGCCATTGAAAAACTTAAAATTGTTGCAATTGGATTAGCAATACCTTTGCCTGCGATATCTGGAGCAGAACCATGCACAGGTTCGTACATTGATCTTAAATTTCCATCTTTATCTTTTGCACCAAGTGAGGCTGAAGGTAGTAATCCTAATGAACCTGTAAGCATTGCTGCTTCATCAGAAAGTATATCTCCAAACAAATTATCAGTTACTATTACATCGAATTGTTTTGGATTTCTTAATAACTGCATAGCACAGTTATCAGCAAGCATGTGTTCTAAATTTACGTCTTTATAGTCTTTTTTGTGAAGAGTTGTTACCTCCTCTTTCCACAGTTGACCAGCTTCCATAACATTTGATTTCTCACAAGAAGTAACTTTATTATTTCTTTTTTTG
The DNA here is from genome assembly GCA_902614905.1 of uncultured Pelagibacteraceae bacterium. GTDB lineage: Bacteria > Pseudomonadota > Alphaproteobacteria > Pelagibacterales > Pelagibacteraceae > Pelagibacter. The sequence goes on along the minus strand of CACMMN010000005.1, from coordinate 73,253 downwards.
GCTAATTCAAAAGCAACTCTTGCAACTCTTTCAATTTCTTTGGATGTATATGTATGAGTATTAATTCCTTTTCTTTCTCCATTATCGATGGGCTTTATACCTCTTGGTTCACCAAAATAAATTCCTCCAGTCAATTCCCTTACAATCATTATATCAAGTCCTGATACTATTTCGGGTTTTAAACTAGAAGCCTCAACTAACTGTTTAAAACAAATAGCAGGTCGTAAATTTGCAAAAAGTTTAAGTTCTTTTCTTAATTTTAGTAATGCTCTTTCTGGTTTTTTAGAAAAATCTAAGTTATCCCATTTAGGGCCTCCTACAGCGCCTAAAATTACTGCTTCACATTCTAAGGCTTTAAAAAATACTTCGTCGGTAATGGGAGTTTTAAATTTATCATACGCAGCCCCACCTACTAAATCTTGATCTACTTCGAAATCAAGCGATCTATTTTTATTAAACCATTCAATTATTTTTTTTACCTCATTGATTACTTCTGGACCAATACCATCCCCAGGTAAAAGTAAAATTTTTCTTTTTTTTACTTTAATCATTAAAAATCCAAGGCTTCGATGACTTTATTTTGCTTTCATAAGCTGAAATCTTTGAAGACTGGGCTAACGAAAGAGAGATATCATCTAAACCTTCTAGAAGGCATTTTTTTTTAAATTCATCAATTTCAAACTTAATTTCATTATTCCCAAATTTTATAGACTGATCCTCCAAGTTTATGGATATTTCTTCTTTCCTTGTAGAATATTCAGATAATTCTTTTATTACTTCCTCTTTGATAGTTATTGGTAAGATGCCATTTTTGAAACAATTATTGTAAAATATATCTGCATAACTAGAACTTATTACACAAGTAATACCAAAGTCTAAAAGTGCCCAAGGTGCATGTTCTCTCGATGAGCCACATCCAAAATTTTTACCAGTGATTAATATTTTTGATTGATTGTAAGGTTCATTATTTAGAACAAAGTCAGAAATTTCTTTACCTTCATCATCATATCTCATCTCAAAAAAAAGATTTTTTCCTAAACCTGTCCTTTTAATAGTTTTTAAAAATTGTTTAGGGATTATCATATCCGTATCGATATTAACTATTGGTATGTATGCAGGAATGCTTTTTAATTTATTAAACTTTTTCATTAATTTTTATACTTTCTTACATCATCAAAATTTCCAGAAATTGCTGCAGCTGCTGCCATAGCTGGGCTAACTAAATGTGTTCTACCACCTCTACCCTGTCTACCCTCAAAATTTCTGTTAGATGTTGATGCGCATCTTTCCTCTGGTTTAAGTTTATCAGCATTCATTGCTAAACACATGGAACATCCTGGTTCTCTCCACTCAAATCCAGAATTTAAAAATATTTTATCTAAACCCTCTTGTTCAGCTTGTTCTTTTACTAACCCTGATCCTGGAACGACCATGGCTTTTACATGAGATGCAATTTTCTTATCCTTTAGAATTTTTGCAGCATCTCTTAAATCTTCAATTCTACCATTTGTACAGCTACCTATGAAAACTTTGTCAATTTTTATATCTTTAATTAATGTATTTGGTTTAAGACCCATATATTTTAAAGATCTTTCAATCGAGTTTCTTCTGTCATTATCTTTTTCATCAGACGGATTAGGGACTTTTCCATCTATTGTAATAACATCTTGTGGTGATGTACCCCAAGTAACCATTGGCTGTATGTCTTCTCCTTTAAGTGTAACTTCTTTATCAAAATTAGCGTTATTATCTGAATTAAGTTTACTCCAATATTCAACAGCTTTATCCCAGATTTCATTTTTTGGTGCCATCGGTTTACCTTTTAAATATTTAAATATCTTTTCGTCAGGAGCTATCAATCCTGCTCTTGCACCGCCTTCGATTGTCATGTTGCAAATTGTCATTCTATTTTCCACTGTCAATGATGAGATAACATCTCCAGCATATTCAATGACATAACCTGTACCGCCAGCAGTTCCAATTTTTCCTATTATTTGTAAAATTACATCTTTAGATGTTACTCCGATTGGTAATTTACCATTAACGCTTATTCTTAAATTTTTTGATTTTTTTTGAACTAACGTTTGGGTTGCCAATACATGCTCAACTTCTGAAGTACCTATTCCAAAAGCTAATGCGCCAAAAGCTCCATGGGTTGCTGTATGACTATCTCCACAAACAATTATGTTCCCAGGCTGTGTAAATCCTTGCTCTGGCCCAATAATATGTACTATACCCTGTCTTTTGTCAGACATTCCAAAAAGTTTAATTCCAAACTCCTTACAATTCCTACCTAGTGTATCAACTTGGATTTTAGACTCCTCATCTGCGATACCTTTAGATCTATCTGTAGTTGGAACATTATGATCTGCAACAGCAAGTGTTAATTCGGGATTTCTGACTTTCCTGTTAGAATTTCTTAAACCTTCAAAAGCTTGGGGACTAGTAACCTCATGTATTAAATGTCTATCGACAAATAACAAAGATGTGCCATCTTCTTGCTGATGTACTAAATGTTCTTCCCAGATTTTATCGTATAAAGTTTTTGACATTTAAAAAAGTTTAATTTTATTTAGCCTTTTTAGTGCTATCTTCTTTAAGACTCTCATCTTTTTTTAAAGACGGAGATTTATCATCCTCAGGAGTTTCTACTTTATCATCTTTTGTTGTCTGTTTAACAACATTTTCCTCTGTTACTCCCTCAGGTTTTGTCTCTATATCAATACCGATTTTCTTTTTAATTTTTTCAGCAATTTTTGCTGATTTCCCTGTTCTGTCTCTTAAGTAGTATAGTTTAGCTCTTCTTACTTTTCCAGATCTTATGACTTTAATAGTATCAACAATTGGACTAAAGAGTGCAAATGTTCTTTCAACTCCTTCGCCAAATGATATTTTTCTTACTGTAAATGAAGAGTTAATGTCTCTATTTTTTTTTGCTATACAAACGCCCTCAAAATATTGAATTCTTTCTCTCTTTCCTTCTGTAATTCTAACACCAACTTTAATAATATCTCCAGGAAAGAAATCTGGTAATTTTTTTTCTGCTGAGATTTTCTTTACGTTCTCTCTATTTATTTCTTCAATATTTTTCATTTGTATGTTTATCAATTTAATTCTTTTTATATTTTTGCCACAAGTCTGGTCTTCGGTGGCGTGTTATAGCCTCTGATTGAGATAAACGCCAGTCTTTAATTTTGCTATGATCTCCTGATAAAAGCACCTCAGGAACTGGTGTTTTTTCCCATATTTGTGGTTTTGTATACTGAGGATACTCCAATAAACCATTTTCAAAACTTTCGTCTTTATACGAATTTTCATTTCCTAGAACACCCGGCACAAGTCTTAATATGCTATCCAAAATTACGTATGCAGCTGTCTCGCCACCTGACAAAATGTAGTCCCCAATACTGATCTCTTCAATACCTCTGGACTCTATGACTCTTTGGTCAATTCCTTCAAAATGACCACAAAGAATATTTATTTTTTTTTCGTTCAAAAATTTTTTTGCTTTATTTTGATCAAAAGTCTTTCCTTTAGGTGTTAAATAAATAATTTTTTCATTTTTTTTTAAATTTTGATCTAGTGCTTTTGCAACTACATCAGGTTTTAAAACCATTCCTTCACCACCTCCGTAAGGAGTATCATCTACTGTTTTATGCTTATCCTTTGCGTAGTCTCTAATATTGATTACATCCAAGTTCCACAAACTTTTCTCAATTGCTCTTCCATATATACCTTTGCTTAGAATTCCTGGAAAAAAGTCTGGATATAAAGTGAATATTTTTACTTGAAACATTATTTTTTATTTTCCTCTGCCTTTGGAGATTCTTTTGGAGCATCAGCTTTTTTCTCTTCTGCCTTTGGAGCTTCTTTTGGAGCATCAGCTTTTTTCTCTTCTGCCTTTGGAGCTTCTTTTGGAGCATCAGCTTTTTTCTCTTCTGCCTTTGGAGCTTCTTTTGGAGCATCAGTTTTTTTATCCTCTTTTTTTTCAGCACCAGCATCTTGTTTTTTTCTATCTTTTTTTGGAATAGCCTTGTTGGGATTATTACCAGCTGCAGGCATTTCAATTAATTTATTCTCCCCTAAAATTCTTGCAACTCTAGTAGTTGGTTTTGCTCCTTGACTTAACCAATATTTAATTCTTTCAGATTCAAGACCTACTCTATCTTTTTTATCTTTTGGTAACAGTGGATTGAAATATCCTAGTTTTTCTATAAATCTTCCATCTCTTGGAAATCTGCTGTCTGCTACAACTATCTTATATACTGGTCTTTTTTTTGTACCGCCCATTGATAATCTAAGTTTTAACATTTTTTCTCCTTTATTATTTTAATTGATTGAAGAGTTCTGGTGGCAATCCTTTATCCATTAACCCTTTTGTGTTTCCTTTTGACATTTTTTTCATCATGTCAGACATCATTTTAAATTGTTTTAACAATTTATTGATAGTGGCAATATCTGTACCAGAGCCATTAGCAATTCTTTTTTTTCTAGATCCATTTATTATTTTAGGATTATCTCTTTCTTGTTTTGTCATTGACAATATTACTGCCTCATTTTGGGTTATAATTTTTTCATCAACGCCTGCTTGATCCATTTGTGATTTTAATTTTGAGACACCTGGTAAAAAAGACATTACTCCCTCTATACCACCCATTTTTTTCATTTGTCTTAATTGTGTTAAATAATCATCTAGTGAAAATTGTCCTTTTTTTAAAGTTTCTTCAGCTTCTTTTAATTTTTCTTCGTCGATGTCTTGTGCTGCTTTCTCAACTAGAGAAACGATATCTCCCATGCCTAAAATTCTATTTGCAATCCTGTCAGGGTGAAAAATTTCTAGATTTTCAATTTTTTCTCCTATTCCTAAAAATTTGATTGGCACATTAGCAACATGTTTCATACTAAGTGCTGCACCACCTCTTCCATCTCCATCAGCACGTGTTAAAATTATTCCTGTAAGTTTTACTGTATTTCCAAATTCCTTTGCAACATTAGCAGCTACTTGGCCAGTAAGTGAATCAGCAACCAGTATTGTTTCAGTTGGTTTTATGACTTCCTCTATTTGTTTTATTTCACTCATCATCTGTAAATCGATTTGTGTTCTTCCAGCGGTATCAAAAATAATAACATCTGAGCCATTAAGGTTTGCAGCCGTTAAGGCTCTTCTGCAAATATCCGTGGGTGTTTGACCTTCTATTATTGGTAGTGTTTGAATATTATTTTGCTCGCCAAGAACTTTTAATTGGTCTTGAGCAGCAGGACGATAGATATCTAAACTTGCCATCATGATCTTTTTTTTGTTATTTTTTTCTAAAAATTTAGATAATTTTGCGGTACTAGTTGTCTTACCAGATCCTTGGAGGCCTACCATCATAATTGAAATTGGTGGATTAGATTTTAAATTAATTTCTTGATTTTTATCACCTAAGAAATTTACAAGCTCGTCATAAACAATTTTTACAACCATCTGCCCAGGAGCTGTTGATCTTAGAATTTCTTTCCCTAAAACTTTCGGTTTAACATTATTGATAAATTCTTTTGTGACGTCTAAAGAAACATCTGCTTCTAATAGAGCTTGTCTTATTAATCTTAAACCATCATCAACCTGACCTTCATCAAGTGATGGTGATTTTTTAAATCTTTCGAGTATGCCCTCGAATTTATTTGTTAAATTTTCAAACATATTTTAATCCAGCAGTCATCGCACCAGTGGGCGAACCCTCGCTGACTGGTGTCGATCTCTTTGTTTCCAAAGACACCGCAAAATGCTGTTTTTTTGCGGAAGTGGTGAGAAACTATAATAGAGGTTCAAAAAGTCAATAAATAAGTTAAGTATAAATATATGGATTTTAAAGCATATAAAATGGATGGTTTAGGAAATGACTTTGTTATTATCGATCAAAGAGATAGTGACTTTGAATTAAATAAGTCTCAAATAAAAAGTATTTGTGACAGAAAAAAGATTGGTTGCGATCAACTAATTTTAGTTAAAAAAAGTGAAAAAGTTGATGCTTATTTAATTTTTAAAAATTCTGATGGATCCGACTCAGCAGCTTGTGGTAACGGTACGAGATGTGTAGCAAGCCTTTTGTCAAAAGAAAATGCTAAAAGTGAAATCACATTTGAAACAGAGAGCGGTATTCTAAAATCTAAAATCTTAAATGAGAATAATATCCAAACTAATATTGGAATTCCTAAAACAAATTGGAATGAAATACCTTTAGCAAAAGAAGTAGATACAAAGAATGTTGAAATTAAAATAGATAATCTTAATCTTTCAGGGACAGCAGTGAATGTTGGAAATCCGCATATAATTTTTTTTACTGAAGATTTAGATAAAATTCAAATAAAAGATATAGGGCCTAAAATTGAAAGTAATTCTTTGTTTCCAGAAAAAGTAAACGTGACATTTGCAAAAAAAATTAATGATAAACATTTTAAGGTTTTACATTGGGAAAGAGGAGCAGGCTTGACTAAAGCTTGTGGTACTGCAGCGTGTGCTACAGCAATTGCGGGTGAAATAAATAAAGTTTCAATTTATCCTACTGAAATTGAATTTAAATTAGGAAAGATCAAAATAAATAAGGACGTTAATGGAAATATCCTTATGGAAGGAAATGTATCTAATATAGAAAAAATTCATTTAAATCTATGATAAATATTTTTAAAAAATTTAAAGACGGTTTAAAAAAAACTACTTCAAATTTTTCTAAAGGTATTAAAGAAATCATAATTAACAAAGAAATTGGTGATAAAGAATTAGAAAAAATTGAAGAATTTTTGATTCAATCAGATGTAGGGGTAAAAGCATCTTCAGAAATTAGAGAGGAAATTTCTAACCGTAAAATTGATCCAAGTAAGAACGAACTTGAAGAGATTCAAAATATTATAAATAATTACATAAACTCTTTATTGAAACCTTTAGAAAACAAAAATTTTTTTAGTAAAACTGAAGCGAGAAAAGCAGTTCTTATCTCTGGAGTAAATGGTGTAGGCAAAACCACAACAATTGCAAAAATGTCAAAACTTTATAAATCAAATCATAATGAAGTAATTTTTGCAGCTTGTGACACATTTAGAGCAGCAGCAATTGATCAGCTGGAGAGATGGTCAAAAAAATTAAGTTGCGAAATAATTAAGTCCGAACCAGGAAGTGATCCCGCATCCGTTGCCTATAAGGCTATGGAGTTTGCAAAGAACAATAATATAGATATTACTTTAATAGATACAGCGGGTAGATTGCAAAATAAAAAAAATTTAATGGATGAATTTAAAAAGATTGGAAATGTAATAAAAAAAATAGATGAGAAAGCGCCACAAGATGTAATTTTAGTCTTAGACGCTACGTCTGGTCAAAACGCTATAAATCAAGTGGAAGAATTCAATAAGATTATACCAATCACAGGGTTAATTATGACCAAACTTGATGGTACAGCAAAAGGTGGTATTTTAATTGCAGTTTCTAAAAAATTTCAGTTACCGATTATCGCTTTGGGGTTTGGTGAAAAAGAGGATGATCTTCAAATCTTTGATAGTGAAAGTTTTTCTAAAAATTTCATTAATTTTAATTGATCACTATATAATTTTTAAAAAATTTTTAATTTTTTCTAATAACTCTTCATCAAATTCCATCATATGGTCATCACCTTTTCTAAAATAACTTAACTTGGGTTCAGAAAACTTTTCGAACATTTCTTTTCCCATGCTGAAAGGGACAATTTTATCTTTGTCACCATGCATTACCATTTTAGGAAAATTTATTTTATCAATTTTTTTTATCGATTCGTATTTATCTTTCAAAAGTATTTTTACTGGTAAATATGGATAATATATTTTTGATAATTTAACCATTGATGTAAAAGGCGACTCTAAAATTATTCCTGCAAAATTATGTTTTGATGCTAAATCAACAGCCACTGCTGTTCCTAACGACTCGCCGTATAAAATTATGTCTTTGTCAGATACACCAATATTATTTAACCATTTTTTTGCTACCTCAGAATCTTTGTAAAGACCGATTTCATTTGGCTGACCTTTATTACCACTAAATCCTCTGTAAGCTATAATCAAATAGTTTAAATCAAGTTTTGAAATATCGTTTAATTTATAAATTCTATTTTGAAGATTTCCTGCATTACCATGAAAAAAGAGCAATGTTTTAAATTTTTTATTTTTTACATGATGCCAGCCTAAAAGTTTAAAATCTGAATTAATATAAACTTTTTCAATTTTATGATTTAATTGATTTTCCTCAAGATAGTTATTTTCATTAGGGTGATACATTAATTTTCTCTGTGAAAGAAAAATAACAATTACAACCACTAGATAAATGACTGTTAAAGCTATAGCTGAATTTAAAATTATCATTGAAATTTTCTTATACATTTTTTTTTTTATATTTTACTAAATAAACACCTAAAAATACTAATATTGTTCCATATACATGGAAAGTTTTTAAATTTTCACCAAAAAACAAAATTCCATAAAAAGCACCATACACAGTAAAAAGATATAAAGTGAAACCAGTTGTAGTTGCTCCTAAATATCTTTGAGCATAGGTATACAAGGAAAATGCAATTATCCCTGGTGAGACTGCAGCAAATATTACCCAAATTATAAAGTTTGTATCAAACGTAGTACTTTTTACAAAAATTTCTTCAGTCAGATAAAAAGGTAATAAACTTAAAGCACCAAATAAAGATATTAGTGTAAAACGTTCAAATACTTTAAGCGATGACTTCCAATAAAATAGAAATATAGAGTATAAAGCCCAACCAATGGATGCTCCTAACATCCAGAGATCACCTTTGGTAAACATTAGTTCAATTAATGCTAAATAATCTCCTTTGATAATAATAATTATAACTCCCAATAAACATGATATTAGTCCTATTATTTTAAGTAAATTCATTTTTTCTTTAAAAAAAAAATAGCTTATTAAAATTATAAAAATTGGAGAAGAAGTATAAATTATACCCATATTTATTATTGTCGTAGTTTGACCTGCAATAAATGGAAAAGCTCCACAAACTCCGCATCCCATAAAACCCAAAAAAAACAATTTCTTATATTCTTTAAGTATAATTTTTTTTTTAGAAAAAATTGTGTAATTAAAAATTAGAAGAATTAAAAAAACTGTTAACCACCGCCAAAAAGCAAGAGATATTGGCGGTATGTATTCAACTCCACCTCTTGCAACTACAAGATTGCTTGCCATAAATATTGGTTGAATTACTAATAAAGAATAAGCTAGAAGCTCTTTTTTAATCACGAAACGTGTTATGATTTATCGAAAAAAGATTCGTATATCATCATTACTATCGCTATACCCATTAAGATATATACTGGCAAAACATCCAAAAAACCAATCATCATAGATCTTGTTAGTGTTGTTGCGAGTCCAACTAAAAAAAATATTGCAAAACTTAGACCAATAATAACTGTGATTTTATTCATTAAATTTTTTGCTCTCCTTTTCCAGCCAGTTAGCTACACCTAAAAATCTGTTATCGTCATGCCTGTCGCCAACTAATTGTACACCTAATGGTAAATTATTTTCTCCTTGAAGTAAAGGTAGAGAAATTGCTGGTGTATGCATATACGACCATACTCTATTAAAATCAGCACTTCCTGTACTTTTTAAACCTTTATCAGCTACACCAGTACTACATGGACTTAACACTCCATGATAATCTTCGAATACCTCTTTATAAGACTCATAACTCCTCTCCATAAAGTCAACGGCATCTAAATATTCTTTAGCAGAATGCTTCATACCTTTTGAAATAGCTGATTGCATTTCCTTTGAAAGTTTTGATTTTGACTTTTTGTAATAAACTTGAAAGTTATTAGCTAAATCAGTTTCATGTATTAATCTGTGGTATTTGTCTATATCCTTAAAGTATGAAGGAGTATCAAATACTTCAATATTTTTTTTAAAAGATTTTATAAAATATTCAAATGCCTCTCTAGATTTTTTATCAACTTTCTTCCAACTATCTGTCTTATAAAAAATAAACTTTGGATCAAACATAGGTCCTTTTTTACACTCGTCTAACATAAATTCTGAGGAATAATGTATGGTCGCTTTATCGTAAGAATCTTTTTTGATTAACACTTTTGCAAGTAAAGCAACATCCTCTACGGTTCTTCCAAAAACTCCTATATGGTCAAGATTATATGAAGTTCTTAAAACACCATTACGTGAAATTAATCCATAACTCGGTTTGTAACCAACGACACCACAATAAGACGCTGGTCTAATCACTGAACCTCCTGTTTGAGAACCAATTGATAAAGGCGCCATATGAGAAGCTATAACAGCTGCCGACCCACTAGAAGATCCACCTGGAGTTCTTGAATAATCGTGAGGATTTGTTGTTTTAGGTGGAGCAAGGTAAGCTAATTCAGAAGTATTAGTTTTTCCCATGATTAATGCTCCTGCTGATTTTAGTAAATCTACTATCTCTGCATTTTGTGATTCTGTTTTGCCTTTTCTTAAAATAGTTCCACACTCTGTAGGCATGTCATAAGTTCCGATTATATCTTTTAGTGCTACCGGAATTCCGTGGAGAGGGCCTACGGGTTTGCCCGACCTTCTATGATTGTCTGCCTCTTCTGCTTTTTCTAGAAGTAGTTTTTTATCAAAATAGGCCCAAGCTTTTACATCTTTTTCAAATTTTTCTATTTGCTCAATGTATGATTTACACAAATCAACAGAGTTTAGATCAGATTTTTTTATTTTTTCTGCTATTTCAGAGACAGTTAATTGAAATATATTGGACATTAAAATTTATTCTGCGAATAAAACATCTGGTAACCATAAAGCGATACCAGGAAACATGTACATTAAAACCATTGCAAATATTACTATTCCAAGAAAAGGCATTATACCTCTAAAAATTTGCATTAATTCAACGTTTCTACTTTGCACACCCTTTAAATAATAAGCCGACATTGCCATCGGTGGAGTTAGAAAAGATGTTTGTAAATTTAAAGCTATTAACATTGCAAAAAAATACGGGTTTACTCCAAAAAATTCTACTAGCGGTAAAAATATTGGGACAAATATAATTAAAATTTCAGTCCACTCTAGTGGCCAACCAAGTAAAAATATTATAATTTGTGTGATAACTAAAAATTGCCAAGGTTGAATATCCATTGATTTAAAAAATTCTTCAAAAACTTCATGGCCGCCTAAATATGAGAAAACTGATGCAAATGTCCAAGATCCAACGAATAACCACATAATCATTGCGCTTGTTTTGGCTGTTAGAAAAACAGATTCTTTAAAATTCTTCCATTTTAATGACTTATAAAAAAAAGATAAAATTAAAGCTCCAAATGCTCCTACTGCAGCCGCCTCTGCTGGAGTAGCTAGTCCTCCTAAAATTGTACCTAAAACCAAAATTATTAATGAGAACAATGGAACAAAAGAAACTAAAACCTCTTTTAAAATTACTGACCTTGGCGGAATTTCCTCTGCTGCAGGCTTAGGTGCTAAAGACGGATTGAAATATGCTCTTATAATTACATATAAAATATAAAGACCTGCTAACATTAAGCCAGGAAATATAGCGGCAGCAAAAAGTCTTAGTGGGGATAATTGAGCTATTACTGCATATACAATTAACATAATGCTTGGAGGTATTAAAATTCCCAGACATCCTCCTGAACATATAACTCCGGAAGCAAATTTTTTATCATATCCAGCTCTTATCATTGCTGGCCAAGCTAAAAGACCCATTAAAGTTACAACTGCTCCAATAATTCCAGTTGCTGTAGAAAATAATGCACATGTTACAAGTGCTGCGACAGCCATTGAGGCTGGCAATCTATGGGAAGCAAGTCTTATAGCAAAAAACAATTTTGCTACTATCCCAGCTCTTTCAACTAAGTAACCCATAAATAAAAATAAAGGCACTGCAGTTAAAACTGTATTATCCATTATGGTGTAAGTATTTTGGACTAATAAAGAAAATATCCGATTATCAAGCAGATGATCCATCCTAGTTGGATCAAAATAAGCGTAATATCCAAACCCTACACCCATAGCTAGTAGAGTGAATGCAATTGGAAAACCTAACAGAACTGCAAATAAAAATAAGCTCATCATTAATATTGCAATTTCTGGATTTGTTAATTCAAATAACATCAGCTTTTTCGTCTTTCTGAGATGTTCTCATTAATATTTTTTCGGTTTCTTCAGCACCTGCTGACATTCTCTCTGGCCAATGACCTGTTTTAATACAAATGATCGCTCTACAAACTTCACTAATTCCTTGGATTGTTAATAAAATTCCTGACAGAGGTATTATAGATTTTGCCATATAAATTTGTATTTGTGCCGGACTGTTCCAACTAGTTTCTTTAATTTTCCATGCTAACGCTGCATATTCATATCCATAAAATACTAGAGCTAAAATTCCAGGGAAGAAAAAAATAAAATATAAAATTAAATCAATCCAGCCCTGAACTCTTGTAGGAAATAGTCTGTAAATAACATCTCCTCTAACATGTGCCTCTGTTGACAAACAATAAGCACCTGCCATCATAAAAATTGCTCCATACATTTGTAAACTAAAGTCAAAATTCCAAAGTGTAGGGCTGTTAAAAGCGTAGGCCATTATTACTTCATAGCATGTTCCACCCATAAGTATAACTATGCACCATGAGAAGGCTTTACCCATTGATGCGCTTAATGTGTCAGCAAATTTTATGAAAGATTTCATAATATCACTTTACGTTAAATTCTATCTATTAATCAAACAAAAAAAAGGGGGCCATTGGCCCCCTTAATTAAGATTATATCTTGATTATATTTTTACTTTAGCAATTGGTCCAAACTCATTTTCATAAGCTAGCTTGTAATTAGGCTGATTCATCAGCAAGTATTTCATTACTCTCTTAGCGTATGCTTTTTGAGAATCGACGATTTTCTTAAAGAAAGGATCTTTCTTATTGAAATCACCGATAACTTTATCCCAACCTTTTAATTGTTGAGCTAAAATTTCATCTGAAGTTTGGTAAACATTTACTTTATGTTGATTCATTAATTTAGATAAATCAGCTGAATATCTAACTAATGCTTTAAAGTAGTTATCTGTGTTTGCAGCGTAAGCAGCATTTTTCAATATTGCTTGGTTAGCTGGTGACAGACCATTAAATGTTTTATTGTTAATTGGTATCTCAAACATCTCTTGAGATTGGTGGAAGCTTCCTAAGTGATAATGCTTAGAAACATCTTGCATACCAAACTGAGAGTCTGAAGTTGGGTTGTTAAACTCAGCTGCTTCAATCAAACCAGTTTTCATAGCTGGTTGAATTTCACCACCTGGTAACTGTCTTACGACCATTCCCATTGCAGTAAGAACGTTAGTAGCAAGACCAACTGTTCTGTACTTCATACCTTTAACGTCAGATACTTTTGTTACGTTCTTTTTAAACCAACCAAAAGGTTGTGCTGGCATAGGCATGTGGAATACACCTGTGTAATCGAAACCAACTTTTGCAAGTGTTTCTTCATACAGTTTTCTTCCGCCACCGTACTCCATCCATCCCATTACTTCTTGAGATGACATACCGTATGATGGTCCAGTACCAAATAATGATGCTGCTGGATTTTTACCATACCAATAAGCAGTTACCCAGTGTCCCATATCTACAGCACCTGAACTTACCGCTTGACCGATCTCACTAGTCTTCACAACTGCTCCAACTGGTTGAAGATCGATTTTTAAAGAACCGCCAGACATGTCGCTAACCATTTTGCAATAGTCTCCTGCCATTTCAAAAAAGATGTTAGCACCACTTGGCCATGCAGCTTGCATTTTTAGAGTTTGTGGAGCTCCGAATGCAATGTTTGGCATTGCTACTGCTGCTGTTGCTGCTGCACCAGTTGCTGCCGCTGCCTTAAAGAACTTACGTCTTGAAGGAATTTTTCCCTTCAATGATTTTTTTTCTTTAATCATTTATTTCTCCTCTATTAGTTAATTAACTTAATAATATTAAAGCACAAAATGAACTTGGAGTCTTAAGTTAAAATTGTTCTAAACTTAATTATTTACAACTATTGGTAGTATAAGTTTATCAATTTACCTTATTTTTGCAGTTACCCGTTTTGAAAAATTCCTCAATGTTATCGATAGCAAGATTAGCCATGGCTGTTCTAGTTTCTTTAGTGGCACTTCCAAGATGAGGTAGTATGAAAACACTTTTATGTTTAAGATATCCTGGGTTTAAATTAGGTTCGTTTTTATAAACATCTAAACCAGCTGCATAAACTTTTCTTCTATCTAATGCATCCAGTAAAGCTTCATCGTCTACTATATCTCCTCTAGCTACATTAGTTACTACTGCACCCTTTGGTAAATACTCTAAAGTTTCTTTATTTATAAGATTAATTGTTTCTTTTGAGGCTGGGCAACATACAGATAATACATCTGACACTTCCATTAAACTTTTTAGATTATCATGATAAGTAGCCCCTTGTTCTTTATCAGAGCTCAATTTAGATCTATTGTGATAATGTATTATCATTCCAAGCGACTTTGCTATCTTAGCAATTTTTTGACCAATACGTCCCATCCCTAAAATACCTAACCTTGAGCCAGTTAATTGTTTGCCAATTAAATAGTCTGCTGACCATTTCCAATTAGACTCTTTTGCGGCTTGAATACCTTCACTTGCTCTTCTGCAAGCTCCTAGAATTAACAATATTCCTATTTCGGCTGTTGCATCTGTTAAGACATCTGGTGTGTTTGTCACTGCTATATTTCTTTTTTTAGCAGCTACTAAATCAATATTACCAAATCCTACTGCAAAATTTGATAAAATTTTTATGCTCTCTGGTAATTTATTGATAGTTGCCTCATCCATTTTATCAGTTAGCGATGTTAATATACCATCACAACCTTGGCTTAATTCCACTAATTTAGATTGAGAATAAAGTTCATCATTTAAATTAAGTTTAGCCTCCCACAACTTTGAGGCTTTTTCCTCATTTGATCTTAGAAGTTTTCTGGTAATTAAAATTTTTTTCATTCAACTTATTAGTTTAAGTCAAAAATTTTACCAGGATTCATTATATTGTTTGGATCAATGGTTCTTTTGATAGATTTCATAACAGGTAAATTATCACCATGTTCTTTAAGAAGGTAATCTTTTTTATGAAGCCCAACTCCATGTTCTCCAGTAATTGTGCCTTCTAATTCCAATGTTTTTTCTATAAGAATATCACTAAATTTTCGTATTTTTTGATAGGTCTCTTTTTTTTCTGGATCATAAGGTAGTAAAACATGGAAATTACCATCACCAAGGTGACCAACCATTGGGGCTCTTAAACCAAATTTTTTAGCCTCAGCATCTGCAAAGTTAACACATTCCGTTATTTTAGAAATTGGTAAACAAACATCAGTTGAATACACTCTGCCATTATTTATTTGCGCTTTGACAGAATAATAGACATCATGTCTTGCTTTCCATAGCTTATTTCTTTCCGTTAAATCTTTTGCCCATTTAAAGGAGCTGCCATTGTTATTTTTTGATATTTCTTCGACAATATCGATTGACTCTTTATTAGAAGTTTCTGATCCATGGAATTCAAAAAATAAAGTCGGTGTAGCTTCTACGTCTTTTAATTTAGAGTATTCTATACTAATTTCCATTTGATCTTTATTAAGCATTTCAATTCTTGCAATTGGAATACCATACTGAATTACCTCTTGTGCAGTTTTAACTGCATCCTCTAGAGTTTTAAAGTGACATACAGCACTCATAATACTTTCTGGGATTGGTGACAATCTTAGCTGGATTTCTGTTATAACTCCAAGAGTACCTTCTGAACCAATAAATAAATTGGTTAAATTATATCCAGCTGAAGTTTTTTTCGTTCTACTCCCAGTTTTTATTATATCTCCATTTGGTAAAACAACTGTTAATCCGGTTATAACAGTTTTCATAGTTCCATATTTAACTGCCATTGTTCCTGACGCTGAAGTAGAGGCCATTCCACCTATTGCTGCATTTGCACCCGGATCGATTGGAAAAAATACTCCATCTTCCCTTAAATAATCATTCAATTGTTCTCTAGTTACACATGCCTGAACTTTACAATCAAAATCTTCTACATTTACACTTAAAACTTTATTCATCTTTTCAAGAGAAATTGTAATCCCTTGATCGTTCCCAACAACATTGCCTTCTAAAGAAGTCCCTGTTCCAAACGGAACAACAGGTATCTTATGTTGATTGCATAATTTTAATATCTTGGAAACTTCTTCATTAGTCTCTGGAAATACTACAGCCTTGGATAAAATTGGATCATAAGTGTCTTCCCCTCTTGCATAATTTAATCTTGTGGATTCTGACTCAGAAAATCTTGAATTTAGTATTTTTTTTAATTCTGATTGAAGTTCGCTATTCATATGATGATGATACTATATAAATCTTACAAAAAAAATACTTAAATTACTTAAGCATTTTTTTTATGTTTTCTAATGCTTGAGAAATGTTATCTCTTGATGCTGCGAAACTAAATCTCACATAATCTTGACAGGTTTGACCAAATGCTGTTCCTGGTACGATTGCAACACCAGCTTCGTGCATTGCTTTTTTACAAAATTCTTTTCCATTCATTCCAGTCTCCTTTACTTTTGGAAAAGCGTAAAATGCACCACCAGGTAAACTACATTCCACACCTGGCAGATCATTTAAACCTTTATGAATAAGATCTCTTCTTGCTGTAAATTTTTCCATCATTTCATGTATAGAATCGTCTGGGCCATCTAATGCAGCAATGCCAGCATATTGAGCAGCAGCATTTACACATGAAACACTATTTATTAATAGTTTATTAACATGTTCCACTAAATGTTCTGGCCAAAAACTCCAACCTAATCTCCATCCAGTCATAGAATAGGCTTTACTCCATCCCTCTAATACAATGAGTCTCTCTCTTAATTTAGGATAATTAAAAAAAGTTGGCATCTCTTTGCCATCAAAAATTTGTCTACTATAAATCTCGTCACTTAAAATTGTTACATGTGGGTGTTGCTCTAAACCTTTAGCAAGTTTATCAATTTCAGATTTTTCTACAAAACTTCCTGTTGGGTTATTAGGGTTAATCAAAATTAATAATCTTGTTTTGTCAGTTATTAAAGACAATATTTCCTCTGCATTAAACTTTAGATCTTTATCTTTAGTAAGATCATATGGAACTGGAGTAGATCCAGTATAGTTAATCATGGACTCATAAATAGGAAAAGCTGGTGTTGGATGAATTATTTCTACACCTGGTTCACCAAAACATTGAATCGCATAGTGCATTGTCGGTTTACCACCTGGCATTATGATAATTCTTTCTGGATCAACATCTTGATTGTAAAGTGTTTTTATTTTTCTTGAAACTGCTTGTCTGCATTCTAAAATTCCATTTGATAAAACATAACCATGATGACCATCAT
Organism: uncultured Pelagibacteraceae bacterium; assembly: GCA_902614905.1. Taxonomy (GTDB): domain Bacteria; phylum Pseudomonadota; class Alphaproteobacteria; order Pelagibacterales; family Pelagibacteraceae; genus Pelagibacter. The sequence goes on along the minus strand of CACMMN010000005.1, from coordinate 55,791 downwards.
CTAAAGCCTTTTTTGCAGCATCAACTACATGTTTTGGAGTTTTAAAATCAGGTTGACCTAATCCAAGATGTATCATTGGTTTACCTGATGCCTCTAGTTTTTTTGCTTCCGCTAAAACTGAGAATGCGGTCTCTGTCCCTAATCTATCTAAACTTTTTGCCAACTTCATAGTATTTATAATCCTATAAATTAATTTTACACTATTCAACGCATATTTATGAATATCTAAACCTTAGATTATTTCTATTTAAATCACTTATTTTTGTGCACCCCATTAATTTCATATCTCTTTCTAATTCAGATTTATATTGTCCTAAAGCTCTCTCTACCCCTGCTTGGCCAGCGGCAGCTAATGCATAAAGATATAATCTTCCTCCAGCGCAAGCTTTAGCACCTAAAGATAATGCTTTAAGCATGTGTGTTCCTCTCTGAAACCCTCCCTCACAAATAACGTCAATTTTGTCTCCTACAGCGTCAACTATTTCTGCCAGTTGATCGAATGGTGATCTTGAGCCATCAAGTTGTCTTCCACCGTGATTTGAAACCATTATTCCTGTGCATCCAATATCAACAGCTTTTTTTGCATCTTCAACACTCATAACTCCTTTAAGTGCAAAATGACCACCCCATTTAGAGCATAGTTTTTCAGCATCTTTCCAATTCATGGATTGGTCTAACATAGTAGAAAAGTAATTCCCAATTGATGAATTTGTACTTGTGCCTTCTTTTACAAAATCTTGTAAATGTGGTAACTCGAATTTTCCTTTTGTAAGATAATTTATACCCCACATTGGTTTTGTGGCAAAACTAAACAAACTCGATAAAGTAAGTTTAGGTGGTGACGTAAATCCCGTTCTTAAATCTCTTTCACGGTTTCCACCAGTAATGGTATCTACGGTTAAAGCCATTACATCGAAATTTGCAGCTTTAGCTCTCTCTAAACAAGAGTCGTTTAAACCTCTGTCTTTATGAAAATAAAATTGAAACATTTTTGGAGTGTCAATTAAAGATGATATCTCTTCCACACTTACTGTAGCCAAAGCAGATACACCGAACATTGTGTTAAACTTTTGAGCTGCTTTTCCTACCGCACGCTCACCATCATAATGGAATAATCTTTGTAAAGCAGTTGGGGAACAATAAAAAGGTAAATCAATTTTTTTTCCAAATATAGTCGTAGACAAGTCCACATTTTCTACACCTCTTAGTACATTTGGTACTAGATCTACATCATTGAAAGCAGATGTGTTTCTGTTATAGGTAATCTCATCATCTGCAGCACCATCTATATAGTGGAATATTGGTGAAGGTAATTTTTTTTTCGCCAGAGCTCTAAAATCACTAAAATTATGACAATTTTTTAAATTCATTAGATTAATTTAAAAGCTTTTTAAGAAATTAAACATATAACTATTTGCCCCAGGATTTTTTTCACCTAAACTAGCATTAGATAAATGGTTATATGAAAGTCCGAATTCCGTGCTTGACGATAAATCAAGTGATAATTGAAGTTCACTTTTAAATTCTACTAGATGGCCAAGATCTTTGCCACTTCCCTCATGATATAAACCAGGAGTAAAGCTTGGAATTAAATTTAATTTACCAATTTTATACTCTGCTTGAATTCCTGTATAAAGATATGACGCTGAGTCAGCAGTTAACATGAAACCAGTAACAGGTTTAATTGTACCTATAAAACTATCTCTAAAAAGATTGTCATTTAAATGTTGAATCCCAAAAATTTGGGATTTTTTTCCACCATCGCTGAAATCAAACATTCCGGTATAAATATTATATTTATGACCATTATCCATTTTTCGGTTTTTTTCAGCGAAGGACTTTTCAAAAATCATTAAAGCGCAAAAAATTAACAATAAAATTTTAAAAGATTTTTTCATATTTTTTTACTCTTATATATTCTTAAATATATTATTGCACCACCTAATAAAAAAAACAATATTGGTATAAACCACAATAAAAAGGTTTTTTTTGAATATCCAGGATCATAAACAATCCATTGACCATATTTTTTGACTAACATATTATAAATTTGATCTTTTGAGTGACCTCTGTCTATTTGATCTTTAATATAGATTCTCATACTTAATGCAAATTCAGAATTGGAGTCGTATATAGACTGCCCTTGACAAATCAGACATCTTAAATTTTTTGCAATATCATTTTCAAGTTTAGAATAAGGTTCTGTCTCAGAATAACATATTCCAAAAAAGTTGATAAATAAAAATAAAAAGACCATAAATTTTTTTTTAATCATTTACAATCTCCCTAATCTTTTTAACATCTTTGTCATTTATTGGTCCTATAATCTTTATTAAAATTTTTCTATTTTTGTTAACCAAGAAAGTTTCTGGAACACCATAAGCACCTAAGTTTATTGACTCTGTTCCATCTTTATCTACTAAATTATATTTAAATGGGTTTCCATAATCATTTAAAAATTTTATAGAATTTTTTTTTCTATCTTTATAGTTTATGCCAATAATTTGCAGTGAACTTAGACTGCTTAAACTCTTAAGAAGATCATTTTCCTCTCTACACGGAACACACCATGAAGCCCAGATGTTAATTATGGAAAAATCCTTGTTTTCAATAACTTCACTTAATTTTATTTCATTGGCTGAATATAATTCAGGTAAACTAAAGTCTACTAAGTAAGTTGTTTTCCCATCTTTGAATTCTGGAGAATATATTTTATCCTTAAACAATGCTTTATTAAAAACTAAAAAGCAAAAAACAAAAAAAACTAATATTAAAAAACTAAGAGTAATTTTTTTTTTTACTAAAAACCGCAAATGTACCCCCAAAAATTATTATTAATGTAGAGATCCAGATCCAGATCATGAATGGTTTATTTTGATATCTAACATTAAATAGTTGCTCATCCTTTATTAAATTTATTGTTATAAATCTATCTTTGAACAAAGTTGTTTTAATCGCTGCTTCACTTGTTGCAATAACCGGCTGATTGTAGATTCTGATCTCTGGATATAGTTTAATTATTTTATTATTTTTATTTTTTACTTCGAAAGTACCAATGATTGAAGAATAGTTTTTTTTTTCATTGGTTTTAACTTCTTCGAAAGTTATTTTTTCGTTTTTCGAGATAAAGGTTTCTCCAACCTTAATATTCTTAATAATTTCTGTAGAACTAATACTGTTAAACAATATAGACAACATTAACATGGCAAAACCCAAATGTGATAAGTTTTGTGCATGATTAGTATTATTTTTGAAAAAATTAGTAAGCGTTTTAACACTTAAAAATACTAAAGAAAAAACCAAAATAATTAATAAAAAATCTTTTTGAGTTAAAAAATATATAGTTATTATTGTGGCAGCTGAGGTTAGTAAAAAGTAGTAAATATAACTCGCTTTAAACTTTAAATTTGTTTTAATCCAATTCATACTTGGCCCAACAGACATAAACAAAAAAAATGGAATTAAGAAAGGTATTAAAAGTTTATTATAAAACGGGGGTCCAACTGAAATTTTTTCTGATGTGATTACATCTAAAAATATTGGATATACAGTTCCTATTAAAACTACACTTAAAAAATAAATCATAAACCAGTTATTTATTAAAACGGAAGTTTCCTTACTTAAAAAAAAAATTTCTTTTTTATTTTCTAAATTTTTGTTCTCAAATATAAAAAAGATTACAAAAGATATAAAAATTAAAACAAATAAAAAAATTAGGATATAAATTCCTCTAGATGGATCATTTGCAAAAGTGTGGACTGAATTAAGTATCCCAGATCTAACTAAAAACGTTCCACTAACACTTAACATAAAAGTCACTATGCTTAAGATAATTGACCAATTTTTAAAAAGGTCTCTTTTCTCAAGAGTTAAAATACAATGTAAAAGGGCAGTTAAACTCAACCATGGCATTAAAGAAATATTTTCAACTGGATCCCAAAACCAAAAACCTCCCCATCCTAATTCGTAATATGCCCAAATCGAACCTAAAAGAATACCTCCAGTTAAAAAGGTCCAAGATATTAAAACCCATTTTTTTAAATTTTTTGCCCAAAGATTATTTACATACCCGGTTACCATTGCGGCTAAAGCAGAGGCAAATATAATTGATGTACCAACATATCCAACATATAAAATTGGTGGATGTATTGCTAGCGCAGGATCTTGAAGTATTGGATTTAATCCAAGTCCTTCGGATGGTACCGGGAAAAGAGTATCAAATGGGTTAGAAGTTTTTAGTACAAATATAAAAAAACCAATAACAATTATTTGATGAAATATTACAGTATAAAGTCTAAAATTTTTTGGTTCATCTTTTGAGCTGAAGAAAAAAAACAATATAAAACTTGTCAGTACTAATAACCATAATAATAAGCTTCCTTCATGATTACCCCATAAACCTGTTATTTTATAAAATAAAGGTTTTGTTGAATGAGAATTATTGTAAACAGTTTCATTACTAAAATCAGATATAATAAAAGTGTATAATAAAATAAAAAAACCTATAATGACGAAAAAAAATTGAAGCGTAAGAAACTTATATATATTTTTTTCTAAATTTAATAAATTTTTTTTAATATTTAAAACTGTACATAAAAAAACAGCAAAAGAAGATATAAGTCCTAGTAACAAAGAGAGAAAACCTACATTAGATAATATCATTTTTGCTTCAGACTTTCTTTAACTTCAGGGGGCATATAATTTTCATCATGTTTTGCTAAAATTTTATCAGCAACGAATAAGTTTTTATCCTCTAAAAATCCTTCTGCTACTACTCCCTTTTCTTCTTGAAATAAATTTGGAACGGACCCGGCAAAAATAACATTAATTTCATTTTTAAAATCTGTGATTACAAATAAAATTTTTTCATTATCTAGAGTTACAGAATTTTTTTTAACCATCCCTCCTACTCTAATTTTTTTAGTTATATTCTTCGAAGATTGCTTGATTTCAGTTGGTGACTTAAAATATACAACATCATCCTCTAATAGTTTTAGAATTATATAAATACTTAAAATGATTGTAGTTAGAACAGAAATTATAAATACAATTCTTAATCTAACTTTTTTACCATACATTAATCTAAATTAGATTTTGTGAGCAACTGTTCTTACAAATGTTCTATTTGTTGATTGTTTGTGAGCTAAAATAACTTGGTCTGAATTTAAAGATTCAAATTTTTTCGCAAATTTAGCTTTTTCTTTAATTAATTGCTTACTTGTTACTTTATATAAAATCAGGAAATTGAATAGTGTGAATGCGAATGCTGACCAAACATAAAGTCCGTATCCGTTCATGATAAATAAATCTAAATTCATATCCTATTTAAACCTTTGTTTTTAACTTTTATCAACTCCACATTATATTTCATTAAAAAAATTAGCACAGAAAATAGAGCAAATGCCGCAGTCATCAAAAATAATGGTATTAACATAGAAGAATGTATAGTGCTTTCTGATAAAACATTAATCGATGAGGGTTGATGTAAAGTTGCCCACCAATCTACAGAATATTTGATAATTGGAACATTAATCACACCTATAATTGAAATATATGATGAGATTTTAACTGCTTTGTTCTTTTCAAAAAGTTTCCAGGATAATAAGTATAAAAAATAGAATAAAAATAATACCAACATAGAAGTTATTCTAGGATCCCAAGCCCACCAAGTACCCCATGTTGGCTTGCCCCAAATTGAGCCAGTAACCAAGGCTATTAAGTTAAAAATAAATCCTGATGGAGCTAAACTTTTTGATATTAGTACAAAGTTTTTATTTTTAAAAATTATAACTCCAAGAGATAAAAAAGCTATTATTGAAAAAATCCCGAGGGAAATCCACGCTGACGGAACGTGTACATACATAATTCTTACAGAGTCACTTTGTAGATAATCTTGAGGAGACAATATTAACGCCTCAAATAGACCTACTGACAGAAAAATTATAAATAATATAAATATTAAATTTCTAAATTTAGATGAAATTAATACTTTTTTAATCTTCTCAGTGATTATAGATAACATTTTTTTATTTATATAACGTGAAAATAAACTGATCAAGAATGTTGAGGGAGATAATTGAAGGGAAACGTTAACACCCTTGATCAGTTTAATTATTTATAGAATAATCATTTGTCTAAGTTTTGAGAGAAATGTGTTGAAAAAATGACTATTAATTTGACGGCTTGAAGTAAGTTGAGCCTTTTTTTCCTGAGAAGATCTCATTGATTAAAGGATGTTTAATTGGCTCACCTGAGTCGTCTTTAATGAGGTTCTGTTCTGATACATAGGCCTCATAAGTAATATCATCATTTTCAGCAAGTAGATGATAAAAAGGCTGATCTTTTCTAGGTCTTACATTTTTAGGTATAGACTCGTACCATTCCTCAGAATTATTAAATTCAAAATCGACGTCATAAATAACGCCTCTGAAATCAAAGTGTTTATGTTTGACAACGTCGCCTATTGAGAATTTTGCTTTTTGAATAGTCACTACTTAAATATGTGTATTCTTAAAAAAAAATCAATAAAAAAAATATTAAATTTATACATATCTGGTAGGATGAAACTGTGAATAAGTCTTTAATAAAATTCATTACTGATTTCGGGCCCTTAGTAATATTTTTTGGTTTTTATTATAAAAGTGGAAAAAATCTACAAGTAGCTATACCACCTTTGATTATTGCGACAATAATTTCTGTGTTTATAGTTTGGATATTGGAAAAAAAAATACCTTTTGTTCCTCTTTTAGGTGGAGCGTTAATAACATTTTTTGGTGGTCTTACAATTTATTTCAAAGACCCTATCTTTATATATATGAAGCCTACAATAATAAATATAATATTTGCTCTTGCTCTATACTTTGGAAAATATTTTACTCAAGAACCAATTTTAAAAAAAATTTTAGGTAAAACTATGCCGTTAAACGATGAGGGATGGAGAAAACTTAATATTAGGTGGATGTTTTTTTTCATTTTTTTAGCGATATTAAATGAGTTAATTTGGAGAACACAATCAGAAGAATTTTGGGTAAACTTTAAAGTATGGGGAATGTTGCCAATTACAATAATATTTACAACATTTCAAATCCCTTTAATAAATAAATATAAAATAAATGAATAAAGATTTAAAACTTGTAGTTAATAATTCTTTCATAAAAAAAGAAAATAAACTTTTTTTTGAAAAAAAAGAGTTAAAAAATATTTTGGATTTATACGCTAAAATGGTTTCGAAGGGATCTTGGAAAGATTATGGTCTTCAAATTTCCTCTAAGAGAGTAAGTTTTAGTGTGTTTAAGAATGCTGCTGAAAACGCTGTTTATAATATTAGCAAAAACTTCAAGCCTTCTAATAAAAATCTTAAATATTTAATTACAGATAATAGAAACCGTATAATAAAAAATTCTGATAACTTGGAAAAATTATTAAAAGATATAGATTGGAAAAAAATTTAGTTTATCTTCTTTGACCAAAAAGTCTTAATAACATTATAAATAGATTAATGAAATCAAGATAAAGCGTTAAAGCTCCCATTATTGCTTTTTTGCCAGAAATTTCAATTGTATCACTTGCCGAATACATATTCTTAATTTTCTGAGTGTCATAGGCAGTCAAACCTACAAATATTAGAACACCCAATATTGATACAACAAAATACATCATCGCAGATTTTAAAAATATATTAACTAATGAAGCGATAATTATTCCAATTAGACCCATCATTAAAAATGAACCTAATTTTGTTAAATCTCTTTTAGTTGTATATCCGTAAATACTCATTGCTCCGAATGTTGCTGAGGTGATGAAGAATACTCTTGCTACACTTACTCCTGTGTAAACTAAAAGTATCCAAGACAAAGATAATCCCATCAATGAAGCAAATATCCAAAATACAGTTTGTGCCTTAGCTGAACTCATTTTATTAATTCCAAAACTCATATAAAAAACAATACCTAGTGGAGCTAGCATAATTAACCATTTCAAACCTGAATTAAATATAGCATTCCCAAAACTTGTAAGCCCTGTGATCATACCAGTGCTGTCTGTAACTACTGACATTTTAAATGATAAAAGTGAGATTATACCTGTCAAAAGAACTCCAGTTGCCATGTAGTTATAGACCTTCAACATGTAAGATCTTAAACCTGCGTCCCAAACTACGTTCTTTTTAACACTTGTTGCTTCAAAAATGTTTTGTCTATTAAAATCCATAAATATAATATAATTATTTTAAACTTATATTCAATGGTCAAAACTGACTGGGATTATTAAAAAATTTATGAATTTTAAAAAACTAGGTAATACAGATATTGATGTTAGTACAATTTGTCTCGGTACTATGACATGGGGGGAGCAAAATTCGGAAAAAGATGCATTTGAGCAAATGGATTATGCTTTTGAACAAAATGTAAATTTTTGGGATACTGCTGAAATATACGCAATACCTCCTAAAGAAAGCACTTACGGCAAAACAGAGGAAATAATAGGTAATTGGTTTACGAAAACAAAAAAAAGAAACAGAATAGTACTTGCAACTAAAGTATCTGGTCCTGGACCAGGTTGGATTAGAGGCGGCGGAAATCAATATGATGAAAAAAATTTAAATGAAGCTGTTGATAATAGTCTTAAAAGATTAAAAACTGATTATATTGACTTATATCAATTACATTGGCCTGAAAGAAAAACAAATTTTTTTGGAAGACTAGGTTATGAACATAAAGATGATAATAATTGGAATAAATTTGAAGATATTCTTAACTCTTTAGATAAAATAATTAAAAGCGGTAAAATTAGATATATCGGCCTTTCAAATGAAACAGCATGGGGATTGTCAAAATTTTTAGAAATTTCAAAGTTAAAGAAACTTCCTCGAATGATGTCTGTTCAAAATCCTTATAGTCTTTTGAATAGATCTTATGAAGTAGGATTAGCGGAAATTTCAGTACGAGAAAGAAGTGGTCTTTTAGCTTATTCACCCCTTGCGTTTGGTTATTTAACTGGGAAATATAGAAATGGAGAATTGCCAAAAAATTCTAGGATGCACTTATTTGGAGACAAATTTTCAAGATATAAAACTGAAAATGGCCAATTAGCCATTGAAAAATACTTTAGTATTTCAAAAAAATACAATTTAGACTTATCTCAAATGAGTTTGAAATTCTGCGAACTTCAGCCGTTCATAACTAGTGTAATAATCGGAGCAACAACTATGGAGCAGTTGAAAACTGATATAGAAAGTGTAAATATAAATCTTAATAACGAGATAATTGATGAAATTAATGAAGTACAAAAACTGTATCCAAATCCATGTCCATAATTAAAAAAACTATTTTTCTGTCAATTCTTATTCTAAGTTTTACATCATTGAATGCACAAGAAATAAAAAAAATTGGTAAATTTAAAGATTGGGAAACAATAGTTGTGACAGATGAAACTGCAAAATTATGTTTTGCTCAGTCTAAGCCAGTTTTGCAGTCCCCGAAAAATAATGTGAGAGAAGCAAGACTTTTTATAAGTTTTAGACCTTCTGAAAAAATTTCTGACGAGGTAAGTATTACTTCAGGGTACGAATACAATGTGCAAAATGCAATACTAGCGAAATCTGGAAAAAATAAAATTAAGTTCGATATATCCAAAGATAATTTTGCTTGGATAGCTAATAATAAAATTGAAAAAAAAATGATTAGTGTAATGAAAAAAGGCTCACGAATTATGATAACAGGTTATAATAAATCTGGTTCTCAAACAATTGATCACTACTCACTAATGGGTTTTACCAAAGCATACAATAGCGCAAAAAAAAATTGTAGCTAATGAACACCAAATAACAACCTAATGAAAAAAATAGTCTTAGCTTACTCTGGTGGTTTAGATACATCTATTATTCTTAAATGGTTACAAGAAAACTATAAAGCTGAAGTGATTGCTTATACAGCTGATATTGGCCAGGAAATGGATAAAAAAAAGATCATTAGAAACGCAAAAAAATTAGGTGTTAAAAAAATAATAATTAAAAATCTTAAAAATATTTTTGTAAAAGATTACGTATTTCCAATGATTAGAGGTCATGCGATTTATGAGGGAGTTTATTTGCTTGGTACATCTATTGCTAGACCATTAATTGCAAGAGATCAAATTCAAGTTGCAAAGAAATTCAAAGCATTTGCTGTTTCGCATGGCGCAACGGGGAAAGGAAATGATCAAGTAAGATTTGAATTAGGATATCATTATTTTGGTCCAAAAATAAAAGTTATAGCTCCATGGAGAATTTGGAAGTTAAAATCAAGAACTGATTTAATCAAATATGCAAAAAAACATCAAATTTCAATTCCAAAGGACAAAAAAGGAGCACCACCTTTTTCAGTAGATGACAACCTATTTCATACATCAACTGAAGGTAAAGTTTTAGAAAATCCAAAAAATTCAGCTCCTGAATTTATATTTCAAAGAACAACTTCGCCCGAAAAAGCACCTAATAAACCAACATACGTTTCTATTGGATTTAAAAACGGTGATCCAATTATTGTTAATGGTAAGAGATTAACTCCAGAAAAACTGTTAGAAAAATTGAACCAGCTCGGTGGAAAAAATGGAATTGGAAGAGTTGATCTGGTTGAAAATAGATTTATCGGAATTAAATCGAGAGGGGTTTATGAAACTCCTGGAGGAACATTGCTTTTAATCGCTCATAGAGCAATAGAGTCTGTAACACTAGATAAAGAAACTATGCATAAAAAAGATTCAATAATGCCAAGATATGCAGAATTAATTTACAATGGTTATTGGTTTTCAAAAGAAAGATTCAAATTACAAAAAATCGTGGATCTAAAAAGAAACAAGGTAAATGGAAATATTAAGTTAAAACTTTATAAAGGGAATGTTTCAATTCAGTCAAGAATGACTACTAGTAGTGCTTATTCAATGAAAAAAGTTTCTTTTGAAGAAAATAAAACTTTTAATAAATCCAATGTTGAAAGATTTATCAATTTCCACAAAAAAAAATTAAAATAAAGAAATATGAATTTTGAAGCCTCAAGAGCGAAAGCTATATATAGATTAAATCATTTTGTTGAGAAAAATCTTTCTGATTATTCAAAGCTAAGAAATTTTGATTTTGGTCCTGATAAACGAGATAATGTATCGTGTTTATCACCTTATGTTACACATGGCGTTCTTAATGAAATTGAAATTATAAAAAAATCACTTGAGAAGTTTTCTTTTTCAAAAAATGAAAAGTTTATACAGGAAGTACTTTGGAGAACGTACTGGAAAGGATGGTTAGAGTTAAGACCTAATGTTTGGAGTGACTATTTAATTGATTTAAGAAATATTAAAGAAAAATATAAAGATGACAAAAATTATCAAAACGCAATGGAAGGTGATACAAATATAGATTGTTTTAATGAATGGGTAAATGAGTTAAAAAATAATAACTACCTCCATAATCACACTAGAATGTGGTTTGCCAGTATTTGGATTTTTACACTTAATTTACCTTGGCAACTTGGCGCTGAATTTTTTATGCAACACCTACTTGATGGAGATGCTGCATCAAATACTCTTGGATGGAGATGGGTTGCGGGGGTTCAAACACAAGGAAAGCATTATCTAGCAAGTGAATGGAATATTAAAAAATTCACAAATAATAGATTTAAAAATATTAAATTAAATGAAAATGCTCCTCCAAAAATTTCACAAAGAACTTATTCAATAATAAAACAAGATTTTAAAAATTCTGAAAATATTGAACCAGTTAATTTATTAATTTTTGATAATAATCTTTCTTTCGAAATCTCAGACTTTAAAGATAGTAAATTTAAAAAAATATATTTAGTCTCTAACAAAAATGAAAACAGATCAATCAAACTCAATGAAAAAGTATCAAAATTTAAGTACCTTCTTTTTGAAGATCAAGAAAAAAGATTAAAAGAACAATCAATTGATTGTGAAATAATTGATATAAGCCAAATTAAAAAAATTGATAAAAAAAACATCGGATTGTATCCAACTGTTGGAGAAAACCTAGATTATCTAAATTTAAATAATTTAAAAATAAATTTTTTATATAGAAAACTCGATCAATATTCTTGGCAATATTGCAATAAAGGTTTTTTTAATTTTAAAAATTATATTCCAAAAATTATTTCAAACTTTACATAATTTTTGTTAAGTTTATCTTGCAAGTTTTATGAAGATGTCTCCCATACCAGCATCTAGTTCCTCTAGCGGCGTATTATTTCTTAGTTCACAGTATCGACCAGTAATTTGATGATTTTTGACTAAATCAATATCATCATTTTTACATCTTCTTCCATTATGTAATAATCCTATAACTATTCTATCATTAAGATTATACACTTGATCACTATTGATTTTTTTGCCATCACAAAAATATTCTTTATTTACTCTATTTGGAAAGTCACTTTTGTTACAAGGGTTTTTAATTGTTATAACGTAAAATTCTCTTGAGCCATCTATAAATTTATATTTCATTTTTTGAACCTCTGAATACTTCATGATATCGCAAGAACAAGGTACACAGCACCTATAATAATTACCGCAAATTTTATTGTTTGTTTTATTTTCTTTTATAAACAAAAATTCTGAATCACTCCCCGGATCAATTAATGATCCTGAAACAGCACAATATAATTTATTAAACTCAATAAAATCTTTATAAGTAATTTTTTTATCTATGATATATCTAAAAAATTTAGGTCCAGCAGCATTTCTGTTTTTGTCAGGAAATATCCTAGACCAGTCAGTTATTAATTCTTTGTGGTAATTTTTTTCTTCTGCAACTAATTCGATTTGAAAAAAAACTGCAAAAATTAGAAAAGATTTTAGTAAAATATTTTTCATTTTTGTTTTATTGTAATTGTTTGATTAAGTTTAATTTTATTTATAAAAACTTTTTTTCCATTAGTCCATTTAACTTCTACTCTAAAATCTTTTTCATTTTTTCTAATTCCATAATGTGCCACAGGTTCCATTTGGCATAAATAACCAGATCCAGCATCAATTGTTTTTGAGTGCTTTCTTTGATTAGACATTAGCGTTACAGTTGCTCCTCTAGCAGGTGCTCCAAATTTATTGATGGGCTTGATCCTTAAATATTTACTATTTTTTTCTACTTTTGCTTTATACAATGTCAAAGGTTGAGCTTTACTCTCCCCGTGAGAAACTAATAATTCTAAAATCCCATCATTATCAATATCTGCTATAGCTGCTCCAGTACCATATCCTTCAGTCTCAAGCGCCGTTTTTAATGTTATTTCCTCAAATTTTCCATCTTCATTTATTTTAAATAATTTGTTTGGTTCTGCGATATTGTTCATAAAAACTTCATCAAACCCATCATTATCAAAATCAGCAGAGATGATTGTTCTTATTCTAGATGGTTTATCGAAAGCTTTGTTTCCTATATCCTTAAATTTGTTTTTTTCTAAAACATACGCTCTATGATAACCAAGCCAATTACCACTCAAAATATCTAATCTTCCTCTATAGTAAATATCTGATAATGCTGTTCCCCTTCCATTCTGTATTACATCATCAACTCTATATTCAAATGCAACATCATAAAATTTACCGTCATTATTTTTTAATAGAAAATTGGCACCTCTTTCATTTGCTGCAAATATATCAGCTCTATCTGTCAATATATGCCCTGATACTACTGCTCTTCCACCAGTAACTTTATCCAAATTTAAATTTTCTGCTTTATCTACTATTTTGTTATTTTCGATTTCATAAAATCTAGTTGGTCCGCCATAATTAGCTACATAAATACCGTATTCGCCGTCACCTTTTCTATCAACACAAACTACAGATCTACCTGCTGTTAAGTTTAGATTTTCTCTATTTTTTTTTAACTCAAATAAGTCAAAAAAATTATTATTGTTTTTATCAATTAGTCTATCAGAATATTTTTTTGTTCCACTATAGGTATCCGTATTTAAAAAATAAATTTCCTCAAAACCATCTTTATCTATATCACATGCTGCAACACCAATAGTTTTTCTATCTCTATCTAAAAAAATGTCCTCTTGGATTATGTTTTTTAATTTTCCATTTATGTAACTTAAAGCTAAGTTTGGATAACCAAATCCTGTAACTATAAACTCATTATTTCCATCTGAATTAATATCCGTAACCGAAACCCCATAACTGAGCCTATTTTCATTTATCGTTATAATATTTGAAATATCTTTAAAAAATTCTGAACGAGAATTATTAATTGGTAATATTAAAAAAAAAATAATTAAAAATTTATATAAATAGTTTACCTTTTTGATGAACATCTTTTAGAGCAATATTTAACTTTTTCCCAATTTAGCTTCCACTTTTTTCTCCATTTAAAGGGCCTTTCACAAACTGGGCACAACTTAGTTGGTAGGTTTTGTTTTTTCATTAAGTTGGTGTTTGTTTTTTAAAAATAAAAAATAAGCTACAAATTCATAAGCGTAATGAAATAAGATAAACAGAGGTTTAAAACTCAAAATTTTTGCTAAAAAATTATATTTTGGTATTTTTGACCAAATAATTATAAATGCTTTCGCGCCTCCAATAACTTCTCCATTTTCTATTACATGTAATCTTCTTAAAAGTTCTTCTTTAGATTTTGATGTTAAGTCTAATGCTTGTTGATTATTTGTAATATCGACCCATTCTATATCTTCATTAGAATTTTTTTTGTAATGATCAACCTCAATTTTACAAATATTACAAGAGTTATTAAAAAAAACTTTTATTTTCATTTTAATATTCTCCAAAAATTATTTTGTTAAATACTTTTACAGGAACTCTGTAACCTGGAAAAGAAGCAATATCTCCAGTTATAACAGTTTTTGGGTTCCACCCAAAACAAAATATAATAAAAAATATAATAAAAAATTTTCCTTTAATTTTATATATTAAATTTTTTTCCAGTGACTTAAGGTTTAATATTATTTTTTGGCTTTTTATTAAATTAAGAATAATTATCACTAAAACTACATATGAAATATTTACCCATCTTCCCCAATCGTATCCCATTGCAAACAACAAGATCACAGGAGAGGTTGCTATACAAAATGGCAATAAAAGATTATCAAAATTTCTGAAAAATATTAAATTTTTATTATCAACCGAAGAATTTTTAATTAAGACCAATAGTGGATAAAACCCAATCATAATAATTAAAAAGTATCTTAAAAAAACCTCTAAAGAATATTTACCTAAATTTCCTTGAAATTGTTGAATTATAGAAGACTTTGATTTAAGTAACTTGCAAGACATATAACATGTTTCACCAAACTCATTTTTTAAAACAGATGCCATTACATCCCATTGATTATCTGTCAATGGGTTAAAAATTATATAAAATGATAAAAAAATTCCAGGTGTAATGAGCAAAATAATTTTTATCAATTTTAAATCAAATTTTTCTATTTTATTTTCAATAATTAAATATAGGAAAACAACAGGTATAAAAAATATTGTAGGCTCCCAAACTAAAATAGATAAAAATGAAAAAACCGCTAAAAAAAAATTTTTTAACAAATTTTGAGATGGTATTAATAAATATATTAATAGAAGAACAAATACTAAAATTTCTTTTCTAGCAAGAACCTCAATTTCAGCAATTGGATATAATATGAAAATTGGTGTGAATATTGCTAAAGTAATAATTCTGTTAGTTTTTAAATCTTTGAATAAATGCCATAAAAGAAGAAAGTAAATTGTGCAAGAAAAAGATTGAAATAAAAAAATTGTCCATCTTAATTCTGTATCGAATAATCTTGTAAATAAAATGACTATTTGACCAGTAACACCTCGTCTTGTAAATCCACCTTCATAATTAATTAACCATTCAGAAATTGTTGAGTCATTCCCAACCTGATGTTTAAAATACAAGAAAAAGTAAGATAAAAATAACAAAATTATTAAATAAATTAGAATGTATTTATTGTTAATTTTTTGTTTCATTTAAATAATATTTTATCAACGCATATACGATTTTCTTACCGTATATTTTATTTTGTCTCCTTATATTATTTCTTTTTAAACAAAAAGAGTAATTTGATCTTTTGAGTTTAAAGTCTTTCTTTCTAAGAAAACTTTTTCTAAATTTAATAAATCTTTTATAATCTAAATTAAAGTAATTGAATGCATAATATATCATTTGTTTAGCAGTATAGGCTTTACCGTTTGATAATATAAAATCTTGTGGTTCTTTATTTATAAAACGTAATAAATATTTGACTTGTTCCTCACACCAATTCCATTCTCTAGAAACATTTAAATTTCCAAAAGCTGTGATAGTATTAAATTTATAGGCATTTATTGCTGCTAAACAAATTTTTGGAATAAGATATTCCCGGTTTCTTAAAATCGACTCAGTATTAAAAATTATTGCATTATAAGATTTGATATTTTTTTTTTCTCTGTAGTACTTAGTTTCTTCAAAAGACATGAGTTTTGCTCTACCGTATGGGCTTATTGGTTTTTTTTTTGAATTTAATTTAATTTTTTTTTTTGTCTCAGAGTAAATTTCACTTGAGGCAGCATTTATAAACTTGCAATCGATTTTTCGTTTTTGGATAACCTTTAAAAAATTTTGGCAACCGATGTAATTACTTTGGTATGTTTCCTTTTTATTTTTAAATGATAGTTTTGGTGAACTTTGGCTTGCAAAATAAAAAATGATATTTGGTTTATTTTCTAAAATGAGTTTTTTAATTTCCTCTAAATTTAAAATATTTATTCGTTTTAAAATTAAATTTTTACTCTTAATGGGTATTTTTTTTTTTGCTAATTTTATATTTCTACTAGTTATAATTACTTTATATTTTTTTTTAAGCAATAATTGAGATAGATAAATACCAAATTGGCCAGATCCACCTACTACAATTGAAATTTTATCTTTCATAGATATAAATAAATTAATAAATGAATAATGATAAAAGAATATTAGTATTTACAGCAACTTACAATGAAATAGAGAATATAAAGGAGCTAATAAATGGTATAATAAAATATCTTCCTCTTAGCTCAATTTTAATTATTGATGATAATTCTCCAGACAAAACTTCAGAAGTTGTTAAAGAATTAAAAAAAAAAAATTACAATATAAATCTAATTGAAAGAGAGAAAAAATTAGGATTAGATACAGCACATAAAATTGCGTTTAGATATGCTGTTGAAAACAATTTTGATTATTTGATTACTATGGATGCTGATCTGTCTCATCATCCAAAAGAACTTCCAGAATTTATAAAAAAATTAAAGGATTATCCTTTTGTAATTGGATCAAGATATGTATCTGGAGGAAAATGTTTAATGAAAGGCACAAGACTAATGATGAGTAAATTTGGTAATAAATTAATTCAAATTATATCACAGATTAAGTCGAATGAGTTTACAACATCTTTTAGAGGTTTCGACATAAAAAATTTAAAAGACTTTGACCTAAACAATGTAAAAACTAAAGGATATAGTTTTTTTATGGGAACACTATTTGAATTAGAAAGAAATAATATCATTATAAAAGAAATACCAATAACTTTTTATGACAGAAAAAAGGGGATCTCAAAGATACCTAGAATTGAAATACTAAGAACTTTAAAAAATTTATTTTTTTTAACATTTAAAAAAATTTTTTTTAAATAGTATTTTGATTAATAAATTTTTCTGCAGCAGATAATATAAGTTTTTTCCTTGGAACATTCATCTTATCGTATATTCTTACCATCATTGATAATCTCGGATTTTTTAAAAAAAAAGATCTATTCTTATTTATAAATCTCCAATAAAGACCATCCATAATATTGCACCATTCACCTTTTTTAAAATCCATCATTTTAAGAAAATAACTTGATCCACAAATATAAGGTTTAGTAGCAAAAATTCCTCCATCACTAAATAATCCCATTCCATAAACATTTGGTGACATTACCCAATCAGATGAGTCAACAAACATTTCCATAAACCATTTGTAAACAAATATTGGTTTAATCTCACATAGATTCATAATGTTTGATAAAATCATCAATCTCTCTATATGATGTGACCAACCATGATCATTAGCATTTTTTATCGCATAGTCCAAAGGTGGAAGTCCTGTATTTCCTTGGTACCAAGTAGTTTTCATTTTACGCTTATGTTTAAAAAAATTACCATTTTCTAATTTGTTATAAAAATTTTGATAAATTCCTCTCATGAATTCTCGCCAGCCAATTACTTGCCTTATATAACCCTCTAAAGAATTAATTTTAATTTTTTTCTTTTTATGGCTATCTAAAATCCTCTCTAAAATTATTTCTGGAGTTATCAAACCTAAATTTAAATAAGGACTAAGAGCACTATGAAACAATATGTTATTATTTTGATCGACCGCATCCTCATAGTCGCCAAATAAATTAGACTTTTGTTTTATAAAAAATTCTAGTAGTTTTAAAACTTCTTTATATTCAGTTGCAAACCAAAAATTTTCTGTTGAACCAGGGTGTGTTGCAAACTTCTTTTCTATAATATTTTTCAGTTTTATTGTGTGAACTGTTTGATCAATTTTAGGAAATGAGGGAACTTTGGTTCCTTTAGGCAGTTTCTTTCTATTATCTTCATCAAAGCTCCATTTACCACCAACGGGATCTTCGCCATTCATTAAGATGTTCATTTTTCTTCTAGTGTCTTTATAAAAAACTGCCATGAATGGTTTTTTTGATTTAGATAAATATTTTTTAAAATCATCTCTAGTATTAAGAAACATTGGAGATGTAATTATATTAAGCTTTATTTTGTTTTTTTTTGAAAAGTCTATAATTTTTTTTTCAAATGGTTTATCTTCAATTTCAAAACATGAAATTTCGTTGATTTTATTTTTTTTTAAAATTTTTTTGATTTTCAAAATATAATCATCTTTGAAAGCTGAATCTTCAATTTTAGAATAAGTAATTTTAAAGCTATTTTTTTTTAAATTTTCATAAAATGATCTCATAGATGACAAAAATAAAAGAATTTTAAGTTTGTGATGTTTTTCATAGGTGCATAAACCGTTATCTTCTGCCATAAAAAAAAGATGGTCTTTTTTGAAGCGGTTTAGGTATTTTAATGGAAATAATTGATTTCCAAGTATAATAAATAATTTCATAATTTATTTATAAGTATTATTATACAATATGTCAGGAAAATATTTAATTTTTGGTGCGACAGGTTCTATCGGTTCAAACTTAGCTAAATTAATGGTTGGTAAAAATCAAAATGTTCAATTAATAGGTCGGGATGAAAATGGTCTTAATGCATTATCATCTGAGCTTGGCTGTAAATACAGTGTTGTTGATGTGTTAGACGAACAATCTGTTAAAAGTTTGAAAAATCAATTTGAAGGACAGGAAATTGCTGGCATAGCATATTGTGTTGGCTCTATTGATCTCAAACCTGTTCGAGCAGTTAAAAAAGATGATTTTATTAAATGTTTTGATTTAAATTTTTTTCCAATAGTTGAAACTATTAAAAACTTTCAGGATAATTTAAAAAAAAATAAAGGCTCTATAGTTATGTTTTCAACAGTTGCTGTTCAAAGAGGATTTACAAATCATAGTATTATTGCATCAGTAAAAGGTGCTATCGAAGGGCTTACAGTATCTTTAGCAGCTGAATTCGCCCCTAATATTAGAGTTAATTGTATTGCTCCCAGTTTAACTAAATCAAAGATAGCTGACCCAATATTAAAAAACAAATTAATTGCAGAGGGCGTGGCTAAAGCACACCCAATGAAGAGAGTAGGTGAAGGAAAAGATGCAGCTGCAATGGCACAATTTTTATTATCTGAAGATAGCTCGTGGATAACTGGTCAGATAATAGGTGTAGACGGTGGAAGATCTAAATTATCATAATATATTTTAATTTTTTCGTATTAGTGTAATGTTATTCATTAACAAACTTGGTCGTGAATAAAATTTCTACAGAAGAATTATTTAAAATTGCTTATAATCATTTACAAAATAAAAATTACTCTAAATCTATCGAACTATTTAATAAAATCTTAAGTCATTTCCCCGAAAATTTATCTGTTTTAAGAAATTTACTGCATGCGTATGCTTTTTCTGGGGACTTTGCCAACGCAGAACACACGATTAAAAAAGTTTTAAAATTAAATGAAAAAGAACCTTATGTTTATCAGTTTTATGCATCGATTTTAAAAAACCAGGACAAAATTGATGAGATGATTAGTCTAATTGAGGAAGGTTTAGCTAAAAATTTAATGAATCCAAAGTGGAAATATCAAAAAGAATTATTGTTTCCTGTAGTAGTAAAGGACAACGATGAAATTGAAAAATTTAGAGTAAAAATAATTAACTGCTATGACCAGATTTTAGAGAATGGTGAACAACTAGATTATGATAATGATCAGATAATTCAAACTCCTCACTATGAATCATCTTATAATCAACATGATAATCTTGAATTAAATACCAAAAGTGTAAAGGCTTTAAGAAAAATTTATAGAGAATTAAATGAAAATTGTGTTGTTGAAAAAAAAGAAAATGAAAAAATAAAAATAGGTTTTATATCAGAATTTTTTACCGATCATACGATCGGTAAATTATTTAAGAATATTATTTTTAGTCTAGATCAATCAAAATTTAATATTTTTATACTTCATTCTAAAAAAACAAAAACCAGCAAACTTTATGATGAATTTATTGAAAAAGAAAAAAATGGATTTTTAAAAAATATCAGACTTCCAGAAAAATTGAATGAGAAAATTAATTTTTTTAAAAAAGAAAAATTTAATATTTTATTTTATCCAGATATAGGTATGTCAGTTGAGATGTATTATTTGTCTCTAATCAGACTTGCCAAACATCAAATAATGTCATGGGGTCATCCTGAGACAACAGGTAGTGAAAGTATAGATTTTTTTCTATGTTCTAAAAGTTTAATTACGGATGAAACTTCAAAAAGTTACTCTGAAAAATTATTGTTGATGGATCACTTGCCAATGATTTATGAAATACCAAAAATTGAGCAAAAAATAAATGATACTGAATTATCTAAAAATAATATTTACTCATGCCCACAAACGATGTTTAAATTTCACCCTGATTTTGATCATGTTTTAGCTGAAATCCTTAAAAAAGATAAAAAAGGAGTTTTGTATTTAATTAAAGATAACAACAAAATTTATTTCAATAAATTAATTGAGCGTTTCAAGAAAATTGGGTTTTTTGAGCTGGATAGGGTTATTTTTCTTGATCCACTTAGTAGAGACAACTACATAAATCACTTAGGAACATCATCTGTATTATTGGATCCATTATATTTTGGTGCTGGCAACTCGTTTCACGAGTCCATGGTTTATGGAACACCAACAGTTACAATGCCAACCAAGTTTATAAAATCTAGAATCGTTAGTGCTGCTTATAAGCAGATGGAAATTAGCAATCCTCCGATAGTCAAAAATAAAAAAGAATATATAGAATTAGCAATCGATATTGCAAATAAAGAAAATTTATTAGAAACAAAAAAATATTATCAAAAGAGAGCTATTGAAAAGCTATTTAATACTTCAAAAGCAGGTGAGGAATTTAATCAAATACTTCTTGGTTTATACAAATGATCTTTTAAAACACTCTATTGTATTTTTTAATAAACAGGCAATGGTCATTGGTCCAACTCCGCCTGGAACTGGGGTTATCGCTTTCGCAAATTTTGAAACTTCATCAAAATCTACATCACCAACTATTCCTTCTTCCGTTTTATTTATACCCACATCAATTACAATGGATCCTTTCTTAACCCAATCACCTTTAACAAGTTTTGGAATTCCAACTGCAACTACTAAAATGTCCGCCTTTAAACATTCTTCTTTTAAATTTTTTGTTTTTGAATGAGCAACTGTCACTGTGCAATTTTCCTTTAGTAAGAGTTGTGTCATCGGTTTTCCATTTAAATTAGATCTACCTAAAACAACTGCTTTTTTTCCATTTAAATTTGGCTCTATTTTTTTGATCAACAAATGACATCCCATAGGTGTACAAGGAACTGAGCTTTCATATCCAGACGACAAATTTCCCACGTTGTTAGGATGAAAACCATCTACATCTTTATTTGGATCGATTGCGTCTATAATTTTTTTGTTATTGATGTTTTTTGGAAGCGGCAACTGAACCAAGATACCAGAAACATTTTCATCTTTATTGAGTTCACTAATTTTTTCTAAAACAGTTTTTTCATCTACTGTATCAGGATACCTGATAATTTCTGATTTAAGACCTATTTCTGCAGCTGATTTTTCTTTGTTGCGTACATAAATTTTGCTTGGCGCATATTCACCAATAAGTATTACAGTTAAGCCTGGGACTTTATTAAATTTTTTTTTTAGATTATCTACTTCATTTTTCAAATTTAATCTTAAATCTGCAGCAACTTTTTTTCCGTCTATTATAATCATTCTAAATTAAAAAATTAATGGCGCTATATAAAGTTTCATACACATTTCTATAAACCATATCAACAAAAGAAGGATGACTGGGGATATATCAATAGCACCCAGATTAGGTAAAAAACCTCTAATCTTTCTTAAAAAAGGCTCAGTTAGTCTATATGTAAAATCCAAAACTAAATAAACAAATCGATTTGTAGTATTCAAAACATTAAAAGCAACTAGCCAGCTAATTATAACGTTGGCTATAACAACATAAGAATATAATTTTAAAATTTGTAATGATAAGTAAAATATAGCTATCATTTTTTTTCGACGTAGATAGATTGGCTTGGAAATGCAAAAGAAGCTTTATTTTTTTCAACTATTTGCTTAATTTCAATTGCTAATTTTTCTTTTACTTTTAGCCATTCACTCCAACTACTAGTTTTGGTGAAGCATCTTACATACATATCTATCGAGCTATCTGAAAATTTGTCTACTCTAACTGCTAACCCTACTTTTTTATCGTAGTCATCGTTTTCTTTTATATGCTTCTCAATCTGATCTCTAATTTTTTTTAATTGATCAACTGTAGTGTCATATTGTAAAGTAATTATCCAACTAATGAGCCAATTTGTTGTTTGGCTCACATTAATAACAGCATTTTCTGCAAACTGAAAATTTGGAATTATAGCTAATGATTTATCAAATTTTCTAATAGTGGTTGATCTAAAACCAATTTTTTCAACAATCCCTTCAATAGTGCCCTCTACTAATATCCAATCACCCATTTTAAATCTTTTTTCTACTAGAACTAAAATTCCAGATATTAAATTTTTGAATAAATCTTGAGCTCCTAAAGCAACAGCTACACCAAAAAGACCTAGCCCAGCTATAATTGGTCCGATTTTTATTCCCCACAATTCTAGAACAGCGGCAGCTCCTAAAATAAATATAAGAATTTTTAAGGATTTAATAATCCATCCTATTAATTCTCTTGTAAGAATTTTATCAAGTCCACTTAAAATATACGATATTGGCTCAATTATTTGATGAATGATCCAAAATAATAAAATTGTTATTAAAGTTCTGTTTATAGTATCTACAAAAGATCTGGTTTCCTCATTAAAAGTCATATAATAGCTTGCAAAGAAAAAACCTAAAACAACAGGTAGAAAACGTGCTGGCCCCACCATTGCCTTGACGAATGTATCATCTAATTTGTTAGTGGTTCTTTTTGAGATAAGCTCTAGCTTTTTTATAATCAATTTACTAATCAATCCTCTAAAAATTAGGAAAATTAAAAAAATTCCCAAACCAATTAGTATCTGACCAATATCAATTCCTAATATTCCTTTATCCCAAACAGAAAGAAATAAATTTTTTAAATTAACAAAGACTTCCATATCTTAGATTTTATATAATAAAAATTCTTCTTCACCAGGATTAAATAAAAAAATTTTTTTCCATTTGATAATATTTAAAACTGATGAAGTTTTTTCACCTATACACATTAAGTTAGTATTCATCCAGTAGTCAACTAATTCATATTTTTTTATTAAATTTAAAAAGCTTTTTGCACTATTTTCAGAATATACATATACTAAATCTGGCATATCACTCTTTAGAGTCTCTAAAAAAGATGTTTCAAGATCAGCTTTATGTTTCGTATTGTAATTTATTAAACGTTCAACATTATATCCCTCTGAGATTAGGTCTTTATCTAGTGGATATGATACAATTTCACCGCTTACATAAAGTATTTTTTTATTTTTTTCAGGTAAGTTCAACTGAACTAATTCTTTTAAGTTTTTAACATTTCCATCAGCCGCAAATACTTTTTGAAAGCCACTTGATCTTGCAGTTTTTTCTGTAGCTGAACCTACACAGAAACATAAAATATTCTTATCGATATTTTTTATATCTAAGAATTTTATTGCATTTGAGCTAGTAAAAATTATAGAGCTAAATTTTGAAAATTTTAATTCTTTATAATTAACTTTACTAATTTCTAATAATGGTAAATTTGAGACTTTAAATCCATTAGACTTAAGTTTTTGAATTAAATCTTTAGAGTCATTCAAACTACGAGTTAATAATATGTGCATTTCAATTCTTATATTTTCCGCCAGATTTTTTTTTTAAATATTTACCTACAATACTTCCAATACTTTTCGATTTATCTAATTTGCCAGAGTGCTCATAATAATATTTAGTTTTTCCATCTAAAGAAAATAATTCAGCTTTTAAAATTAATTTATTTTTATTAATTAATGAGTGAACTCCAATTGCTGAACTGCAATCGCCTTTTAAAATTTTTAGGACACTTCTCTCAGCATTGGCTCTAATTCTTGTAGCTTTATGGTTTACTTTTTCCAAAAGTTTTCGAATTTTATAGTCACATTTTCTCGATTGTAATGATATTATACCTTGGCCAGCTGAAGGGATAATTTTATTACAATCGAACTCTTGAGAAACAAATTTTAACATTTTTAAACATTTTAGACCAGCTTTAGCTAATATAATTGCATCATATTTTTTTTGATATAATTTTTTTAATCTACTATCAATATTTCCTCTGATAAGTTTAAATTTTAAGTCGGGACGAATTAATTTAAACTGAAATTCTCTTCTATAAGAAGATGTGCCTATAATTGATTTTTTTTTTAACTTTTCAAATTTTAAGTTTTTCCTACTTATTAATACATCATTAGCTGAATTTCTTTTAAGGAAAGAATTTATAATTAGTCCATTGGTTTCTTTATATGGCACATCTTTTAAAGAATGGACGGCTATATCAATTTTTTTCGCAATCAGTTCCCTCTCGATATTTTTAATGAACTCACCTTTTCCCCCAATATCTGATGTCCTATAATTTAAAATTTTATCTCCTCTAGTAATTATTCTTTTTAATTCAATTTTTCCATTATAGAATTTTTTGATCTCTTTAATTGCAAGCTCTGCGTATTTAATGGCTAGTTTACTTCCTCTGGTTCCAATAATTATTTTTTTTTTATTCATAATTTTTATAAATTACTTATATTAATTAAATTATTTATGAGAAAAAAAATACTTATTATGGGCATAGAGACAAGCTGTGATGAGACTGCAGTATCTATAATTCAAGATAATGGTCAAAAACCACCGAAAATATTAGCCAATATAATTTCGAGCCAAGAAGAAGTGCATAAAAAATTTGGAGGTGTGGTGCCAGAGTTAGCAGCAAGGAGCCATTTAGAAAAAATTGAATTAATTGCAAAAAAAGCGATAAAGATTAGTAAGGTTAAATTGCAGGATTTAGACGCAATTTCTGCAACAGCAGGTCCTGGATTAGTGGTGTGTTTATCAGTTGGATTCAATTTTGCAAAAGCGCTTGCATTGGCATTAAAAAAACCCTTAATCGCTGTAAATCATTTAGAGGGTCATGCTTTGAGTCCTATGTTTGAGAGTAAATTAAGTTATCCTTATCTATTGTTATTAATCTCAGGAGGTCATACTCAGTTTCTTGTTGTAAAAGGATTAGGAAAATATAAGAGGATAGGAACAACTATTGATGATGCCATTGGTGAAGCTTTCGACAAAACTGCAAAACTACTAGGTTTTGGGTTCCCTGGCGGGCCAAAAATAGAGAAATTTTCTAAGAAAGGTAATGCAAATAAATTTGATCTCCCTCAACCTATAATTAATAAAGGAGGTTGTAATCTATCTTTTGCAGGTTTAAAGACAGCCGTCCTTAGATATAAAATCTTATTAAAAACAAAGAAAGATAAGTATGACTTAGCTGCCTCTTTTCAGTCTACAGTTTTAAAAATAATTTATAAAAAAACAAAAGTAGCAATAAAAGAATATAAAAAACTTGCTAAGGGAAATTCATTGGTGGTAGCTGGTGGGGTCGCCGCAAACAAAGAAATTAGAAAAATTATTAATAAAGTTAGTCTTGAGGAAAATTTTAAACCATATTTTCCTGAATTAAACTTGTGTAGTGATAATGCAGCGATGATTGCTATTGCAGGTCTAAAAAAATTTAAAAAAAATAAGTTTGATAGATTAGATTTTTCTATTAAGCCTAGATGGTCTTTAGATAGTAAAGCGAAATTTTTAAAAGGATCAGGTGTTAAATTATAAGAAAACATCGTCTGGTTTTTTTTTTTCAACACATTTATTAAAGACTATTTTGTAAGCTTGTTCTAATTTTTTAATGTATAATTCACTATTAAATAATGGATTTGTATCTCGAGACAAATTCAATTTTTCTTTTAAATGTTTTAAATATTCTCTATCATTTGCAATTTTTACTGCTTTTTCAACATACTCATCATCTGAATGAGTGATCAATTCTTCTAGATCACTAGTTTTTAATAAACTTGATGCTACTCTACTATGAAATGATTTTCCTTTTTTTGTTAAAACAGGCACACCTGCCCATATTGAGTCACTACATGTGGTGTGAGCATTATAAGGAAAAGTGTCTAAAAACAAATCAGCAAATTTAATTCTAACTAAATGTTCTTCTACGGGTATCGGTTCACTAAATATTATTCTATCTGAATTTATATTTTGCTTCTCGATTTCATTTTTAAAATTTTTAATAAAATTTTTATTTTTTGAGAGCAGCCACAATATGCTTTCTGGGGATCTTTTGAGAATTTTTACCCAAAGATTAAAAATATCTTTCAAAATTTTTTGATTAGAATTAAAACAACAAAAGATAAATTTATCATCAGGTAAATTGAATTGATTTTTGTTAAATTTTTTATCAGAAACAAAACGATATTTTTCTGATGGCTGATACGAATTAGGTAAATAAATAATTTTTTCAAAGTAAAATTTTCTATCTTTTTCCTCTATTATATTTTTATCTGCAATTATATAATCGATTTTTTCAGTACCTGAGGTTCCAGGATAACCAAGAAAATTTATTTGGATCGGTGCGCATCTTTTTAGAAAAATATCTAAACGGTTTTCAAACCCTCCTGTATGGGCCATTAAATCAATTGCTATATCTATATTTAATTCTCTTGATAAGTTTACTATTTCATCAACAGTGTTATTTGCAACGTCATGATATTTATGGAAAGCTTTCTTTAACCTTAAATAATATCGATCTTCTTTGTTATGTTTACTGCCAAAATAGAAACCGTGTACATTAAACTTTGAATTATCATGTAATTCAATCGATTTTGATATTAAATGACCAACAGCGTGATTTTGAAAGTCCGCAGAAAAATAGCCTATGTTTATTTTTTCTTTTTTTTTTAATTCAGGAAAATTATATTTTTTATTACCTAAGCGTTTTTTATAATCGACAAATATTTTTGCTGATTTACTTTGTATTAAAGGTGAGTCAAAAATATATGATGTAGTCAGTGGGTCTGATGCTTGTTTTCCATCTTTAATTTTAGAAAGTATTTCTTCAAATTCATTTTCAATTTGGTTCCATTCGCAATTAATCAATTTATTAAATACAATATTACCGAGAATAAATGGATAATCAGGATCAATTAGGTAAGCACTTTTGTATGAATTAACTGACTCCAATTCCCTCCCTAGCTGAGATAAGATTAAGGCTTTTTCATTGTAGTAAAAGGCTTCATTTGGATTCGAGCTAATCATTTCATCTAAAAATTTTAAAGCATCAATTTTTTTGTTCAATAATTGTAAAATGTTTAATTTACTTTCTATTGGTGGTAAAAAATTTGGTCTAATTTTTATACATTTATTTAAATATAAAAGCGCATCTTCATAATTGTGCATTTTAAAACAAACGTCGCTCATTCCATAAGACGCCTCAAAATAATCTTCTTTAATTTTCAAAGCTTGCTTGAAATACTTTATAGCCTTTTCGAATTTATTCATTTTGGAAAATGCGTTTCCCAAATTGTTTAGTGCGAAAATATAATTTGGTTTAATTTTTATTGCTCTTTCCCAAAGTTTTATTGCTTCTTCATAGTTTTTAATTCTAAACAAGATATATCCATGAATATTTATGAATTGATAATCTTGCTCCAAATCTCCTTTTATATCGTCACAAATATTCTTTGCGTCATTAAAATTACTATGTTTAATTAGGTCTAAAATTTTATTAATTTTATTTTTCATAAGATAAAATATTAATCTTAATTTATATCAAATTATAATGATTAAAATAAACTTAATGAATTAAATAATTAGAAATAGTCAACTGTAATGAAATATTGGTTATTAAAATCTGAGCCTGATGTTTGGTCTATTGACCAACAAATAGAAGCTGGGGACAGGGGTGCTGTTTGGGATGGTGTCAGAAATTACCAAGCGGCTAAAAATTTAAAAAGTATGAGAAACGGTGATTTATGTTTTTTTTATCATTCCAATATTGGAAAAGAAATTGTTGGCATTGTTAAAGTTATAAAAGAGGCATTTATTGATCCTACGGACAAAAACAAAAAGTTTGTAGCAATTAAAGTAAGGTTTGAAAAAAAAATGAAAAAACCAATCAGTTTACAAAATATTAGGAAAATAAAGGATCTTAAACAACTACCCCTCATAAAACAAAGCAGATTATCGGTAATGCCTATTGATTCAAAAAGCTGGAAGATTTTAAATAAGTTAGGTAATATCTAAAGTATTATGGCAAAAAAAAAGAAAAAAAAAGGTAAAACTAAAAAGAGAAAAAAAATATCTAAAAAAAGATATAGTCATAAAAAACGTAAGAAAAAAAATAATAGAATAAAGAGAAGCGCTAAATTAGGATCCAGTAATAAACCTATCGAAAAAATTTATAAAGTTAAATCAGAATGGCTTAAAAAGGCACTTGTAAGTAAAAATGTTTACGAAAAAAAATACAACCAATCTTTAAAAGACAACGATGGATTCTGGAAAAAAGAAGGTAAAAGAATTACCTGGATTAAACCTTACACAAAAATTAAAGATGTAAAATACAGTAGTTCAGAAGTTAACATTAAGTGGTTTTATGATGGAACATTAAACGCTTCCGCAAATTGTATAGATAGACATTTAAAAAACAATAAAGACAAAACTGCAATTATGTGGGTTGGAGATGATCCAAAAGTTCAAAAGAAGATTACATACAAACAATTACATAATGAGGTTTGTAAAATTGCTAATGGTTTAAAGGAAATTGGTGTACAAAAAGGTGATAGAGTTACTATTTATTTAACCATGATACCTGAGCTAGCTTATACTATGCTAGCATGTGCAAGAATTGGTGCTATTCATTCAATCATTTTCGGAGGCTTTTCTCCTGATAGTATAGCAGGACGTATAAATGACTGTAAATCTGATTACGTAGTAACGGCTGATGAAGGGATTAGAGGTGGTAAAACTATTCATTTAAAGTCGATCACAGATGAGGCGCTTTTAAGTTGTCCTAATGTTAAAAAATGTGTTGTAGTTAAAAGAACAGGCAACGATGTAAGTTGGGATAATAACCGTGATGTCTGGTATCACGAGATAACAAAAAAAGCCCCAACAAATTGTGAGCCTGAAGAGATGAATGCTGAAGATCCACTTTTCATTTTATATACATCAGGTTCAACAGGAAAACCTAAAGGTGTGCTTCACACAACAGGTGGATACATGGTTTATGCCTCAATGACACACCAATACATTTTTAATTATAAATCTAAGGATATTTATTGGTGTACAGCAGATATTGGTTGGGTCACAGGTCATAGTTACATAATTTATGGTCCATTGGCCAATGGTGCTACTACTATAATGTTTGAAGGCATACCAACTTACCCTGACTCCTCAAGATGGTGGCAAATTATTGATAAATACAAAGTAAATATTTTTTATACAGCACCCACTGCAATAAGGGCTTTGATGAGAGAAGGAGATAAACCAGTCAAGAAAACCTCAAGAAAGACTTTAAAACTATTGGGAACTGTTGGTGAACCAATAAATCCAGAGGCATGGGAATGGTATTACAAAACTATTGGTGACTCAAGATGTCCAATAGTAGATACTTGGTGGCAAACAGAAACTGGGGGTATTTTAATTAGTCCACAAACTGGTGCAATAGATCTTAAGCCCGGGTCTGCTACTAAACCTTTTTATGGCATTAAGCCTGTTATAGTTGATAAGACAGGAAAAATATTAAAAGGTGAAGCACAAGGCAGACTTTGCATAGCACAATCTTGGCCTGGACAGATGAGAACAGTTTATGGTGATCATGACAGATTTATTCAGACTTACTTTTCCCAGTTTGATGGAAAGTACTTTACAGGTGATGGATGTAGGAGAGATAAAGATGGTTATTATTGGATAACAGGGAGAGTAGATGATGTAATAATAGTTTCAGGTCACAACCTTGGTACGGCTGAAATTGAAAGTGCTTTCGTAGCACATCCAAAAGTAGCAGAGGCTGCAGTAGTTGGATACCCGCACGATATAAAAGGTAATGGTCTTTATTGTTATGTAACTCTTAACGTTGGGGAAAAAGGAGACGGAGATTTGGAACGAGAATTAAAAAATCATTTAGTTAGGACATTAGGTCCTATATATAGACCAGAAATAATTCAGTTTTCACCTGGATTGCCAAAAACCAGATCTGGAAAAATTATGAGAAGAATTTTAAGAAAGATCGCAGCTAATGAACATGATCAACTGGGTGATACAACAACCTTAGCTGATCCAAGCGTTGTACAAAGTTTGGTTGATGAAAGAAAAAATATTTAAAACTTTATAAGTTTCACGAATTCATCTTTAATATTATCCCACTTAAGTATCATGGAATTTAAAACAATTTTTCTGTCTAATAATTTTAATTCCTCTGCAATGGGGGCCCATTTATAGAGTGCTAAAGCACTAGGGTTAAATGGAAGTGAGCTATAATATTTTTTCCAATCAATTTTTTCATATCTTTCTATGAAAGTTTTTTTACCCACGGCTGCAATGTCTTCTGGCATACCATTCTTAATTTCTTCGTCAATAATTGTTTCGTAAATTCTTTTAGACTTTTCAAAATCATTAAGATTAAAATTATTATGGATATAAGAAAATGTGAAGAAAGTTAAATCTTGCAGAGATATGATATAGATGTTCCACTTTGCTAAATTAATTGAGTCAATAAAAACATCATTATCAAAATGTAAAACATATTTGGTACCCATTCTTGTTTTTAAATAATTGTACAAAGTTACTTGGGTAACCCACGCAGATTTTTTTTGAATAAATTGTTCGAGATCTAAAAAATTTTTAATTTTTTTTTTGGGCAAAATTCCCTTGAACATTGCCAAAAGATAGACCTTGAAATCCTCTAATTTTATATCTTTGAGACTGAATCTATATTTTAGGGCCATATGTGTACTAAAAGTTGTAATATATTACAAAATAGCAAAAAATACGAGAATTTTAGGGGTTCCAATATTTTTCATAATGAGTAATGTTTCGTCTTTTAACCTATAGGGAGGGAAAAAAATGTCAAAACAAGCACAACATTGGGAAAAGACTAGAGGCCTGCTTTTTGTAACGCTAGCTATCTGGTTCGTTTTCTCTATTGGCATCTTCCTCTTCGGTGCCGAAATGGAAGCATCATCTATCAAACCTTTTGGATATCCATTGTCATATTATATGACATGTCAAGGTTCTCTTGGAATTTTCGTAATACTAATTTTTTGGTTTGCGGGAAGACAAGAAAAGATTGATGAAGAGTTCGGCTTTTCTGAAAGAGAGGATGACTAATGTTTAAGGGTAAATTTATAGACAATCTTCCCAAGATTTATGGAACATACACCGGTGGTTTCATAGTTTTCATAATCTTGATGGCGATTGGAGAACAAGCTGGGATGTCAGCAAAAGTAATTGGAATTTGCTTTGTAGCATTTACAGTTTTAATTTATGCACTAATTGGTTACCTATCTCGTACAATTCAAGTTGATGCATATTACTTAGCTGGAAGACAAGTTCCAACAGTTTTCAACGGTATGGCTACAGCAGCAGACTGGATGTCTGGTGCTTCATTCGTTGCGATGGCTGGAGGGATTTACTTTAAAGGTTATGGTTATATGGCACTACTTGTTGGTTGGACGGGTGGATACGTACTAGTTGCTTCGCTGCTAGCACCATATTTAAGAAAATTTGGTTGCTACACAGTTCCGGATTTCATCGGAACTAGATATGGCGGAAACTTAGCTAGACTATCTGCGGTAATAGTCTTAACAGTTGCATCATTCACTTATGTGACAGCGCAGATTAATGCGACAGGAACAATTGCATCAGTTGCACTTGATATTCCTTTTAACATTGCTGTTTACGTAGGATTAGCAAGTATATTGATGTGTTCAATGCTTGGTGGAATGAGAGCAGTTACATGGACGCAAGTAGCTCAATACATTGTATTAATTATTGCTTACTTGATACCTGTATTCTGGATCAGTAACAAAATGGGTGCTGGAGTATTTCCACACTTAATGTTAGCAGATGAAGTTGCTAGAATCGCTGAGTTAGAAGCTCAGTTTGGTCTTGGCAGTGTTAAAAATTCTGCAGCTGATTTAAAACAGGTTCCTAAAGGACTATCAGGTATAACCAAAGCGCACGCTGAAGTTAACACAACACCTTGGAAATTTATTTCATTAGCGGTTTGTATGATGGCTGGAACAGCTTCATTACCACACGTTATGATGAGATATTTTACTACTCCAAGTGTAAAAGCTGCTAGAAGATCAGTAGGTTGGTCACTATTCTTTATATTCCTACTTTATTCATCAGCTCCAATGTTAGCTACATTATCTAAACTATCGTTAATGGATCCAAACTTAGCAACAGGAATTATTGGTAAATCAATTTCTGAAGTTCAAGCAATTGACTGGTATCAAAACTGGAACCAAGCAAACTTAATGTTTGTAAGCGACTTTAACGGGAATGGAACACTCGAATTAAACGAGTTCTTCATGGGTGGTAAAGCCGTTGTATTGGCAACTCCAGAGATAGCAGGATTGCCGTATGTAATTTCTGGTCTAGTTGCTGCTGGAGGTATGGCTGCTGCCATGTCAACAGCTGACGGATTAGTGTTAGCGATATCTAATGCATTATCTCACGACATTTACTACAAGATGATTAACCCTAAAGCGGAAACAGCTAAAAGATTGTTAATCGCAAGGATATTACTTGTATTAATTGGTTTCGCTGGAGCAACAATTGCAGCTCTTGAAATTCAAGGTATCTTAGGTTCGGTTATCTGGGCTTTTGACTTTGCGATGTCAGGATTATTCTTCCCACTTGTACTAGGAGTATGGTGGAAGAGAGCAAATGCTCAAGGAGCAGTCGCAGGAATGCTAGGAGGACTAGCCGCTGGAACAGCATACTTAATTGCTGTAAGAAGTGGTTACCCTGGTTTCTTAGATATTACTCAGTTAACATTTGGTATAGTTGGATCAGTAGTAAGCTTAGTACTTATGATCGTAGTCAGCTTGGCAACTAAAGCGCCAGACGCTGCTACTCAGAAAATGGTAGACGATGTTCGTGTACCAAGTGGTAAAGCGATACTAGGAAGACAACACTAAATACTTAATTTTTAAGGGGCGAGAATTTATCGCCCCTTAAGTTTTTTTCTCAGACATGTACGCAAATTTTCACCCATTGATTTACCTAATTGACTACGTCATGGGTATGATTATGTGGACTTTAATTGGCAGAGTTGCAATGAACATATTTCAAAGGGAAGACTCTAGTTTTTTCTTTATGAAAGTTTTTGTTAAATTGACAGATCCTTTTATAACAATGTTTAGGTTTATAACCCCGTCCTTCATCATAAAACCTCTGGTTCCTTTATATGTTGCCTGGTTTTTCTATATGTTCAGATTTTATCTAATGCCTTACTTAATGGGTTATTCGGTAATGGGTATGCTTTCTTTTCCATTGGAAAGTGAAATTGCGTCTCAAATTTATCAAATATTTGGTAAAAAATAATTCAAAAAAAAAACAAAAATTGATACTAGTAAATAAGTATCAATGAAAAAAATAAAAATATCACCTTCTATTTTATCCGCCGATTTTAGCCAGCTTGGACAAGAAATTAAAAATTTAGAAAACAGCGGTGCTGATATGATTCATGTAGATGTTATGGATGGTCACTTTGTCCCAAATCTAACTATAGGTCCTCCTGTAATAAAAGCTTTAAGAAAATATACTAATATTCCATTTGATGTACATTTAATGATCAATCCTGTGCACAAGTACATAAAAGATTATGCAGAAAGTGGAGCCGATATAATTACAATACACCCAGAGGCAACCTCCTCACTGCAAGGGTCTATTGATGAAATAAAAAAATATAAAAAAAAGGTAGGTTTATCATTGAATCCAAACACAAAAATTGAAGTTATAGAAAAATATCTAGATCAAATTGATTTAGTTTTAGTAATGAGTGTTTTTCCAGGATTTGGAGGGCAAAAATTTATAAAAGATGTTCTTAAAAAAATTGAAAAAATAAGTGAAATCAAACATAAAAAAAATTTTCAATTTGATATTGAAGTTGACGGAGGAATAAATTTCTCAAATTTTAAAGAAGTGCTTGAAGCTGGTGCAAATGTTTTAGTTTCAGGTACAACAATTTTTAAAGAGAATAACGGAGATATAAAAAAAAATATAAATTTTTTTAAAAATATTTAAAAATTACATGGATTACAAAGAAAATTCTATAACTAATCCTTTTTTATATATTACAAAACAAATAAGAAAATTTTATTTAAACTCAAGTATTTACAATAAAAAAATTTCAAAGGTTTTGGATGGTGGTTTTGAATATGTTCCACATCTTAAAATATTTGATTGTATAGTAAAAGTTATAGACAGAAGAAATAGAATTGAAGATTACAACATAGAAAGTATTTGGGAAAATAAAAATTTTTCAGCAAAAGATTTTAAAAAACTCCATAGTTTTTTTTGGTTATTTACTATTGATTTAAAATCTTCCAAAAAAATTACTAGATCTGTAATTTCTAATTGGACAAATTTAAATCAAAACTACAGTTTTAAAAGCTGGGAACTGGACACGCTCTCAAAAAGGATTATTTCTTGGATAGCAAATAGTAATAGTTTCTATCATGAAGGGGATGAGAATTTTAAAATAAATTTTGTAAATATTTTAAAAAAACAATTAAATCATTTAACAAATGAAATAGAAAATACGAAATTTGTTAATGACAAAATGATTGGTTGTTCTGCTATCATTATGGGTGGTTTATGTTTTAAAAATCAAGTGTATTATTTAAATATAGGATTTCAATTATTAAAAAAGATAATTAATACAATTTTCGACAATGATGGTTTCCCGAAATCTAGAAATCCAAGACAAGTAATATTTTATTTAAAGTATTTTGTTTTTATAAGAGAATTATTAAAAGATTCTAATACTGATATACCAGAATATTTAAATGAAATTATTTTTTATCTTGGCCAATCATTCGATTTTTTTTTTGAAGATAGCGATTGTACATTTTTATTTAATGGTAACCATAATTTAGATATTGCTGGTTTCAAAAAATATCTTAAGGAACACGGTTATAAATTTAAAAATAAATTAAATAGTTTGGGTGGATATTCAATAATTAGAAATAAAAAAAACAAAATTATATTAGATTTTGGACCCACGCCAGAAAAGAGATATTCTGCTGACTACCAATCTGGTGCCTTATCGTTTGAAATTTTTCACGAAAAAGAAAAATTGATTACAAATTGCGGTTATTTTCAGAATTATAATCATAAATTGAATATTTTATCTAAATCAACAGCTGCACATTCTACACTTTCAATTGATGATAGGTCTTCATGTAAATTTAAAAAAGATAAGTTAGGTTACTTTACTTTAGAAAATACTATGAAAATATCAAATAAGAAAGTTTATCACGATGATGAAACATGGCAAATACAAGGAACGCATGATGGTTATCTAAAGGAATACGGTATTTTACATGAAAGAAATATAAAATTTTTTACAAAAGAATTTAAGTACATTGGAGAAGACATTATAATTTGTAAAAAGAATTTTAGAAAAGTTGGTTTTGACATAAGATTTCACTTGCTACCGGACACGAATGCAATAAAGACACAAGATAAGCAGTCTATTTTATTGCAACTTAAAAAATCTGGTTGGAAATTTACTTGTAACCATAAAAATTTTGGTGTTGAAACAGGATTATATTTTGGCAAAAAGGACTCTTTCACTGAAAATAAGAATATTTATGTAAATGGAGAAATTACAAAAGAAAGAGAAATAATTAAATGGGAAATTAAGAGAATATGAATAAAAAAATTAAGAGGGCTCTTATATCGGTCTCTGATAAGTCTCAACTTATTAAAATATTACCAACCCTAAAAAAATTTAAAATAGAGATTTTAAGCTCTGGTGGAACTTATAAATATATAAGAAAAAATGGTTTTAAGTGTATTGAAGTAAGTGATTTCACAAATTTTCAGGAAATTTTAGACGGTAGAGTAAAAACCCTCCATCCAAAAATACATTCCGGAATATTATTTAAAAGAGGGAATAAAAAGCATTTAAATCAAATGAAAGTTGAAAATTTTAAGAATATAGATCTTGTGATTGTTAATTTTTACCCCTTTGAAAAAACTGTTCTTAAAACTAAAAATGAAAGTAAAATAATCGAAAATATTGACATTGGCGGTCCAGCACTTGTTAGATCGGCGGCTAAAAATTTTAAGGATGTAGTTATAATAACTTCAAATTATCAATTAGAAAATTTGGCAAAAGAAATGAGTGTCAATAAAGGTTCTACATCCCTAAAATTCAGAAAAGTTTTATCGCAGGAAGCTTTTAATGAAACTGCTTATTATGATTCAAATATTTCAAATTACTTCAATAAAATCACGGATAATAAAAATCCAGAGAAAATAACTTTCAGCGGAAGGCTAATTAGTAAATTAAGATATGGAGAAAATCCACATCAATCAGGAGCTATATACTCAAGAAATAATTTAAATGAATTAGTAAAATTAAACGGAAAAGAATTAAGTTATAATAATTATAATGATATTTATTATGGACTTGATATCTTAAACACTTTGCCAAAAGGGATTGGCACAATTATAATAAAACATGCCAATCCATCAGGAATTTCAATAGATAAAAAACAATTATTAAGTTTCAATCAAGCTTTTAATTGTGATCCAGTAAGCGCATTTGGTGGAATTATAATTTGTAATTACAAAGTCAAATATGAAACCGCTAAGGAAATTAATAAGAAGTTCTTTGAGGTTGTAGTCGCAAAAAATTTTGATGGTAAAGCCCTATCAATTTTAAAGAAAAAAAAAAATTTAAGAATTATTAAATATGATCAAAAGCATGTTTCCAGTGAAATGGTTATTAATTCTCTCTCAAAAAACTTTATATTTCAAAATGCCGATAATGATAACCTCCTAAAAGAAAACTTTAAAATTGTATCAAAAAAGAAGCCTCATAAAAAAATGTTCGATGACCTTATTTTTGCTTTCAATGTATGTAGATTTGTAAAATCAAATGCAATTGTATTAACAAATGACTCTGCAACAGTGGGTATTGGCTCAGGGCAACCTAGCAGATTAGATAGTTGTGAAATCGCTGTAAGTAAAATGAAAAAATTTAAACATAAAACAGAAAACTTGGTTGCAGCTTCAGATGCATTTTTTCCATTTGTTGATGGAGTTGAAAAACTAGTTCAATCTGGAGTAAAGGCAATCATTCAACCATTTGGTTCTATAAGAGATAAAGAAATTATAAGATTTGCAAATAATACTAATACAGTGTTAATTTTCTCAAAAACTCGACACTTTAGACATTAGACAATTTTATCAATTTTGGCTGCAAGAATAAAATCACTTTCTGCAAGACCATTTATAGCATGAGTAAATATTTTGATTTTAGCATATCCCCAACCAAACCATATATCTGGATGATGACCCTCTATTTCAGCTATATTGCCTACTTTATTAACAAAAGCTTGGGCATTTATAAAATTTTCAAACTTAAATTCTTTTAGCAAATAAAAATTTTCATTTTCATTTTTCTTAACATCCCATCCATCAACTTTCTTTAAATATTTGTGAATTTCACTAAGATTAAAAGATGGAATACCACCCTCACATGGAACACATTTTTTTTCAGACAAATCAGTCATGATTTTTTTTTAATTTTGACATAAAAATTATTTCATATCTTTAATGGAGCGGGCAATGGGACTTGAACCCACGACCTTCTCGTTGGCAACGAGACGCTCTACCACTGAGCTACGCCCGCTTATTAAATTTATAATAAAGTTAAAGGCTTTTAGGTAATTAAGCAAGAGACTTTTTTTTAAAATTCATCAAAATACTCTTTGTAAGGTAAAAACTTAGCACTATCGTATTTGAATATTTTTTTTCTTATTTGTATGTTGCTAGCTGTGGAACATATAAGATCTTTTCTTTCATAGTATTTTAAAACTTTTTGAGACCATTTTAAATCGCAAAAGGACATAATTTTTTTTGAAGTGTCCACTGGGAATTCTGTCAGTTTTTTTAAATCGATAGTTAAAATATTATTTTTATAGTTTTCCTCTAGTTGACTTAATTTTTTATTGTATAAAGAAATATATTTTTTTATATCTTTAACACTATGAGACCATGGTAAGTTGTTTAAACATTGCTGATAAATAGCAACAAAATTATGAAAATTATTTCTTTTGCAATTAATGATTTTTGCATTTGGAAACAATTCTAGTAAAAGCTCTGAAAAAAAAAAGTTAGTCATTGTTCTGTCAATAAATTTAAATTTTTTAGAATCAGTTGAAAATTGTTTTAGATAGTTTTTTAAAATATTTTTTTTGAAGTATTTCATATCAAATTTTATAAATTCTTTACCCTCGCTCATTTTTTTATTAAATTTAGAACTTTGAAATGCTTTTTGAAAAATTAGATTTTCCCCAGCATTGTAAATTCTTTCATCTCCAGAAGTAATTATTGTTTCTACTAAAGTTGTACCTGATCGCGGAATTCCAAAAATAAATATTGGTTTGATATCGTAATTTTTATCTTTCTTTTTTTCATTGTTATAAAATAAGAATTTTTTACTTATCATTTTGGGAATCGTATCCAACCAATATTTGACTATATCTTTGTTTATAGGGTCTGAATTGAAAAAAATTTGATGTCCCAATGATAATTCTTCTAGCTCCTTCTTTATATTTTTCTTTTTTCTGTAATTTTTTGCTAATACAAAATGAGCATATGCAATATTTTTATTTTTCAAATTTTTTTCGTTTTTTATTTCTTGATTTATATATTTTATAGTCTCATTTGTTATTAAATCTTCATCCAGTCTTTGAAGATTAAAATAAACTGCGAAGTTTTTCTTATCAATATCTACTAATTTAAGATATATTTTTTTTGCAAGACTTAATTCACCTTTATCCTCATAAATTGATGCTAAATTAAAATGAGCTGGTACAAAGTTTTCATTGTATGATATTAAGGTTAGATAAAATTTTTCAGCTTCTATAAAATTTTTTTCCTCCCTACTAATTTCTCCTAAATTGTATAAAGCATATAAATTTTTTTTATCTAAATTGATAATTTTATTCAAAATAATTTTTGTATTTTTCACATCATTTTTTTTTTTATAGATCTGAGATAATAACTTTAATGTATTGAGGTTTTTGTTTTTTATTTTATTAATATAATTTAATGAATTATCTAAATTGTTATCTTTGAAAAGTTGTAATCCTTTAGAAAATAATTCCTGATCATCCAAAATACTCATAAATAAGATATTATTTTAATAATAAACAACGTTTTTCAATATAATAATGCAACAATATGAACATAGAACTTTTAATTATTATTTGTTATTTTTCAGATATGAACAAAATTATAAACCTTCCTGACACTTTGCCTGTATTTCCACTTTCAAATTTCATATTTTTTCCCGATACCTCAGCACCACTTAATGTTTTTGAACCAAGATATATTCAAATGATAGACGAAAGTATTAAAACTAATCGAATGATTGGTATGGCTCAACCCAAAGGACTAGTAAATCCAAAAAAACCAGACCTTTTTAAAGTTGGGTGTTTAGGAAAAATATCTAATTTTAACGAAACAGATGATGGGAGATATGTAATAGTTTTAAATGGAATTACCAGATTTAATATTGTTGAAGAGATAAATAGTGGAAAACTTTTTAGGGAATTTAAAATAAATTATACAGGATTTGAATGTGACATAAATAATAAAGAGGTAGAAATTAACTTTTCTGACATAAATCTTATTTTTAATAATCTTAAAAAGATTTTTGAAAAGCAAGGTTACATAATAAATTGGAATGAACTAGAAAAACAAAGTTTAGATCAAACTATAAATACACTTTCTATGGCTGCGCCATTTTCAAAAGAAGAAAAACAAATGTTACTGGAGGCAAAGAATATAAAATTAAGAAAACAAAAACTAGAGCAAATAATTAAGCTTTATAACTCAGATAACTTTAGTAATAAAACATTACAGTAACTATAAAATAAATCCTTTGTTAGCAAAATTTTCTATTTTATTTTTTATAAATAAATTTTTATTAATAAATTTAAAAAAATGGTCAACAGACTTCATGTCATACTTATTAATTAATTTAAAAAATTCATGTATAAAATCTATACCCATTGCAAAAATATAATTTGAGTTTTTTCTTTCGACCTCGAATTTTTTTAAAACTGTATTTAAAGATAAGCCTAGATCTAAATTTTTTTTAATTAAATCAGATAGAATTTTGGCATCCCTTAATGTCATATTAAATCCTTGTCCAGCTAATGGATGAATTTTATGCAAGGCATCTCCAAATAATAAAATATTTTTATAAAAATAATTACGTGAAAGAGATAGATTGATTGGAAATTTTTTGAGGATATCAATATTTTTAATATCGTAAAGTCTATTATAACGTTCTATTAATTTTATTAT
This sequence comes from uncultured Pelagibacteraceae bacterium, assembly GCA_902614905.1. Taxonomy (GTDB): domain Bacteria; phylum Pseudomonadota; class Alphaproteobacteria; order Pelagibacterales; family Pelagibacteraceae; genus Pelagibacter. The sequence continues at coordinate 14,462 of CACMMN010000005.1, read as the reverse complement.
TTTATCTTTATCCTTGATTAAATCTTTGTCAAATACAGAGAAGACAATCGACGTTTGAGTGCTAGATATTGGTAAAAAAGCTAAAGGCCCAAACTCTGTAAAATATTGTTCAGCGATATTATTTTTTAAATTTTGATGACTAATAGTGGTGGTAATAGCTTGGCTTTTATAGTTTTTTTTTATTTGTTTGCTAAAATATTTTTTAAAAAATAAATTATTTGTATCAGCTGTTATAATTAGCTCATAATTTTTTTTAGCTATATCTGAAAAAGATATTCTTTGGTTTTTTTTTTTAATTTTGAAAAGTTTACTTTTTTTAACTTTATCATCCAATAATTTATAAAAATTATTATATGAAGTCATAAAAAAACATCTTTTTTCTGACTTGAAATTTAAAAAACTTTTAAGACTTGCGCCCTTATATAAATTGATTTGTTTTATATCCCAGCAATTTTTTTTATACAAGATTTTCTGACTTTCTAAAAAATTTATACTATCATTCGAAAGCCCAATGGTTCTGGAAATTGTATTAGATAATTTTTTATGTTTTTTATTATTAAAATCGTATAGATCGACCCTTAGACCTTCATTAATAAAAATTTTTGTGAGCATCAATGTAGTTAAATTTTTTCCAATTAAGCAAATAGTCATATTTTTAGATTTTAACAATAAATATTAAATGATACAAAGTGATAAATTTGATTCTTTATGGATTTTAAAAAGAGTATTGAAAAAATTAAAGATTTTTCCTTAAAAAGGCTTGTTGAATTTATAGGTATTATAATATTAATTTCAGCAATTCTTATCCTACTTTCTCTAATTAGTTATAATCCTAATGATCCAAACTTTATTTACCCTGAAAATCAAGAGATTAATAATATCCTAGGTATTAATGGGAGTATTACAGCTGATTTTCTATTACAGTCAGTTGGAATAGTTGCCTATTGTTTGCCAATAAGTCTAATATTTTTATCAATTTCAATATTATTTAATAAGAACTTAATTTTAATTGTAAATTGCTTATTTTACATAATTTGTTATTCGGTTATAGGAACTATTTTTTTATCACAGTTTTATAAAGAAGCGTATTTTCTAATAATAAATGGTTATGGTGGTTATGTAGGAAACTATTTTTATAATGAAATTTTCTTCAAAATCTTAAATTTAAACGCTGAAATATCCTATTATGCTCTATTATCAATATTTATAATATTATTTTTAATCAGCATTAATTTTAAATTAAATTGGCTAACATCTTTTAAAAAATTTCTTAAAAATAAAAAAAATATTATTCCTAATGAAAAAGCAAAGTACAATGAGGAGGATATTGTAATATCTGATGATGTCCAAGAATCTTTCTCTTTTATTAATAAAAATGAACAAATTAAATCACCAAAATCGATTTTTAAATTACCAAAACTTGAATTATTAGAAGAAACAAAAACAAAAAACAAAAAAAATACTCTTAGATCTGATATAAATGAGGAGTTTCTTGAAAAGATACTTTTAGACTTCGGTGTTGAAGGTAAAATAAGAAAAATTAGTTCAGGCCCAGTGGTAACTTTAAATGAATTTGAACCTGCTGCTGGAGTCAAAGTTTCTAAAATTATAAATCTTTCTGACGACATAGCTAGAAATACTAGCTCAGAATCTGCAAGAATTTCTGTAATTCCAGGATCAAGTTCAATTGGCATCGAATTACCTAATCTTGAAAGAGAAAACGTCTCGCTAAAAGAAATAATAGATAGTTCTAAATTCAATAACAAAGATCTAATATTGCCAATAGCTCTTGGAAAAAGTATATCAGGTCAACCCATTATTGGAGACTTGTCCTCAATGCCTCATCTGCTAATTGCAGGTACCACAGGTTCAGGAAAATCAGTCTGTATAAATACCATATTAATTTCTCTTTTGTATAGACATAAGCCTGATGTGTGTAAATTTATTTTGATTGATCCAAAAATGCTTGAGCTATCAACTTATGAGGGGATTCCTCATCTTTTGTGTCCAGTGATTACAGAGGCAAAAAGAGCTGCAACTGTTTTGGGTTGGGTGGTTAAAGAAATGGAAAATCGATACAAGTTAATGACAAAAGTAGGAGTCAGAAATATAGGGGGATATAATTCTAAGCACAAATTACCGATGCCATATATAGTTGTAGTAGTTGATGAAATGTCGGACCTGATGTTAGTTGCAGGCAAAGAGATTGAAAACTATATTCAAAAGCTTTCTCAGATGGCAAGAGCAGCAGGAATACACATAATTATGGCAACGCAAAGACCAAGTGTTGATGTTATAACAGGAACTATAAAAGCGAATTTTCCAACAAGGGTTTCGTTTCAAGTTTCATCCAAAATTGATAGCAGAACTATACTTGGTGAACAAGGTGCTGAACAACTTTTAGGAAAAGGAGATATGTTATACATGTCATCTGCAAACAGAATTACCAGAATTCACGCTCCCTATGTATCAGAAAACGAAATTGAAAAAATAAATAATTTTTTGAGATCTCAAGGTGACCCGGAATATGTTTATGAAATTTTAAATTTATCAGATGAAAATCAAAATACTGCGGCTGATAAACAAAATAACGATCAATTAGATGATCTATATGAAACTGCTTTAGAAATAGTAAAATCGGAAAGAAAAGCTTCGACATCATTTTTACAAAGAAAGCTTCAAATTGGTTACAACAGAGCAGCTAGAATAATTGATATGATGGAAGAAAAAGGTGTTGTAAGTAAAGCAAATCATGTAGGAAAAAGAGAAGTTCTTTAATGAAAAATATATTAACAACTTTATTAATTATTTTTTTTTTTATTAATAAAGCTTATTCAGATATAACAGAAAAAATAGTAAATAATTTAAAGAACACTGAGAATTACAAATTTAAGTTTACACAAATAATTAATGAAAAAAAAGAAACTGGAAATTGTATATTAGTTTTCAACAGAAAAATTAATTGTAAATATGATAATTTAGGAAAAATGCTTGTTTCCGATGGTAAAAATCTAATCATTAGAAACAACAATTCAAATATACCTAACTTTTATAAATTAGAAGACACAACTTTCTATAAACTTTTAGATAAAAAATATTTGATCGATAAGCTCAAAGAAAATAGACTACAAAAAAATAATAACAAAATATTTATTGAATTAAATTATCAAAACGTAGGTCTAAAAGTTTTTTTTGACAAGGAAAAACTACACCTAAAAGGATGGTCAACAATAGATATTTATAATAATACAGTGCTGACTGAGATAGATGTTCAGGAAGTAAATAAAATTATTGATGAAAGTTTGTTTAACCTTAAAAAGTTTAATTAATTATCTATTATATTAATATTTTCTTTCTTGAATACGGTCATTCCTCTCGCAATGTAATTTTTTAAAGCATTTGGATGATCAAGTGTACATGTATGAAGCCAAACTCTTTTAATATCTTTTTCAAAAGATTTTCTTATTGCTACACTCAGGGCATATCCACCAATTCCTCTTCCTATATATTCCTCTAATAGACCAAAATAAGATATTTCTGTTTCACTCAAATGGGGGTTGTTCAAAAGTTCAAAAAAACCTACCAAATTTTCAGAGTCGCTAATGATATATGTGTCTAAATTTTTGTTAGATATATAATTAATCCATTTCTCATCAGACCAGTTAAGTCTATCTAACCATCTATGTTTTTTTCCTACTTGTTTGTAAAAAAATTTATTTAATTGAAAATCAGGATTGATTTTCTTGACTAAGAATTTTATTTTTTTTGTTGGATTAATTTTAAGGTTTTTTACATCTCTTATTTCTAAGAAGTTTCTTTCAACATTAATCATCATTCGACCATTTTACCAATTTTTTCACCACCAAAAAGATGAAAATGTAAGTGAGGTACTTCTTGTCCACCGTTTTCACTTATGTTTGCCAAAGCCCTATATCCTTTTCCCGTATTAGAAGAAATATTCAATTTTTGTGCGACTGTATATAAACCTTTTATCAGGCCTACAATTTCTTTTTCAGAGGCTTTGCAAGCAAAATCATCTAAATTAATATACTTTCCTTTCGGAATAACCAATGCATGTATTTTTTTTTGAGGATTTATGTCGAAGAAAGATAAAACAAATTCATCTTCATAAATCTTTTTACAAGAAATTTCTCCTCTTAAAATTTTTGCAAAAATATTATTTTCATCATATGTCATTAAAGAATTTCAAGTTTATCAATAACTTTGACAATTTTTTTTCCAGTTAATACAGCATTTAATCTAGCGCATTCATAAATAGCATTAGAATTCTCTTCAGCTATTGCTTTGAGTTCTATACATTTTGTACTACTCTCCATATATAAATGTTCAATTAATTTTGGAGGCTCTCCTAAGTACATTAATAACCCAACTACTTCTTTTTTCTTTTCAATACCAGCAACTTCTTCAATTTCTGCCATTTTATTTGATGTTCCGATTTCAAAATTTTTAAAAGCTACAAAACCCTTATAACCAATAAACGCAATAATTAAAAAAAATATTATTTTTATCTTACCCATAAATTTACTTTTTTCTTTTTTCTAACTCTTCCATTATATCCTCAATTTTTATATTATTTGACTCTAAATAAATTATTAAATGATAAAATACATCTGCGGCCTCGTGAATTTTATTGCTGTTTTGCTCAACAGATTGAATTAGCTCATCGAGCTCCTCTAGCACTTTTTCTTTAATTAAATTTTTATCTTTTAATAGCTTATTTGTATATGAGCCATCTATAGGCTTTACTTTTCTTTGTCTTGCGAGACTTATTAAATCCTCTAACACATTAAGCATTCTAAATTCTAACAGGAATTCCTTTTGAATCCAAATATTCCTTTGCTTCTTTTATAGAGTGTTTTCCATAATGAAATATTGAGGCAGCAAGGACGGCACTTGCTTTACCTAATTTAATTCCTTCTACCAAATGATCTAAATTTCCAACTCCCCCAGATGCAATCACTGGTATATTTACTTTAGAAGATATTTTTGACATTAATTCAATGTCGTAGCCAACTTGAGTCCCATCTCTATCCATAGAAGTGACTAATAATTCTCCTGCACCACACTCTTCCATTTTTTTTGCATATTCTATAGCATCTATACCGGTGTTGTTTCTTCCACCATGTGTGAATATTTCCCAATTTTTTCCATTTTGTTTAGCATCTATTGCTACAACAATGCATTGTGAACCAAATTTTTTTGAGCTATCGACAACTACTTTTGAATTTTGAACTGCCGCAGTATTTATTGAAACTTTATCAGCACCACAATTAAGTAGCTTATTAATATCCTCAATACTTCTTACTCCTCCCCCAACAGTTAAAGGAACAAAACATTTTTTTGAAGTTTTTTCTACTACTTCATAAATGGTTTCTCTATTTTCGTTAGAAGCTGTAATATCCAAAAAACAAATTTCATCTGCTCCACTATCGCTATAAATTTTCGCTTGTTCGACTGGATCTCCTGCATCTTTTAAGTCAATAAAGTTAATACCTTTTACAACACGTCCATTCTTTACATCTAAACAAGGTATAATTCGGTTTTTAAGCATCTTCTTTAACTAACTCTTCCAGTTTAATATCACCATCATAAATAGCCTTACCAACTATTATGCCTTCAATATTTTCCATATTCTTTGCTTTTTTAACATCATCAATTGATGAAACTCCACCAGATATCATAACTGGGCAATTAGAAATACTTGCAACTTTTGATGTTTCATCAAAATTTGGGCTTCCTTTAGTTCCATCTCTATTAATATCTGTAAAAATCAATCTACTCACGCCATAATCATTTACTTCTTTTAAAAAGTCTAAAGTAGATTTATTTGAGCTTTCTTTCCATCCAGATACCGAAAGCTTACCATCCTTTGCATCTAAACCAAGAGCAATCTTTCCAGGAAATTTTTTACACGCTTCTTTTAAAAATTTTTTATCTTTAATTGCAGCACTTCCTAAAATAGTTTTTTCAACACCGGCATCTAAATATTTTTTAATACTCTCAAAACTTCTAATACCTCCACCTATCTCTACCTTGAGATTAGAGTTTTTTACTATTTCTTGAACAATATCTACGTTAATTGTTTCTCCTGTTAAAGCTCCATCTAAATCAACAATGTGTAGATTCTTAAATCCGTGATCCTTATAACTATTGGCCTGATCTACAGGTGAATTTTTGTACTCCGTTTTATTTTCAAAATCGCCCTTAATTAATCGAACACATTTTTTATCTTTGATATCGATTGCTGGAAATATTTTCATTTATAAATTTATAAAATTACCAATAATTTTTAATCCTATTTTATCACTTTTTTCTGGGTGAAATTGAGTACCGAAAATATTTTCTTTTTCCACTGCACAGACATGATTTGAGGAATAATTAGTTGTTGCAGAAATAGTATTTTTATCATTAGGAATGAATTCATAACTATGTACAAAGTACATGTGAGATTTATCATCTATATCCTTTAAAATTTTACTGTCCTTCATAATATTAATTTCATTCCAGCCTATATGGGGTAATTTATATTTTCCATTCTGATTATCTATTTTAATAACTTTTCCAGGAATCCAACCTAATCCTTTTGTTTCAGTTTCTTCATATCCAACATCTGCGAACATTTGTAAACCAACACAAATCCCTAGGATAGGTTTTTTACTATTTATTGCAAAGTCGTTTATAGTTTCAACAAGGCCGCTAATTCTATTCAAAGCATCGGTGCAGCTTTTAAATGAGCCCTGCCCTGGTAGTACAACTTTATCACTTAATTTAATTTTATTAAGATCTGAGGTTACTTCAATTTTGACTTTATTTTGTGCTACTTCTTTAAATGAGTTTATAACAGAACTTATGTTCCCTGATTTATAATCAACAATTGTTACGTTCATTAATTTTTATAAAGAACCTTTAGTCGATGGCACTACATTCTTATTTCGTGGATCTATTTCAAGTGCACTCCTTAAAGATCTTGCTAAGCCTTTAAAACAAGACTCCACTTTGTGGTGACTATTATCGCCATACAAATTCTCTACATGTAATGTTATACCTGCTGATTGTGAAAATGCTTGAAACCACTCTTTAAATAATTCGGTATCCATTTCGCCTAGTTTTTCTACTTTCAAATCTACTTTCCAAATTAAATAAGGTCTGTTTGAAACATCGAGAGCTACTCTTGTTAGAGTTTCATCCATTGGTATCATTGAATGTGCGTACCTTTTTATACCAATGAATTTTTTTGATGCTTTTTTTAAACATTCGCCAATTGCAATCCCTGTATCTTCTGTTGTGTGGTGAAGATCTATGTGAGTGTCACCTTTTGCTTTGACTTTTAAATCAATTGAGGAGTGCTTTGACAATTGCTCTAGCATGTGGTCTAAAAAACCAATTCCAGTGTCAATTTTGTATTTACCTTTGCCATCGATATTTATAGCAACGTCGATTTTGGTTTCTTTAGTTTTTCTACTTATCTCTGCTTTTCGCTTCATATTTAGTAAGATATATATGCATTATTTAATTATATCAATAACAGTTAATTTAACACTTGAACAATTAAAATTAATATCCATTTATCTGTAATGACAACAATAGTTCTTGTAAGAAAAAATAATGACGTAGTTGTGGCAAGTGATGGTCAAGTAAGTATGGGAAATACTGTGATCAAAAGTAATGCTAACAAAGTTCGTAAAATTGAGAAAAGAAATGTGATCGCTGGATTTGCTGGATCGACTGCGGATGCCCTAACTTTATTTGAAAGGTTAGAAGCAAAATTAGAAAAACACGCAGGTAATTTAACAAGAGCTGCTGTTGAATTAGCTAAAGATTGGAGAACTGATAAATACTTAAGAAGATTAGAGGCTCTTATGGCGATTGGTGACAAAGAAAAAAGTTTTATAATTTCAGGTACCGGAGATGTTTTAGAGCCTGAAGGAGATGTTATTGGTATCGGTTCAGGAGGAAATTACGCTTTAGCTGCAGCAAAAGTATTGATGGATACAGAATTGAAAGCAGAAGAAGTTGCAAAAAAAGCTATACAGGTCGCAGCTGATATATGCGTTTTTACAAATAATAATATAAGAATTGAAAAAATTTAATGGAAAAATCTAACGTAAAAACATTCCCTAAAAACACTGATCAAAAAAAACAAAATTATATTGACTCATTATCACCAAGAGAAATTGTATCTGAGTTAGATAGATATGTTGTTGGTCAAAATAAAGCTAAAAGGGCTGTTGCTATTGCATTAAGAAATAGATGGAGAAGACAAGCTTTAACAGGAGATATGCGAGATGAAGTATTGCCGAAAAACATATTAATGATTGGTCCAACTGGAGTCGGTAAAACAGAAATTTCTAGAAGATTATCAAAGTTGGCTGAGGCACCTTTTGTTAAAGTTGAAGCTACAAGATTTACCGAAGTTGGATATGTTGGAAGAGACGTTGAACAAATTATTAGAGACTTACTTGAAATAGCTATTGCTATGGAGAAAGTAAAAAAAAGAAAAGAAGTTCATGCAAAGGCTCAAAAATTAGCTGAAGAAAGAGTATTGGATGCTTTAGTTGGAAACAAAGCATCTGTTGCAACAAGAGAGAGTTTCAGGAAAAGACTTAGAGATGGTGACTTAGATGATAATGAAATAGAGATCGCAACTAACGAGTCTAACAACATGCCAAGTTTTGAAATTCCAGGAATGCCAGGTGCAAATGTTGGAATGATAAATATTGGTGAAATGTTAGGTAAATCAATTGGTGGTAAAACAAAAAAAAAGAAAATGACTATCAAAGAATCTCACGAAATTTTACTAAATGAGGAAGCAGACAAGTTAATTGAGCAAGACAAAATTATAAAATCAGCAAAAAATGTAACCGAAAACAATGGTATAGTTTTCCTAGATGAGATAGACAAAATTTCAGGGAGAACTGATAGAGTTGGTGGAGATGTTTCAAGGGAAGGTGTTCAAAGGGATCTTCTTCCACTAATTGAGGGTACTACAGTTAGCACAAAGTATGGGCCGGTAAAAACTGATCATATCTTGTTCATAGCATCTGGTGCATTTCAATTAGCTAAACCTTCTGATCTGTTGCCTGAACTTCAAGGTAGATTGCCAATTAGAGTTGAATTAGACGCACTAACAAGTACTGATTTTGAAAGAATTTTAAAAGAACCAGATAATAGTTTAATCAAACAATACAAAGCATTGCTTAAAACTGAAAATGTTGATCTAGAATTCTCTGAAGATGGTATTGAAACAATTGCTAATCTTGCAACTGAAGTCAATTCATCTGTAGAAAACATTGGAGCAAGAAGACTTCATACAATAATTGAGAGAATTCTTGATGAAATTAGTTTTACGGCGACTGACAGATCAGGGGAAAAAATTGTAATAGACTCTAAATACGTAAAAGAAAATCTTGGACAATTAGTTAAAGATAATGATTTATCAAAGTTTATTCTTTGATTTTTAAAAAAAGGGTAAAAAAACCCGAATTTTTATTGTTAGTATTATCCTCAATTTTTTTTATAATCCTCATCAATTCTGAATTAGACTTAATAAATTCAGGAACTGAATATTTTAGAATGCTCAAATCTTTTGATTGATATGGATTCTGCTCAACCATAGACCTTAATCCTTTTCCAGTAATTATGTTCAATTTTTCAATCTTTTTTTCAAAGCAAGTTGTTATAAATTTTTCAATTTTACTATTAGCTTCGTCTAAAGAAAAACCATGAAGATCTATTGTTGATTCTTTTTTTCTATATTTTAGATCTTTATTAATGCTGTCTTTGTTGAAAAGTTTTTCTTTTCCTTCGATAAAATCTTTCCAAATCTTTAAATCTTTTTTAGATAACTTCTTATTCAATTAAATATTTGTTTCGATCAATGCCCAATTGGGATCATTTGACTTCACGTTCTTAGAAAATTTCCAAGTATCATAAACTTTCTTAACTTTTTCTGGATGCCCGGCTATTATTTTAGAATTTTTGTCCTTAACACATGAAATGATTTCACTAACAAAATCTACAGTTACTTCAAGGAAATTTCCATTCCTCTCGTGATTTTTAATCTCCGCTGAATTTATTCCTATAAAAGTTGTTTCAGATATATTGCCTTGTTTTTCTCTCTCATTAATTGCTGCCTCAAATTGTTTAAAGACATTTTTTTCTAAAAGATTTTTAATATTCTTTAAATTTCCTTTAGAAAAGTCAGTTATGATGTTCTCATAAGCAATCTTTGCACCTGATAAAAATTCGTTTTTGGCTTTGTCGTCGAAGACATCAAAGTTTGTTTTTTTGACTGGATTTACATTTGGGAATTCGTGAGGAAAACTTTGCGTAATATCCTCCTCAAAGCCAGATTTTTTACCTAAAATACCCCTAAGTCTCAAAAATATAAAACCTGCAATCATGGCTAAAAGTATTATGTCTATATATTCAAAGCTATAACTCATATTTATATAATATTTACTCTATTGCTTAATTTCAACTAGCAAATTAAATTAATGACAAATGAACACACTTTTATTAATTATTTTATTTATTCCTCTTATTGAAATATACCTTTTCATTCAAATTGGAGCACAAATTGGAGCTTTTAACACTATCTTGTTTATTCTTTTGACCGCTGTTATAGGTGTATACTTTGTTAGATTGCAGGGTTTGAGTACTTTAAAATCAGGTATTACTCAACTTTACAGAAACCAAATACCTATTTTTGAGATGATGTCTGGGGCTGCTTTGGCTTTTGCGGCTTTGCTTTTAATCATTCCAGGATTTGCTACAGATGTAATTGGTTTTCTTTTAATTCTTCCTGTAACTAGAAGTTTAATATTTAAATATTTAGGTAGAAAATACAAGAAAGAAAAAGTTAAAGATGATTTGATAGAAGGCGAATATGAGGATAAGGATAAATAAATGGAAAAAAAATATAGGATCCTTGGAGAATTTATAAAAGATATATCAGCAGAAACTAAAAACGTTGAAAGTTACATATACACCAAAGAAAATATTTCAAGATTTAAATTATTTATTGATATCAATACTAAGCCTTTAAAAAATAAAATGGCAGAAGTTTCAATATCAACAAAGTTTAAAGAAACGGATGAAAATAAAAAAAATAGCTATTTTGAAATGATTTATGCCGTAATTGTCAAAATTGATGAGGACGTAAATACTAAAGAAATTTTAGAGCCTATTTTTTTAAAAGAAATACCCACGGAAGTTTATCCTAAAATTGAAAAAATATTACTAGACTTGCTTAAACATTCTGGTTACCCAAATGTTAAGTTTGAAAACAAAATAGATTTTAATGAGCTTTACAAAAACAGAAAAAATTAAACATTTTTTTTAAAAGTTTTTTTCATAAAAATTTTGTAATTTTCTAATTCATCTTTTGTTAGTTTAACTATACTTTTGCAATAATCTATTTTTTTTGAATTGTTTAAATTATTTGAATCTTCTGATTGAAAGTTTAATCTGGGTTCTTTCTGATCAGTTAAGTTGATATAAACTTTAGATAGAAGTTCACAGTCAATTAATGCGGTATGAAATTTTCGTCTAGAATTATCAATCCTGAATCTTTTACACAATGCATCCAAACTTATTGAAGATCCAGGAAATTTTTCCCTTGCTATGTCTAAAGTATCGATAACATTATCTTTAGATATGGTCGGTTTACCTATTAGCTTAAGTTCGTTATTAATGTGCGAAATATCAAATTCTGCATTATGTATTATCAACTTTTTATTTTCTATAAATTTTAAAAAATCATCTACAACATCGGAAAACTTTTTTTTATCAGATAGAAATTCATCTGTGTAACCGTGAACTTTAATAGCATCTTCAGATACTTTTCTTTGTGGATTTAAATAGCAATGAAATGTTTTATTAGTTGGTATTTGATTCTTTAATTCGATGCAGCCAATTTCAACGATACGGTGGCCTTTAGCTGCTGATAAACCCGTTGTCTCTGTATCAAGTACTACTTCTATCATTTAATATTTTTGCCTTAAGTATTTTGACTTTTCTCTTCATAATAGCACTATTGTAATTATTCATCAAAACATAGTTTGATTTATTTTTTTTTTGTTTCAATGTAAGTTGTGATTTTCTAAGAATTTTTAGTAACTTTTGATTAAAGTTTTTCCTCTTCTTCAATCTTAAATCAACATCTTTTTTTTTAGTTTTAAGGAATATTATAATATCATTTTTTTTATACATTTTATTTTCCAAATATAAAGGTATGTCTAAAACAACAATTTTTCTCTTCTTGTTTTTTTTTAAAAAAGTTCTTAGTTTTTTTCTAATAAAGGGATGGACTATAAAACCAATACTTTTTAAATTGGAGAAATTACTTTTAATCGTGTTGGATAACTCAATTTTTTTAATTGGAAAAGTTTTTATAAATTGAGGAAATTTTTTTTTTAATTTTATAAAACACTGTCTATTACTATTATATAATTTTTTAACCTCTACATCTGCAAAAAAACAAGGTTCTCTAAATAATTTTGAAATAAACGTTTTACCTGAGCCAATATCTCCTACTAAACTAATTTTGATCATTCTAATATCTTTAAAACTTCTTCATCAATTTTTGGTATTACATTGTTCCATATAGAGAACGATTGATTAGCCTGATAAATGAACATAAACTTACCATTTTCAACTCGATTACCATTTTCTTTTGCTTTTTTTAAAAATTGAGTTTCTTTTGGATTATAAATTACATCATAAAAAATTTTATCTTTTATATTAAGGTCTAAATCTAAACTATCACCTTTTAATCCAACACTTGTGGCATTTATTACTATATCGAAATCAGGTATTTTTCCCCATTTTAATACCTCAACTTCATTAAATTTTTTTTTAATATTTTCTGCCTTCTCAATAGTTCTGTTTGATAAATATATTTTTTTACAACCCATACTTAATAAAGAATAAATAATTGAAGGAACAACCCCGCCTGCTCCCAAAATTAAAATTGATTTATGTAAAACATTAATTTTGGAATGTCTTAAACCTAGTTCGAACCCTGCTACGTCCGTATTGTGCCCAATTATATCATTTCCACTTTTATAAATAGTATTAACAGAATCGGTTGTTTCAACCTCTAAACTAAGTTTATCTAAATATTTAATAACCTTATTTTTAAAAGGAACTGTTACATTTACCCCGTGTATTTCTTCATTTCTTAATTTGTTAATAAAACCTTTTAGTTCTGACTCTTTCAATTTAATTTTATCGTACACAGCATCAATTTTATTTTTTTTAATCCAAAGATTATGTAACTCAGGAGAGAGGGAGTGTTCTATAGGGTTGCCAATTACAAAAAATTTTTTCATTTATGCTCCTGTAAATAGCTTTTAATTTTTGTTACTGGTAATCCCATTATGGTATTTTTATCTCCTTTTACTTCACTAAATAATTTTTTTCCTTCACCCTCTATTTGATAGACATTGTATGCATAAAGATTTTTGTCTGATATCTTTGACAAATAATTTTTTAGCTCACTGTCATTAAAATTTTTCATAACTAATTCTGCCTTATCGGTGTAGTTCCATATCATGTTGCCTTTTTTAGAAATACAAACTGAACTAATTAAAAAATGACTCTTACCACTCATTTTTTTTAAAATATTAAGTGCTTCTTCTCGTGATTTAGGTTTTGAAATTATTTCACCATCTAAATCAATTACACTGTCTGCGCCTAAAACTAGCTCCTCAGGATTTTTGTTGCTTATTTTGTTGGCTTTTAATTCTGCAAGATTTTTAGATATTATCTCTGGTGTTGCGCCTTCTTTTAAAAGCGATTCTTTAATTACATCTTCGTCAACCTTAGATGGTTCAACATCACAAAGAATTCCATTTTCCAATAAGATTTTTTTTCTAACCTCGCTCTTTGAAGCTAATATTATTTTATTCATTATGATTAAATATATCGTGAATTTTAAGTATAGAGGCTGCTGTTTCCTCTACTGATTTTCTTGTAACATCAATAGTTGGCCAGTTGTATTTTTGAAAAAGTTTTTTTGATATTTCTATTTCATTTTTAATTTTTTCAAAGTCTATATAATTTTTATTTTCGTTTTCTTTTATAGATTGCATCCTGTTTTTTCTTAAGTCTACTAACCTATCTGGTTCTGCTGTAAGGCCCACAACACAAGTTAGGTTTGGTTTTTCTTTTAGAAACTCTGGAACTGATTGTTCATTTACTAATGGTATGTTGGAAATTTTCATCCCTTTATTTGCTAAATAAATTGAAGTAGGTGTTTTGCTAGTTCTACTAACCCCTAGTAGAATTATATCTGATTTACCTATATCATCCAATGAGTTTCCATCGTCATGGTTCATAGTAAATTGGATAGCTTCAATTTTTTTATAGTAATCTTCATTCATAACATGTTGTCCGCTTGGAATATGACTTGCTTCTTGGTTTAATAATTTTGAGAA